>JAISJW010000006.1 GCA_031261175.1 Lactobacillales bacterium
GAAACTCCTAAAAATCGCGTTAAAAAACAGTAGGTATTTTTACACCGGAAAATCGTTGAAAAATTGCCGAAAAAATAGTAGAATGGAGAATATCTTTTAGAGGGAGCGAGTGCGAATGAAGAACGTGATTGGGTATGCCACAACGGCGGGCATCGTCAAGAAAATAAACCAAGATAGCTTGTGTCTCAAAAGCGCGCGGACTCCGGTTGGCGAGGTCGTGATGGCTGTCATCTGCGACGGTATGGGCGGTCTCGACAAGGGGGAGCTTGCGAGTGCGACGGTCGTCAAGGCGTTCGACGAGTGGTTTTCGCTTGTCCTGCCTTACATCATGCCGACTTTGACTTGGCAGCGCGTCCAGGAGGACTTCGACAAAATTATCCGCGAGACGAATCGCAAGATTTACGACTACGGGAAATCAGCGGAGCTTCACCTCGGCACGACACTGACAGCGATTCTGATCGTTGGCGACGAGTATGCGGTTACGGTTCACGTTGGCGACACTCGTCTTTACCGCGTGAACGACACGGAAATCGAGCTCTTAACCGAGGATCAAACGGTCGTTCAGCACGAGGTCAAAGAAGGTATCATCACGCCTGATCAAGCCCTTAAAGATCCGCGTAAAAACATCCTGCTCCAGTGCATCGGCTTCGACAACAAGGTCTTCCCGGTCTACGACTGCCTTGCGCTCCACGGCGAGGAGTCATATCTCTTGTGCAGCGACGGCTTCCGTCACGAAATCACCGAGCTCGAAATGCTCGCTTACCTAAAACCGGGCAAGTTAAACAGCGAAAAAGACATCGAAATCGCTTTAGGCGACCTTGCGACGTTGAACGAAACCCGCGAAGAAACCGACAACATCTCGGCAATTGTGGTGAAGAGAGGTAACTAAGTTGAACGAACGTTACGAAATCTTGAGCCTGCTCGACAAGGGCGGCATGGGCGAAATTTACTTGGTTCACGACAACACGCTGAACAAAAAATGGGCGCTCAAAAAAATCCCGAACAACATTTCGAGTCTGAAAGAAATCGACACGATCAAATCAATCGACCATCCAGCGTTCCCGCGTATCGTCGACGTCATAAGCGAAGGAGAAACGCTCTCAATCGTCATGGACTTCATCGACGGCGAAACGTTATCCAGTATTTTAGAGCGCGAAGAAAAAATCGAGACGGAAATCGTTGTCGATTGGGCAATTCAAATCGCGAAGGCGCTCGCGCATCTGCACAGGCACGGGCTTTTGTATTGCGATATGAAACCGGCGAACGTGATGAAAACGGCAGACCAGCTTGTGATTGTCGACTTCGGAACGGTTCGCGAGCTCAAAAAAGAGCCAGAGAGCGATACGATGAGTCTCGGCACCATCGGCTACGCGGCGCCGGAACAGTTCGGCGGCAAATCGCTAGTCGAAACGGATATTTATAATTTAGGGGCGACGATTTATCACTTGGTGACAGGGATTAATCCGGCGGCCCCGCCATATAAAGTTCAGGACATCACGCAGTGGGGCTATTCGAGCGGGCTGAATTACGTCATTCAAAAAGCTTGTAAAACGAATCCGGATGACCGTTATCATTCGATGGATGAGATGATAGCTGATCTGAAACGCTATAAAAAACTTGAAAGTGAGAACGTTCATAAACGCATCAGAAAAATTAAATTGTTGATAGCGTTTGTTTTCGTAGCGTTAGCTTTTCTGGCTTTCGGCGTATTTCTACTTGAAACGCATGCGCCGGAGCGCGAAACGGCGTTCGAGCGAATCGCGCAAATTGAGCATGACGACAAGTTCACCCCTAAAGAAGAAACGAACTTGAAACACCACTTGCCAAGCAAAATTACTGACCCGAAACTCAATCTCGAGCTCGGAAAATTATATCTTTACTACTATACATACGGTGACGAAGGGACGCGGATGAAAGCGGCGCTACCGTACTTCGAGGCGGCTAAAGCGAAAGACTACGTGGAAATCTGCACGGTTGCGACTCAAATTCGCAAAGCGCAAGTCGACCTCAGCATCAAACCGGACTATGTTAAATACTTAACGTCGCTTGAAAAACTGGTGGCTAAAAGTGATAAAATGAGCGAATACACTCAAGTCAAACTATATGAATTGACCATCGATTTCTGCACGGCGAACGCCGAGTACTTGCCTGAGGAGAGGGTGGAGGCGCTAGTAGACGAGGTTTATCGCAACCTCAACAACTCAAACTATAAAAATCCGAAGGTAGCGCAGATCGCAATGGATCTGTCGAGTCGCCTCGGGGAAGTGATGGCTGCTCTAGCAACCGTCTTTGGAGATTAAAATATGAATACATTTCAAATCATTTCGATCGCGTGCTTCGTCATCGCGGCCCTGTTCATTATCACCGCGGTCGTGCTGTTCTTCAAGCTCAACGTGATGGAAGCCCTGACCGACGCTGAGGCAATTCGCGAGGCGGGCAACGTCGACAACGCAGCGGCAATTCCGTCGAACAACGAAACTGTGTTGCTTAACGCGGCGGCAGGTGTGACAACAACTGCGGCTGGCAAGTTCACCGGAATCCCTTCAATCGAAGCCTTCGAGCACGATGAAGAAGGCTCGGTCGAATTAGAAACGGCTGAGACGGCTGACTTGCCCGATGTTAAAGTGGCTCACTCGGGTGGCTTCTTCGAGGAGTTTCCGGAACTTGCGAAGACGCAACCGCTCGATTTAGAAGAGGTAACGGCGGTCTACGAATTCGGCGACGGCATCCAAGTCGAACAGGAACCGCTACTCGTCGAGAAGAAAGAATGCTGCGAACCGTTGAGCGACACAACCGAAATCGGCTTCGTCATCGACCACAGCATCTATATGTCTGACTCATTGGCGGTGATCAAATAATGGATAACATCTTAGGAACCGTAACGCTGCTTCTCGCAGTCGTCTTCAACAAAAACCCTTACCTTTTCGGCGCGCTTCTAGTTGCGACCGCCCTGATTTGGGGATTCCAACCGGTAAATCGTCTATATAGAAAGAAAAAGTGAAAAATCATCGTGATTTTTCACTTTTTTTGGCAAGTTAAAACAGCTCCGTGCGGACTTTTTGCGTTTTGTGGTCATTTTCGGTTAAAAATGACCACAAAACGCCAAAAGCCCCCTTTTATCCAACTCAATTCGGCCACTAAAAACCGCCTACTGTTTTTTAACGGCTTTTTTAGGACTTTCGAGGTCTGAAACCCCTAGAAAACGCCCTAAAAAACAGTAAGGAAAAAATAATCGAACTTTTTTGCCCGAAAATGTAACAAAACGCAAAAAAATACGTATATATATAGTGTAGGGGTAAAAAATTATCCCAGAAAGAAAGAGGTAAATATGAAAAAAATCACAAAAGAAGTACCATTGGTTCCGAAATACGACTTGATTTTCAAGCAAGTCTTTGGAAGCAAGAAAAGTAAACACGTGCTAGAAGGGATGGTTCGCGAGATTACGGGGCTGCCGGTCAAAAGAATTGTGCGAATTATGAATCCGTACAATATCCACGAGTACCGCAAAGCTAAAGTAGCATCGAAGAAAAACAAAGTCATCGCATCAGCTGTCGACATCAAAGTTGAACTTGAATCGGGCGAAATAGTGATTGTCGAAATGCAAAATGCGAAACAGAAAACCTTCTTGCGCCGAGCGCAAATCTACGGAGCTACCAATTTCAGCGATCAATACGATGGCGAATACAGCACAATCTCGGCGGTTTACGTAATTTTGATAATGAATTATAAGCATCCGTTTCACTTGCCCGGTTCGAACTT
>JAISJW010000033.1 GCA_031261175.1 Lactobacillales bacterium
CATATTGATTCTCCTCTTTCTTGTGGTTGATTTTAGTAGTGTAAAATCATTTTATCAGAAATTGGAATCAATATGTCTTTTGAGTTTTCGAACAAACCCCATTAGAAAGTATACAACCATTTTTGCGAGTATAAACTTGGCATTTTCGTTCGGTTTTTAATCGAAAACAGCGAGTTTATACTCGCAAAAATTAATTCTTGAATCCGAAGACGTTTTTCATCTGTTGGGGAGCATCAGTTTTGTCTAACATCAACTCAATAAAGGCTGGTTTGTCGAGTTTGACTAACTTTTTGACGATTTTTTGCATCTCGCGAGCGGTCGTCAAAGTTTTTGTATAAATCGGAGTGTCGCCAGCGAAACCTTCAGCTAGCTTTTTCCAGTTGAACGAAGTGATTTCGTGATATTTAGCTTTTGGATCACGAATCAAACGCTCGACAGTGTAGCCATCGTTGTTTAACAAGAAGACAATCGGTTTGTTTCCGTATTTATAGAGGTTGCTCAAATCTTGAATTGTCAGCTCGGCCGCGCCATCGCCGACGAAGATGATAGGGCGGATATTAGGTAGGGCATGAACAACACCGGCGGTAGCGGGAATCGAATAACCGATTGAAGCCCAAACAATTTGACCTAGGAATAAGTCGTTTTCACGAAGTTCTAAAGGAAGCGCTCCGTAGAAAGAAGTTCCGGCATCGGCGGTTACGATAACATCTTCGCGAGCGGCATAGATTAATTTTTGCGCGCTATCCCAGATGTGGTCGTGCGTTAATTTGCCAGTATATTCTAATTTCGCAGGCTCGACGTTATCCAAACCGTGAACCGGCTGTAAATTGAACTTATCTGAAAGTTCGTTCAAGACGTCAACTAAAATCGGAACACTTTGTGACATCGTCAGCGAGTAAGTGCGATCTTCAATGCGAGCATCTCCGATATTTAACTCAATCGAATTCGGATAATCAAATTTATGCGAGAATTGACCCAAAAGTAAATCGCTCAAAATAGTTCCGACCAAAATCAATGGGCGTGCGTTTTCGACAGCTTCGAAAGTTTTCGGCGAGTCCGTAAATTCGCCCATATAAATTCCAAGAGAGCCGACGTCGTCACGCGGGATAATCCCTTTGGCGTTGGGTTGCGAGGCGATTTGGGCGCCATTAATTCGGGCAATTCTCCGCAAATCATCGATAACGTTTTGACGGTAGCTAAGCATACCAGCTAAAATCGTAAAGTTCTCAGCGCCAGCTTCGAAAGCCTTAGATAAAGTCGCACGTAAATCGTTAGTATAATTTTCAACATCATCCAAAGATTCGGGAACGACTAATTCAGTGCGCAAATTAGCTGTCGACACCATAGTTGTTGCGATATCAACCGGAACGCCGATATAGCCTGGGCGCGAGTTAGCCAAAATTTTTAACAATAAATCATCGATTAAATCAGGAATGTTTTCAGGCGTCGCAGCTTCGCGCAAGTCGATAAACAATCCGCCATCTGTGACTTCTTGAGCAGCCTTAGCGAAGTGATCAAAGTGACCATCGCCTAACATGTGGTGATAAAAATTATCAGTTTCAAGTTGATTCGTCGCCGGAATTCCAACGATGTGTAAAACCGGAACGTTTTCCGCGTAAGCCCCAGCGATCCCGTTAATCGCTGAAAGTTCGCCGACTCCGTAAGTCGTAACCAAAGCGCTTATTTTTTTGAACGAGCGCGCGTAGCCGTCGGCTTCGTATGACGCGTTGAGTTCGTTTGTTCCGCCAAGCCAAGCGAGTTGCTTGCCGTCGTGACTTGCCGCAATTAATTGCTCGATTAAATTCAAGACGAAGTCGCCGGGGAGGCCGAACAGGTGCTCGACGTCGAGTTGCAACAGGCGCGTGCCTAGGTATTCTCCAACTGTGATCATGAAAATTCCTCCAATTTCTATGAGTCAATTCTAGCATAAAAAGCGCGCGAAAAATCGAAATCTAAAGGGCAATTAAGCCCCGCGGCGAAAATAAATTTTCAACTCTAACAACGAGGTGCAAAAAACCTATACACCCGATGGAAGCAAATTCTATAATTATAGAATAAGATGTGTTTAAATACTTGTATTTAAACAATACTAGGAGGATAAATAAAATGGGAAATATAGAAGTTAGAGCTAGCATTAATTATTGCTTCGAAGAAGACGATGTAGATCACGGATGGTGCGAGCTTCACGGAACTGTCGTTAATGGATCAAGCAAAAAAATTGTCGTTGATGAATGGAGATTAAAATGTGAAGATGCGGAAAACGAGTGGAGTATTTTATCGTTGGATCAAGATTCAACAATAGTTTTAAATGCTAGAGAAGCTGTAACAAGAAAAATCGATATGAGAGAAAGCTTATACAATGCAATTAAAGGCATTGAAGGGACAGCTCGTCTTGTAGTTATTGATAAGAACGAAAAAGAATACTGTTCCGAAAAAATAAGTTTAGAAGGAATAAGACAAGGATCTTTAATATCCATAAAAAACTTGGAGGATAAATACAATGGGTAAATATTACAGAAATGGTATGATTAGCGTGAAAGGAATTACTTTTAGAGCAGCAGAGTTAGTTTCTTTTAGTAAGGTTAAAACGTATAACACAGAGCAGTCCCTTTGGGAGGTACTTACGAGTGATGGGTACTCGAAAACGCACTCTACAGTTTATATTACTATCGGGATAAAATCTAGAACAAGAGACCTTGATGTGATTTTGCCGAACAATGAAGCAGATGCGCTTATGAAAGATTTAAGACAAGCTATGAGGGGTTAAACAAGGCTCGGCTAATCGCCGAGCTTTTTCTTTTGAAAACATTTGTAAAAATCGAGTTAATTACATTGAAAGTAGGGGGCGAAATTTGGTATAATCAGTAAATATATAAATTTGAGGAGATGCTTTATTTATGGCTTTTCAGCGACCTAAAGGGACGGCGGATATTCTGCCAGCTCAAGCGAAAAAATGGCAGAAATTAGAAGCGGCTGCGGCCGAGGTTTTTGCTCAAAATAACATCGAAGAAATCAGAACTCCAATGTTCGAAGCGTACGAAGTTTTCTCTCGCTCGTCGGGCGAAACGAGCGACGTGGTTTCCAAAGAAATGTACGACTTCTACGACAAAGGCGAGCGCCACATTTCGCTACGTCCGGAAGGGACGGCCGGCGTGGTCCGTGCTTATATCGAGAACAAATTGTTCGCCCCGGAAGTTCCGAAGCCGGTAAAATTGTGGTATAAAGGCCCGATGTTCCGCTACGAACGCCCACAGGCAGGGCGCATGAGACAATTCAACCAAATCGGCTTGGAAATCCTCGGCAGCGCGTCGCCACTTGTCGACGCCGAAAGCATCTACTTGGCAATTAAATTCTACAAAAAACTAGGCTTCAAAAATCTGAAAGTTGCGATCAACTCGCTCGGCGATAAAGAATCGCGCGATGCATATCGCACGGCCTTGCTTGATTATTTGGCACCTTTCAAAGATGATTTGAGCGAGGATTCGAAACGTCGTCTTGATGTGAATCCTTTACGAATCCTTGATTCGAAAGATAAAAAGGACAAAGAGATCACCGCAAACGCGCCACAAGTTCTAGACTATTTGAACGAAACTTCAAAAGAACACTTCAATAAAGTCCTAGCGATTTTTGATGAATTAGATGTCGAATATGTCGTCGACCAAAGCATGGTGCGTGGCTTAGATTATTACTGCCACACGATTTTTGAAATTATGACGACCGTCGAAGCATACGGCGGAAACGAACTTACAATCTGCGCGGGCGGTCGCTACGACGGCTTAGCCGAACTCTTAGGTGGCGAACAAACGCCCGGCTTTGGCTTTGCAATGGGTTGCGAGCGCGTGCTTGCGCTAATCCCGGACGACGAAGACGATAAACAAATCGACTACTTCGTCCTGAACGTCGGTGACGGCACGGAAATTCCGAGCCAAGTCCTAGTTGAAAAGTTGCGTGCTAAAGGCTACAACGTCGAGCGCGACTACCTTGGACGCAAACTGAAAGGGCAGTTCAAAGCGGCTGACAAAGCGAATGCGAAATTCAACATCTTCGTCGGTTCGGAGGAACTTGCCGACGAGAGCGTCAAACTGCGAAACAACGAAACTAAGGAAGAGTCAGTGGTGAAAATCGCTGAGCTGGTGAAATAATGCGAACAGATTATTGTGGTCAAATCACAAATAAATACACTGGGCAAGTCGTGACAGCGCGCGGCTGGGTCAAAAAATATCGCGACCTTGGAAGCCTTGTCTTCATCGATCTAGGCGACCTTAAAGGCGTAGTCCAAGTCGTTTTCGACGACACGGTCAAAAAAGAAATCCTAGAATTAGCGCAAACGTTGCGCCAAGAATACGTCATCGAAGTAACGGGTAATGTGCGCGAACGCGAAAGCAAAAACCCGAACATCGCGACCGGCGACATCGAAATCTTAGCGAGCGAGCTGAAAATCATCAATGCTTCAAAACCGCTGCCGTTAACTTTAGACGGCTCGGCAAGTGACGAAGCGGCGCTGAAATATCGCTATCTTGATTTGCGCCGCGAAAAATTGCGCGACAATATGATCTTGCGTTCAAAAGTTATGCACTCGATGAACGAATATTACAACAACAACGAATATATCTACGTTGAAACGCCAGTTTTAACCCGTTCAACACCAGAAGGTGCACGGGACTATCTGGTTCCAAGTCGTGTTCACGGTGGTGAATTCTACGCTTTACCGCAATCGCCACAACTTTCTAAACAGTTGTTGATGGGTGCCGGCTTCGACCGTTACTATCAATTCGCGAAATGTTTCCGCGATGAAGATTTGCGCGGCGACCGCCAACCTGAATTCACCCAAGTCGATGTCGAGTTATCTTTCGTTAACCAAAACGATATTATGAACGAGTGCGAAGCTTTGCTCAAAAAAGTCATAAAAGACATCAAAGGAATCGAAAACTTAGAATTCCCTGTGATGGAATATGACGAAGCAATTGAGCGTTACGGTAGCGACAAACCGGATATCCGCTTCGACATGGAATTCATCAACTTAACTGAAATTACAAAATCTAGCGACTTCGGCGTGTTCGCAAACGCAGCCCAAGTCAAAGCGTTGAACGTTAAAGGCGCAGCTGAAAAATTCTCACGCAAAGACATCGACAAACTTCAAGACTTAGCTAAAATCTATAAAGCAAAAGGTTTGGCGTGGATGAAAGTTACCGACGAAGGCCTAGCAGGTCCAATCGCTAAATTCTTCGACAATGAAATCGGCGTTAATATCCAAAAAGCTGCAGATGCAGAAGTGGGTGACTTATTACTATTTGTCGCCGACGAAAAAGAAGTCGTAGCGGCAAGTCTTGACGCACTTCGTCGCCATCTAGGTCAAGAACTTGGTTTAATCAACGAAGACGAATTCAAATTCCTTTGGATCACGAACTTCCCGATGTTCGAATGGAACGAAGACGACAACCGTTACTACTCGACGCACCATCCGTTTACACACGTCAACGACGAAGACGTGGACGCGATGATTAACGCGGATGCAACGGCGCCTGAAATAAAAGGTAGCGCTTTAGCTAACGTCTACTCACAAGCATACGACATCGTCTTGAACGGTTACGAGCTTGGCGGAGGATCGCTCCGCGTTCACGAACCAGCCCTTCAAGCGGCCAACCTACGTGCGCTAGGGATTTCGGACGAAGGTGCCCACGAACAATTCGGCTTCCTGTTAGATGCCCTAGAATACGGCTTCCCGCCTCATGGTGGTTACGCCTTAGGCCTTGACCGTTTCGTGATGTTACTTGCCAAAGAGAATAATATCCGCGAGGTCATCGCGTTCCCGAAAAACGCGAAGGCGATCGATATGATGTCGAACGCGCCGAGCCCTGTTGACGACAAGCAGCTTGACGAACTTTCAATCGCGGTGGCGAGAAAGGAAGAGAAAAATGACTAGACTTGCAAAACTAAGAGCGGCAATTGGCGAACGAGGAATCGATGCCTACCTAGCTCTAACTGACGATGTCCGCAACTCGCACAACGTGCGTTATCTGAGCGGATTCACTGGCACAACGGCGCATATTTTAGTGACGGCGACCAAAGCCTACTTCTTCTGCGACTCGCGCTACACGGCGCAAGCAAAACAGCAGGCGGTTGATTTCGAAGTCCTAGAAACAAACTACTTCATCAAAGAAATCGAAAAAGTTGTCAAAGCCGAAAATATCAAAAAATTAGCATTTGAAGAAAACATCTTAACTTGGGATTTATTCACAAAATACAACGACCAAATCTCGGCGAAATTCGTGCCGAGTGAAGGAACGGTCGAAGCAATCCGTGCCTTCAAAGAAGATGATGAAATCGAGGCAATTCAGCGCGCCTGCGTTATCGCTGACAAAGCCTACGAACACATTTTAACTTTCGTTCAACCGGGCCAAACTGAAAAAGAAGTCGCGCTCGAACTTGAATTCTTCATGCGCCGCCTAGGTGCTGAAAAATTAGCCTTTGACACAATCGTAGCCAGTGGCTGGCGCAGCGCCTTGCCGCACGGCGTTGCAAGTGACAAAGTCATCGAAGAAGGTGACATGGTCACAATCGACTTCGGTTGCTTCGTTGACGGCTATTGCAGCGATATCACGCGTTCGTTCGGCGTTGGTAAACTCGACTGCGAATTAGTTGAAATCTACGAAACGGTTCAAGAAGCGCAAGCTCGCGTCATCAAAGAAGTTAAACCAGGGATGACCGGGGCGGAAGTCGATGCAATTGCCCGCGATTATATCGAGTCGAAATCGTTCGGTAAATATTTCGGTCACGGTTTGGGTCACTCAATCGGACTTGAAGTCCACGAAGACCCACGCTTTTCACCAAGTTGGCCGCATAAGATTGAACCAGGAATGGTAATCACGGATGAGCCAGGCATCTATATCGAAGGCCTTGGTGGCGTCAGAATCGAAGACGACTTGCTGATTACTGAAGACGGCTGCTTTATCTTCAACAAAGCGCCAAAAGAACTAATTGAAATTGAAATAAAGCGTTAAATAAAAAAAGAGGTGTATAAAAATGGGACGTAAATGGGCCAATATCGTAGCTAAGAAAACTGCAAAAGACGGAGCAAACTCGAAAGTCTACGCGAAATTCGGGATTGAAATCTATGTTGCTGCCAAATCAGGCGATCCGGATCCAGAGATCAACGGAACGCTACGTTTAGTAGTTGAACGCGCGAAACAAGCGCAAGTACCAAAACACGTAATCGATAAAGCAATCGACAAAGCTAAATCTGGTGCGGACGAAAACTTTACCGCAAAACGTTACGAAGGTTTCGGACCGGCTGGTTCGATGATCATCGTTGATACGTTGACAAATAACGACAACCGCACAGTTGCCAATGTGAGAACTGCCTACAACAAAAACGGCGGTAACATGGGGAACAGTGGGGCGGTTAGCTACTTGTTCGATAACAAAGGTGTTCTTGTATTCGACGGAGAAGACGGAGATGCTATCTTTGAACAATTACTAGAAGCTGAAGTTGACGTTGATGACGTTGAAGCTGAAGACGGAATCATCACTGTCTACACAGCTCCAGCGGACCTTCACAAAGCCATCGAAGCGCTAAAAGCTAACGGAATTACTGAATTTAAAGTCAGCGAGCTTGAAATGATTCCCCAATCGGAAATCGAGCTTACTGGCGAAGATTTGGAGCAATTCGAGAAGTTGATCGACGTGCTTGAAGAGGATGACGATGTGCAAAAAGTCTACCACAACGTAGCTTTCGAGGACTAAAATGAAAAAACTTGTAACGACAATCGTCGTTTTGGCAATTCTCGGTGTCGCCGGCTGTTTCGCTGTTCACCAAGTTAAAAACATCGTCATTAAGCAAAATCTGACAAAAATTCAAGACAAGATCGAAGACCATACCAATGCGATTTCGGGAACTAGTTTAGTCGAAATCAAACTTGATAAAGAGTCGTTTATCTTAGACCCGATTAAGTCATATGAAAACTTAGATGTTAGAATTGACCTTGGAATCGACACGACTTCGGTTAAAGAATTTACTGAACCACTCGTTGAAGCGGCTCTGAAACAACTTGAACTTAAATCGGTCTTAGGCGAAAATGACATCAAAAAATTAAAACTTAGCGGTATCCAAAAAATCCGCATTTTAATCGACGGAGAAGTCAAAAAAGAATACGTGGTCGGGGATCTGTAATGCCAATTAGATACGAATTAATCAAAGAAGAAAAGCACACCGGCGCGCGCCTTGGAATCATCCACACGCCGCATGGCAGCTTTGAAACGCCGATGTTTATGCCTGTCGGCACGTTGGCAAGTGTAAAATCAATGTCGCCCGAAGAACTAAAAACGGGTGCCTATAATGACAAAGGAATCGATGCTGGAATCATTTTGAGCAACACTTACCATTTGTGGTTAAGACCAGGCGATGACCTAGTCAAAAAGGCCGGCGGACTCCACGAGTTTATGAATTGGGACAGAGCGATCTTGACCGATTCAGGTGGTTTTCAAGTGTTCAGTCTAGCTGACATGCGCAAAATCACTGAAGAGGGCGTAAACTTTCGCAACCACATCAACGGCGACAAATTATTCCTAAGTCCGGAAAAAGCAATCAATATTCAAAACAATCTCGGCGCTGACATCATCATGAGTTTTGATGAGTGTCCACCGTTTGACGAAAGTTACGAATACGTAAGACGTTCGGTTGAACGCACAAGTCGTTGGGCTGAGCGTGGTCTGAACGCTCACGGGCGCAAACAAGACCAAGGATTATTTGGAATCGTTCAAGGCGCTGGCTATAAAGACCTCAGAGAGTGGAGTGCTAAGTCGCTCGTCGATATGGACTTCCCCGGTTACTCAATCGGTGGGGTTTCGGTCGGTGAGTCGAAAGAGGACATGCTCAAAGTAATGGATTGGACGACCAATTTATTGCCGCAAAATAAACCTCGTTATTTAATGGGGGTCGGCACGCCGGACTCGCTAATTGACGGTGTTATCCGCGGCATAGATATGTTCGACTGCGTCTTGCCGACGCGAATTGCCCGCAATGGAACTTGCATGACTTCCTTAGGGCGCTTAGTCGTGAAAAACGCTAAGTACGCCGAGGATTTCTCGCCGCTTGATCCCAATTGTGACTGTCACGTCTGCAAAACTTACACGAAGGCCTATATCCGTCACTTGCTGAAGTGCGATGAGACCTTTGGTCTAAGGCTGACAAGCTACCACAACCTCTACTTCCTGACTAACCTAATGCGCGACGTCAGAGAGGCGATTAAAAATGATAATCTATTAGAATTTAGGGAGTTTTTCTTCGATCGTTATGGCTATAATGATAAAGAAAATAAACGTAAATTTTAAGAATTATAAAATCTTCAAAAACCCATAAAAACAAAAGATTTCTTGAGATTATAAGGCAATTCCCCGCAGAATTGCCCGAAAAATCTCTTAAATCGCGTTTTAAGGGCAAAGGCAGAAAATGCAGCTAATTTCATGAAAATCAACAAGTGTTTTCAGAAATAATTAATGCTATAATTTTCTAGTAAAACAAAAAGAGGGAAACAAAATGGGAATGTATACATACATAATTATGGCAGTTGTTGTTGTCGGATTTATCTACTATACAAGTAGATCCAACAAAAAAGCACAAGCTGAGCGTCAAAACAAACTGTCACTGACACAACCAGGTGACAAAGTTGTTACTATCGGCGGATTACACGGTGTGATCCACTCGCTAGACAACGAAAACGCAATTGTTACAATCGACTGCGACGGCGTGCTTTTAGATTTCGATCTAGCAGCGCTAAAAACAGTTGATCACGTAGCTGAAGCGGTAGAGGTGGTGAGCGTTAATGAATCACCAATCGCAGAATAAGCTTTCTTTCTTAGATTCGCAGCGGCTAAAAAAACGCATCGCACTCAAGTGTGAGAAGTTTAAACGCTGCGGCTACGAAGTAAATAAAGACGAGTTAGTCAACTATTGCGCTAGGAAATTTGCAAAAAAAGACCTAGCCTTTGCTGACAAGATAGATTTTATTAATCGTCTTCGACCTTTTGAATTCATTGCTGGCGAGATGCGGGAAATCGTCACGACTGAATACAAAAAAGAAGAATTAAAAAATCTTGTAGAACTTTTAAAATGAAGTCGCTTGCGACCTTCATTTTTTTTAAAAAATTTTTAGGGGAAATACAAGTTGAACACTAATCTAACAACTAAAGGTAAAAGAAATCGCACAGAATTCATCGGAAAAGCTATCACTTTCCTATGTATCGCACTCATCGTAGTCATTGTCTGCTCGATCTTCTTCTTCATCGCAAACTACGGCTTAACATCGTTTATTTCGCCCCAGTCGGCAAGTAAACCCGAGGGCGTTAACTTCTTTAACTTCCTCTTCAGCTCAACTTGGAACCCAGCGAACTACCAATTCGGGGCACTTCCAATGTTCCTTGGCTCGATCGGCGTAACGTTAATCGCAGCTCTATTTGCGACGCCATTTGCCATCGCTGCAGCCATCTTCATGGTCGAAATCGCACCGAAAGCCGGCAGCAAAATCCTTCAACCGGTAATCGAACTGCTAGTCGGTATCCCGTCAGTCGTTTACGGATTCATCGGGGCAAGTATCCTCGTGCCATTCATGCGCGGAATCTTCGGCGGATCAGGTCAAAGTATCTTAGCCGGTGCCGTGGTTTTATTTGTTATGATTTTACCTACCGTTACAACTATGAGTATCGACTCGCTTAAAGCCGTTCCGCGTAATTACCGCGAAGCGTCACTTGCCCTAGGAGCTACGCGCTGGCAAACAATCTGGAAGGTTGTTCTGCGCGCTTCGACGAGCGGAATTATGACGGCAGTCGTTTTCGGAATGGCTCGCGCCTTTGGGGAAGCACTTGCCGTCCAAATGGTTATCGGGAATATGCCTGCAATGCCGCAAGGCTTGACAACGCCTGCTTCGACTTTGACGTCGATTCTGACGATGGGTATCTCAAACCAAGTTCCAGGAACGGTTCAATATAATATTCTTTGGTCACTTGCGCTACTTCTTCTGTTCATGGCGCTTGTCTTCAACATCATTATCCGCTTGATCGGTAGGAAAGGGGCGATGAAATAATGTTTAACGCAAAACGCATCGACGCCATCGCAACGCGCGTCATTTACGCCGTCGCCGGCTTTATCGTCCTATTGTTGGGCGCTCTGCTTATCTACATCTTGGCAAGTGGACTGCCTCACGTCACTCCACACTTCTTAACGTCTAAAAGCGAAAACTTTTTAGCGGGCGGAGGGATTCAAGACCAATTATTCAACTCGTTTTATCTATTATTTATCACGTTAATTATCAGCTTCCCGTTGTCGCTTGGAGCTGGGATCTATTTATCAGAATACGCTCGTAAAAACTTTTTGACTGACGTCATCAGAACAGCAATCGAAGTTTTGAGCTCGCTACCATCAGTGGTTGTCGGCTTGTTCGGGATGTTGTTCTTCGGTTTCCAATTAGGCTTTGGTTACTCGGTTATCTCGGGAGCGTTGGCATTAACTTTCTTCAACCTGCCGTTATTAACGCGTAACGTCGAAGAATCTTTAAAAACAGTCTCAAACGCTCAACGCGAAGCGGGAATTGCCTTAGGTTTGACTCGCATCGAAACAGTACTACGCGTTATTTTACCCGAAGCGCTACCAGGGATTATCACTGGGGTGATTTTAGGGGCAGGGCGTATCTTCGGGGAAGCCGCAGCCTTGATCTTCACGGCCGGCTCGAACGAATGGAAACTCGACTTCAACGACTGGAATCCGCTGCACTCGCACTCGCCGCTTTCGATCTTCAGACCGGCGGAAACAGTTGCCGTGCACATTTGGAAAATCCGCTCAGAAGGAACGGTTCAAGACGGGGCGCAAGTCGCCGCAGCTGCTAGTGCTGTTTTGATAATTGCCGTGTTATTATTCAATGTTCTTGCGCGTATTTTAGGTAAACAATTACACGCGAAACTTACTTCGACAAAAGGATAAAAAGATGACAGAAAAATACGATTGGTCCCAGCGCCACCTTATCGATATCGATAAGGAAAAGGTTGCGTTATCGACCGAAGACTTGCACGTCTTTTATGGCAATTTCGAAGCCATCAAAGGTGTTGACTTAGCTTTTGAAAAAAATAAAATCACCGCTTTAATCGGGCCTTCAGGTTGCGGTAAATCGACTTACTTGCGCTCGTTAAATCGCATGAACGATATGATCGACACTTGTAAAGTAACCGGCGCCATCAACTACGAAGGCGTTGACATCAACAAAAAAGACATCAACGTTTACGAAATGCGCAAACGCATCGGAATGGTTTTCCAAAAACCAAATCCGTTTTCGAAATCAATCTACGAAAACATCGCTTTCCCTTTACGCCGTCACGGCATTAAGAAAAAAGCGGAACTTGATGAATTGGTTGAATCATCACTTCGCCAAGCAGCCTTGTGGGATCAAGTTAAGGATGAACTTCACAAGAGCGCTCTAGCATTGTCAGGCGGTCAACAACAACGTTTGTGTATCGCCCGCACAATTGCCATGAAGCCAGATATTATCTTGCTCGACGAGCCAGCATCAGCCCTTGACCCGATTTCGACATCGCAAGTTGAAGAAACGCTTTTGAAGCTGAAGGAAGATTACACAATTGCCATCGTGACACACAGCATGGCGCAAGCATCGCGAATTAGCGACTATACGGCGTTCTTCTATTTGGGCGACGTGATCGAATACGACGAAACGCGTAAAATCTTTACGACACCGAAAATTCAGGCGACTGAAGACTACGTGTCAGGACACTTTGGATAGGAGGGGTTTGAATTGAGCGAAGCAATTATTACAGCGAATGATTTGCACCTTTACTACTCGAAAAAAGAGGCGTTGAAAGGTATCAATATCGCGCTTGAACCTAAGAAAATTACAGCTTTAATCGGACCTTCGGGTTGCGGTAAATCGACGTTTCTTCGGTGTTTGAACCGGATGAATGATTTGATTCCGACGGTGACAATTACTGGTTCAATCAACTATAAAGACGAGGATATCTACGCACCAAACGTTGATACGGTTGAGTTGCGTAAAGAAATCGGGATGGTTTTCCAACAGCCGAATCCGTTTCCTTTCTCAGTTTATGACAACGTTATTTATGGTTTGAAATTGAAGGGTGTTAAGGATAAAGCGATTCTCGATGCTACCGTCGAAGAATGTTTACGCAAAGCAAATGTTTGGGAAGAAACCAAAGACAAGCTGCACACTAGTGCTTTGAGCTTCTCGGGTGGTCAACAACAGCGGATCTGTATCGCCCGCGTTTTAGCAGTTAAGCCGGATATTATCTTGCTTGACGAGCCAACTTCGGCGCTCGATCCGGTATCGAGCGGTAAAATCGAAGAAATGCTTTTAGAATTAAAAGAAGATTATACGATTATTATCGTAACTCACAACATGCAACAAGCAGGTCGGATCAGTGATAAAACGGCGTTCTTCCTTGAAGGGGAATTGATCGAGTATAATGATACGAAGAAAATATTTACAACTCCGGAGAAACAAGAAACTGAAGACTATATTTCTGGTAAATTTGGATAGGAGATAAGGGAAAATGCCAAGAAAACAATTTGAAGACGATTTAAAAAAATTGCGTAACCGATTCCACGAGATGGGGGATATCACCAACTCAGCGGTGCACAAAGCAGTTCGCTCGTTCGTAAACCACGACCGCGCACTTGCCCAAGAAGTTATCAACGATGACGAAAAAATCAACGAACTTGAAATCAAGCTCGAAAAAGAATGTTTCGAAATCATGGCGCTGCAACAGCCGGTAGCCAACGACCTTCGCATGGTTATTACAATCATGAAAGCGTCGAGCGACCTTGAGCGCATCGGTGACCACGCGGTTTCAATTGCCCGTGCGACGATCGCGACCAAAGGCGAAACGCGCATTATGGACGTTGAAAAAGCGTTGCAATTTATGAGTAACGACGTGAAGGCGATGGTTGACGACACGTTGACTTCGTTCGTGTTGCAAGACGTCAAAGCGGCGAAGAAAGCAGCCAAAGAAGATGGCGACGTTGACGAAAAATATCGCGAAATCTACAAGAGCTGCCTAGAACACATGCAAGCAGACGCTGAAACAATCGTTACCGGGACTGAATACATTAAAGTTGCTGGTTTCCTTGAACGCATCGGCGATTACGCAACCAACATCTGCGAATGGGTAGTTTACCTTTCAACTGGTAAAATTACTGAGCTATAAAATTAAAAATATCGGACTTTTCGCGATTTGTGGTCATTTT
>JAISJW010000003.1 GCA_031261175.1 Lactobacillales bacterium
GTAGAAGTGATCACAATACAAAAACTCAAATCCGTCGATGTCTCAACGAATTTGAGTTCTGCTGCTTAACTCTATTTATCAAAAATTGGAAAACCCCATCAGTTGACAAAGAGCCAAAATTAAAAAATTCGTCAAAATCCCCCTTTTTATTATTTTATAAGCTCTTTTATACGATTTACAACGTCGTCGATCGACATTCCTGTCGTGTCAACTAGGATTGCGTCATCCGCTTGTTTCAAAGGCGATTCCGCGCGGTGCGAATCCTTGTAATCACGCTCGGCGATTTCTTTTTCCAAAACTGCTAAGTCGGTTGGGATACCGCGTGAGATATTTTCTTTGTAACGACGTTCCGCACGTTCAGTAACTGAAGCTACCATAAAGATTTTTACATCAGCATCCGGCAACACAACCGTTCCGATATCGCGTCCGTCCATAACGACCGGATGGGTTTCGGCGATTTCGCGTTGCAGGCGAACCAACTCTTCGCGGACTGCTTTCAAAGCTGCAACTTCAGACACGTTGTTCGTAACATCCGTTTGACGGATGTCATCACTTACGTCGACACCATTGATCAAAGTCAACTGACCGCCTTCGACGTTTTCAAAACTAATTTTGTTAGCGCGCGTCAAAGCAACTAGTGCAGCAGCATCACCGAAGGCGACACCATTTTTAATAGCAAGGAAAGTTACGACGCGGTACATCGCGCCGGTATCGACATAGATATACCCTAAGTCACGTGCGATGATTTTCGCGATGGTACTTTTGCCGCTTGAAGCTGGGCCATCGATGGCGATTTGAAATTTGTGCATAATGATTAATCCTTTTCATAGAAATAGGGACCCACGAGTGAGCCCCATTATTTTGAAATTTATGGCAAGTTGATAACTTCACCAACCATGAATGTTTTTGTAAAATCTTTACCCGGGTTCGCAGCTTCGAGTTCAGCCAAAGTACAACCGTGCGAATTAGCAACCGCTGAAGGTGAATCCCCTGACTTGATCGTATAAGTTTTCCCTGACGAAGTTGAAGTCGAAGTATCGGCCGCCGACGTATCTGCCGCTGCTGATGAACTCGAAGACGTTTCCGTCGAAGTCGAAGTTTCACTCGAATGGTAGCTAACCGAAGTCGATGATTTCGACGTCGATTTACTTGCCGAAGCTTTTGAAGTCGACGAGGTTTTGACGCTCGTTCCCGATCCGGTGTCGACGTATTGCAGGTAGAACCACGTTCCGATTGGCATCGCCGCGAGCACTACTAAAAGGACCACAAGAATCACCATAAATCGCTGGTTACCTTGGATCTTTTTCTTCGTATTTGCCGCGCGTCCTTCGCCGATTCCGAAATCGTCTTCTTCGGCTAAAACAGAGGGCTCCGCATCATATATCGTCGCATCCCAAGGGTCTTTTTCGGCGGTCGCTTTCGCGCTTACCTCACCCTTGATCTTCGCATAGTAGTCTTCTAATACCTTATCGTTATTCTTTTTATCAGTCATTTCTAATCCTCATCATACATTACGAATTCTCATCAAACACTATGGAATTATATCACATCTGAGGGCTAGTTTAAAGGGCGCCTTTAAGAATTTTAGTCCCGTGAAGTTCGCTCAAACCCGTTTTTTCGGCAAGTGAACGGGCGCACGCGCCCGTGACTCCGCTCCCCGGCATAATGATAATTCGACCGGCTGCGTAGTCGTTATATTCCCTAAGTTTGGGGATGTTGTTCGGAGCTGGCGAATTTCCACCTTTGGTTAAAATTCTTTTTATTTGGAGATTTGCGAGTTCGTCGATCGCTTTTAGTTTGTCATTTGTTTCGTCGAATGCCATGTGAAAAGTTAAAGGTTTATTTGTGATTTTTTGGATTTCTTTGATGAAGTCGGTGTCGATTTCGCCATTTTTGAGTGAGCCGATGACAAATCCGTCCGCTTCATCATTCCATGCGCGAACGCTTTCGAGCATTTCTTTTTTATCTTCGGTTGTGAATTCAAAATCGCCAGCTCTGTTTCGGATGATGACAAAAACGGGGATTTCGATGTTTTTAAGTGATTGCGGTTTTGGCGTCAAACCACCGACATCGAGGCGGTCGCAAAATTCAATGCGATCCGCCCCGTTATAGTTTTCTAATTTTTCAGTGCAAAGTTCTTTGATTAGTTTTTCTGTCATTATTTCTTTTTCTTTTTCATCGCTTTTTTCAGCGCACGTTTTGTTATCGCCGAAGCAGCTTTTCCTTTTAGTCCGCCGCCAAACATCGAACTCATATCGGGCATTCCCGCTCCACCCATCGCGTTCATATCTGGAAGAGTTGCGGGGTCAATGCCGAGTTGACTTGCCATTTGGCTTAGATCCGCTCCGCCGCCGGCACCGGGCATTCTGCCCATCGAACCTGGATCCATGCCCATTTGCTTCATCATTTTTTGCATTTTTTTCGACGCTTTTCCGCCGCTCATCATCGCCATCATATCGCGCGCTTGGTTGAAGCTCTTGATCATTTTGTTGACTTCGACAACGGTGTTTGCGCTACCGGCTGCAATCCGGCGACGTCGGCTCGGATTTAGTAACGACGGGTTGCGACGCTCTTCAGGAGTCATCGCTTGGACCATCGCTTTTTGGCGACGCATTTGTTTTTCGTCGATGTTCATCGCGCCCGCTGGCACTTGGTTCATCCCCGGAATCATTTTCATGATGTCTTCGAGTGGACCCATTTGATTTACTTGTTCAAGCTGTTCAAGGAAGTCGTTGAAGTCAAATGTCGCCTCGCGCATTTTGTCCATCAACTCGGCTGATTTTTCCTCGTCGTAGTTCGTTTGTGCCTTCTCAATTAGGGTTAACAAGTCACCCATGCCGAGAATTCGGCTTGACATCCGGTCCGGATGGAACACTTCAAGGTCGTCTAATTTTTCGCCGACCCCGACAAATTTAATCGGTTTACCCGTGATGTAGCGGATCGAAAGCGCCGCCCCGCCGCGGGTATCTGAATCGAGTTTCGTGATTGAAACGCCGGTGATATCTAGTTCTTCGTCGAATTTCTTAGCGACGTCGGCGGCGACTTGCCCCGTCATGGCGTCAACGACAAGCATGATTTCGTCAGGTTTTGCGAGCGCCTTGATGTCTTTAAGCTCAAGCATCAGGTTTTCGTCGATTTCTAAGCGACCGGCCGTATCGATGAAGACGTAGTCGTTCTTGTTAGCGGCAGCTTGCGCCAACCCCTGTTTCACGATGTCGCGTGGATTTACGTCTGTGCCAAGCGCGAAAACAGGCGCGCCGATTTGCTCGCCGAGCGTTTTCAATTGGTCAATCGCGGCCGGACGGTAGACGTCGGCAGCAATCAGTAAAGGACGAGCGTTGTCGTCTTTGATCAGTTTTTTAGCGAGTTTTCCAGTTAGGGTCGTTTTACCCGCACCTTGAAGACCTACCATCATTACGATCGTTGGGATTTTCGCAGATTTGTTCAGTTCAACCGTTTCGCCACCGAGAACTTTAGTCAGCTCTTCGTCGACGATTTTGATGATTTGTTGCGAGTTTGTCAAAGCCTCGCTTACGTCAGTGCCGAGAGCGCGCGTGCGAACCGCTTTCGTGAATTCTTTAACAACGCTTAAGTTGACGTCCGCCTCTAAAAGGGCCAGGCGAATTTCACGCATTAATTCCTTTAAATCGTTTTCTGATACAACTTTCCCCTGGATGCGTTTTAGCGCTCCCTGAAGGCGTTCGGATAGGTTTTCAAAAGCCATTTTATTGCTCCAATTCGTTTAATTCTTGTAGTTTGGTTTGCAGGTATTCATCCTGCGGGTACTTGCCCAAAAGGTCTTCGATGATCTCGTCGCGCACGACGTAGTTCGAGTAGAGGCCGAGCTTCTTCTCGAAGTCCTCGAGCACCTTCTCGGTGCGCTTGATGTTGTCGTAAACCGCCTGCCGGCTGACCTCGAACTGCTCGGCAATCTCCGAAAGGCTCAGATCGTCGACGTAATACAGCTCGATATAATTCATCTGCTTCTGCGTCAAAAGGACCGCGTAGAAGTCAAACAGGGTGTTGATCCGTTGATTTTTTTCTATGTTCATAATGTTAATATTATAACATAAAAGGGGCTTTCCGGTTAGGGAGCCCCTTATATTTTGCGCTAATCGCTTTTATCGCGTTTTTGTTGCATTTCAGACCTCGAAATGCACCGAAATCGGCTTAATTGCTATTAGAGTTTTTCTTTCTTCAGATAAGCGTCGATAAATCCGTCTAAATCGCCGTCCATGACCGCCCCGACGTTTCCGCTTTCGAAGTTCGTGCGGTGGTCCTTGACCATCGTGTACGGTTGGAACACGTACGAGCGGATTTGCGAGCCCCACCCGATTTCGAGTTGTTCGCCCTTGATCGCCGCGGCTTCCTGCGCCTGTTTCTCTAGCTCGAGCTGATAAAGTTTCGATTTCATCATGTTCATCGCCTGCTCTTTGTTGGCGATTTGCGAGCGCCCTTCCTGCGACTGCGTCACGAGACCCGTGGGCAAGTGAGTGATCCGCACGGCTGACTCGGTCTTGTTGATATGCTGACCGCCGGCCCCGCTTGCGCGGTAAGTGTCGACGCGGATTTCATCCGTTTTAATTTCAACTTCGATCGTGTCATCGAGCTCCGGCATCACATCGATCGAACAAAACGATGTGTGCCGACGCGCGTTCGAATCAAACGGCGAGATGCGCACTAAACGGTGCACGCCGCGTTCAGATTTCAAATAACCGTAGGCGTTGTAGCCTTTGATAGCTAAGGTCACCGACTTGATTCCAGCTTCGTCGCCCGCTTGATAATCGAGCGTTTCAACTTTAAAGTCGTGCTGATTTGCCCAGCGTTGATACATGCGCAAAAGCATATCGCCCCAGTCCTGTGACTCGGTTCCGCCGGCACCCGGGTGGATTTCTAAGATCGCATTCAGGTGGTCGTACTCTTCGTTCAATAATAAATCGAGTTCATAGCTTGAAAGTTCAGCTTCGAGCGTGTGAATGTTGCTCTCGATTTCCTCATTCATTTCGTCGTCTTCTTCGAGTTCAAGCATTTCTAATAATACTTTGATATCCTCTAAATCCGACTCCAACTTATGAAATTTCTCATAAGTTTTTTTCGCTTCCGTCGATTTCGCGATAATGCCGTTCGCCTTGTTTTGGTCATCCCAAAACGTCGGATCCGCCATCATCTCGTCATACTCCGCGATATCAGCCTCCAACTTATCTAAGTCAAAGAGACCTCCTGAAGCTCAGGATAGTTTCTCCCGTTGCTTCGATAAAGTTTCTAATTTCTGCTAATTCCATTTTCAGTATCCTTTTTCTTTTTTTGGAACGTAGAATTCCTGACGGAATTCTGCGAACTATTTTTCTAAGCTCTTGCGCGAGCAAGCTCGCGGTAATCGCTAAGAAAAATATGTTTAATTCTTAAAACTGTGAATCGGTGCCGGAATGCGTCCGCCACGGTTGATAAAATCAGCTGACGAATTCGTGTTGACCTTCATCACCGGCGCGCGCCCAAGCAGACCACCAAACTCAATCATGTCTCCCACTTTTGAGCCCTTCGCCGGAATAATTCTGACCGCTGTCGTCTTCTGATTAATCACCCCAATCGCCGCTTCATCGGCGATCATTGCGGCAATTGTCTCCGCCGGAACATCGCCAGGAATGGCAATCATATCAAGCCCGACCGAGCAAATCGCCGTCATCGCTTCTAGTTTTTCTAAGTTTAATGAACCGCTTAAAACGGCGTCAATCATCCCTGCATCTTCACTGACCGGAATAAAAGCTCCGCTCAAGCCGCCGACGTGATTACACGCCATAACGCCGCCTTTTTTGACTGCATCGTTCAAGAGTGCTAAAGCTGCTGTTGTGCCGTGAGTTCCGACTTGTTCAAGTCCCATCTCTTCTAAAATCGCTGCGACCGAATCGCCAATTGCCGGCGTTGGTGCAAGCGATAAATCGACGATCCCAAACGGAACACCTAAGCGTTCACTTGCCAAGCGACCGACCATTTGACCCATGCGGGTGATTTTGAACGCTGTTTTTTTGACGGTTTCCGCCACGACGTCAAAGCTTTCGCCTTTGACTTTTTTGAGCGCGCGCTCAACTAC
The DNA here is from genome assembly GCA_031261175.1 of Lactobacillales bacterium. GTDB lineage: Bacteria > Bacillota > Bacilli > Lactobacillales > Streptococcaceae > JAISJW01. The sequence goes on from JAISJW010000003.1 coordinate 6,089, forward strand.
GCCGGGGCCCGAAACGCCGACGTTGACTTCGACATCAGCCTCGCCGACACCGTGGAACGCGCCCGCCATAAACGGATTATCTTCGACTGCGTTAGCGAAAATAACCAACTTAGCGCAACCCATATCAGACAGTTCAGCCGTCTTTTTGATGATGTGACCCATGTCGCGCACGACGTCCATATTTATGCCGGTTTTAGTCGAACCGACGTTGACGCTCGAACAAACGACATCCGTTTCAGCCAAAGCCCGCGGAATCGAATTGATCAGAATTTCGTCACCTTTGGTATAACCTTTTTGGCACAAAGCCGTGAATCCGCCGATGAAACTTACACCGAGGTCCTTCGCCGCTTTGTCGAGAATTTGCGCAAACGGCGTGTAATCCGTCGCATCAGTTGCCCCGCCGATGATTGAAATCGGCGTCACGCTGATTCGTTTATTGATAATCGGGATGCCGTATTCCGTCTCGATATCCTCGCCGACCTTCACTAAATCTTTCGCACAACGAGTGATTTTCGCGTAGATTTTTTCGCAGGCTTTGTCGATATCCGGATCGATACAATCCAAAAGCGAAATCCCCATCGTGATCGTTCTCACGTCGAGATTTTGCTCCTCAATCATATTAATCGTTTCTAAAATCTGTTCAGCTTTTTTCATTTTATCCCCTTCTGATTGATGAATTTTACACCTTATAGATTGTGCATTTCGTCAAAAATCGCCGCATTTTGGATGTAAATTTTTACCCCAATTGTTTCGCCGAAAGTCGAAAGTTGCTCTTTGACATCAGCGAACTCGGCTGAATCTTGAATGCTCACGCTCATCATCATCGCGAAATAATCGTCGAATAACGTTTGCGAAATATCGAGGATGTTGATTCCCAGCTCGGCCAGCTTCCCACTTGCCCCCGCCACGATCCCCTCTTTGTCTTTTCCTACCACTGTTACGATTGCTTTCATTTTCGTTCCCTCTATTTTCCGGCGCCGGCAAGTCGCGCCGCGCCAAGTATTCCTGCGTCATTTCCCAGTTGGGCAATTCTCAGTTTCGTCGTGTGTTTCACGCCCGGATAGGCGTGCTCGCGAAAGTGCGCCTCGACGATTTGAATCAAATAATCGCCCGCAGCACTGACCCCTCCGCCGATGACGATGTAGCTCGGGTTCAAAATGTTTGCGATATTGGCAAGGGCTAAGCCTAGCGAACTCGCAAATTTTGCAACGATTTCAAGGGCGTTCGGATTGAGCTTTTGGGCTGCATCCATGATTTCTTTCGCCGTTTCAAATTGGGCTGCGTAGCCGTAATGTCTTGCGATGTTCGTTAATCCCGTCGCCGCTGCATACTGTTCAAGGCAACCGCGATTTCCGCAAGTGCATTCGTATCCGTCGATTTCGACACACATGTGACCTATTTCGCCAGCCGCTCCCGCGACTCCGCGTTGCAGTTGTCCGCCGACAATTACGCCGCCGCCAACTCCAGTGCCAAGCGTTACGAGCACGACGTTGTCTGCGTTTTCGCCTGCGCCAACCCACTGTTCGCCGAGTGCCGCAACGTTTGCGTCATTTTCGATTATCGTTGTTTTTTGTAGTTCACGTTCGATGATTTCTTTGACTGGCGTTTCATCCGCCCAACCTAGATTGTAAGCACCTTTGACCGTTCCAGTTTCGTAGTTGATTACGCCCGGCGAACCCATGCCGATGCCTTCGATTTCGCTCAAGTCCGCGTTTTCGCGGATACTTGCCACGATGTCTTCGACGATCTGTCCTTGCACAGTCGGGATGTTCCACTGTTTGAGGATTTCGCCACTTGCCGAGATGATGCCGAATTTGACGCTCGTGCCGCCGAGGTCGATTCCGATGTAATTGCCCATTTTCGCCTCCAAAAAAGTTAATTGTCCCAATATTTTAACATTTTTCGAAGTTTTTTTCAATTTTATGAAACAAAATCGTTTTTTTTACGTATATATATAATAGGAGGTATTTTTTATGAATATCATTTCAGCCATTTGGGCTTCGTTTTTCTGCTGTTACGTCGAGCGCGGTTCGCTATCTTTTAGCGCGCGGTCCCAATGCGATTCGTGCAATCGCGTTTTGCGCTGGTTCGAGTTGGTTCCCGTTTTGTCGTGGGTGATGTTGCGCGGTCGCTGTCGAACTTGTCGCTCCCGGATTCCTTTTCGCTTTTGGCTCGCCGAAGTTTTTGCGTTTTGCTTCCCATTCGCGCTACCTTTGGTCTTTCTTTCGTTACAGGATTGGAAATACCGCTACATCTACTCGTGGCAGCTCGTCTTTTTGCTGTTTTTAGGGCTTCCTGCTCATTTCCCCTACGCACTTCCGGTTTTGTTTCTGCGCTGTGGCCTCGCCGACCGCCTCATCATCGTCTATCTGTCGATGATCCTGCCACTTGCCGCCTTCCCACCTTTTCTTCTCGTCGCATCAGTATCGGGAATTCTCTATATTTTGTTGACTAAGACGCGCAAACTCCCGTTTATCCCCTTCATCACCCTCGCCTACATCCTCGTTATGTACTTTAGCTAGCTAACTTACATAACCACATCACATGTTTGCTACGTTTTCACTGTCGTTATGTAACTTAGGTACTTAACTTACATAACGATACTCAAAAAACGAGCAATTAACCCCCGCGTTATGTACTTTAGACCCCTAACTTACATAACCTCGAATTCAAGGAGAAATGTTATGAACAATATCCACATTCAATTTTTAAAAGATCTACAATCTAAACTTCCAAAAGATTCTTGCTATTCTGGAAAGATAGCAGAGCACCTATACGGAATTAGCACCATAAATTTTCTAGAGAGCGCACACATAGCGAACCTGTATGACTTTTTTATCAATCGCAAACGAATTAAAAATCCTTTAACGAAAAAGATTGAAATTTCAAGAATGGGCTATAAGAAAAATGAATATTTCAGAGGAATTAAATGTCATGTTCACAAGCGTTTGACGCATAATGTTATCTCAGATATCAGAGTGGTGACTCCTGAATTTTTGTATGCCGAAACAATTCGCAGCCTTGACTTGCCGGATAAAATTCGCTACGGGGTGCGGTTGACGGGTTATACGACGCTGCGGTTCAACGAGCAGCTTGGCCTCAAGCCGATTCTCGATGCCAACTCCCGGATTCCGTACAAAACGAACAAGGTGGCCCAGCGAGTTTTGGGCAAGTTCGCTTCGCCCCCTGAGTTGCAATTGTTCATCATGCTGATTGAACGCGGCCTGCCGCTTCCTTTGGTGAACGAAAAAATTGCGCTTCCACCGAAGTTTCCACGCAATTCAATAATTCCAGATTTTTATTGGCCCGCTCATAATTTGGTGGTCGAATATCAGGGTAAAGATTACCACTCTGACCAAGATTCGCTCAACGATGATACGACCAAAATCAACATTTATGCAGAGCTAGGCCTTACTGTCATTCAGTTAACAAAGGACAATGTTCACCGGCTTCCGCAAATCCTTCAAGCAAATTTTTTCGCTAATTAGCACCCGCTAATTCGGCCCGGCACCTTTCAATCCATAATTTCTGATAATCGTCATCGTTTAGGATGCGCTCGTTCAAATCCTTGATTGAAAGTTCGTCCGCCCACTCTCGGCAAGTCAAATACAACCTCGCCAGCTCCGGCGACAACTCATCGCGATCCACCTCGACTTCAACTTCGAGCGCGCCTTGGTTCGCTAGCGCTAGAAGTCGCGCGTGTCCGTCGAGCACGAGCCACTCCGAACCGAACTTACGAATGCAAATCGGATCATACGCATCGCCTTCGCCCAGCCAACTCTCGACCGCCTTAAGCTTCGCCACCGATATGTAAATCTGCGTCAATTTTAAATCCGCGATTTTCATCTTACCACTGCGCATTGGAATTTCCTCTGATGGGTTGACGATTGCCGGCCGCGCGCGCCGCATCCTCGGTCATATATTGGTAATTCCCCGGGTTCGTCACGCGGTGATACATAATCCCGCTCTTCGACACGTAAACATAACCCTCTTGGGCAATTGCCCAGCCACTCGGCCCGGTTTCGGTCGTCGGGTTAGCGGCCGCACTCTGACTTTGCGCCGCGTTGTCCGATTGAGCCGGAGTGGCCTCTGGTGCCGCTTCGCCAGATCCTTGCGTCGCCATTCCGGTCGCGTAATCGATATTTGCAGCCGGCGAAACGTTGTCGAGATAAACGACCGTCGCGCCACCTGCGCCTGCTTGTTCGTGTCCGCCGCCGAGTTTGATTTCAAGCGTTTGCCCGTTTTCGTCATAACCGACATAAGCTAGACGAACTTTACGTGGAAGAAGCTCCGAACCTTGATACATCGGCGTCACTTGGTAATCGAGTTTGTAATTCGGGTGAAGCGCTAGCCAGTTGTCGAGATGATTTTCGTAAAACAACATCGCATCGACGTTGCTGCCGTTCATCCCAGTTTCGCCACCCTCGTTGAAATATTTCGTTTCCGGCACGAGGTTTCGCGCCTCGTCCATCAGGCCAGAGAATTGCCAACCGACCAAGTGTCCACGGTCAAAAAGCCACGCCGTTTTCCCCGTCGAAGTCTTTAATTTGTAGTTGTGCCAGCCGACCGGATCGATGTGAAAACTACCGGTGCGCGTCCCGCTCGCCGGCTCATCGCCATCGCTCAGCTGAATGTGCGCATCCACCGCTCGTCGCAAACCATCAAGCGGTTGCAAAACAAGCTGTTTCGCCGCATTATAAGCTAACGGCTGTTGCGGATAAGCCGTAAAGCCGTTTTCGTCCACCGCCGGTGCCGGTGCCGGTTCTGTCGGGGCAGCTTCGCTATCCGGAGTTGAAGTTTCCGGCAGTGAAGATTCCGGACTTGCCTCTTTTACGGTTTTCGCTGCGCTGTCGAGCGTCTTGTCGAGAGCCTCGTTCGCTGCGTCCGTGCAGCCCGTCAAGACGGCTAAAAGCAAGGTTGCTGTGATTAATAATTTTAATTTTTTCATGCCTTTATTATACCAAAAAAAGCCCCGACCGGATGGTCTGAGCTTTATTTTTAATTCTCCTTTGAGTCCCAAATATCATCACTTTCTTCCAGTGAAATTTCTTTTTGTCCTAGGATTCTTCTTACAACATTTTCATCATTAATATTCCCTATCATACGAGCGGATCCTGGGGTTGGTCTGCCCGTCGTAATTCTGTGTTGTGCTTCTTCCCATATCATATTTATATGATTTAATTCCATTACTTTGCTGTTGGCATCGCCGTCACCTTGGGCAGCTGCTAATTTATACCATTTAAGCGCTTCGGTAATATTATGCGGAGTTCCTTCGCCGTTTTCATAAAACATTCCGGCATTGTACTGTCCATCAACCGAACCTAATTGGGCCGCCTTCAAAGTCCATTCTAAAGCTTTAGCAGGATCGCTATCGACACCCAATCCTTCTCGGTAAATTTTAGCGAGACCAAGCATTGCGAAGTCATCACCTTGAGCTGCAGCTCTCTCATTTAATTCTATTGCTTTTTGATAATTAACAGGTACACCTTCCCCAGATAAATAAGAGTTAGCAAGGTTTTGTTGGGCAATTATATCCCCGTTATCCGCAGCCCTAGTCCACCAATAAATGCCAAGTTCTATATTTTCATCGACACCTTCTCCAACATAATACCTATTCCCAAGATCGCATTGAGCAATACCAGAATTGTTTTTACCGGAATCAGCCAATTCAAAAAGTTCAAAATTATTCATATAATCTCTCAAAGTTGTCTTGCTACCATAGGGGTTAGTTGCTTTTTTATTTGCTAATCCTAATAATTGCTTAGCTATTTTATTTCTTGATTTAGCAGCTTCGCTCCACCAATACACAGCTTTTTCGTCAGAGCGCTCAACCCCATCACCTCTTGCATAAAGTGAACCTAAATTACATTGCGCCATATCCGACCCAAGTTCAGCAGATCTTTGATACATATCTGCAGCTTTTGTTAAATTAATCTCAAAACCTTGCTCACCAGTTTCAAAACATCCGCCAAGGTTATTGAACGAATCCTCTTCGAAACCGCCTTTTTTTAGTAATTTTATACTTTGTTTTCCTTGCTTCAGGCCGCCCTTAGCTGCCGCTTCATACAATTTTAGCGCTTTTTCGCTATTTTTTTCTATCCCCAAACCTAAAGCGTACGCATTACCTAATGCTAATTGCGCATCGGGATCTCCTTGATCTGCAGCTTTTTTATACCAATATACCGCTTCATCGAAGCTTTGTTCTACACCTTCTCCACGGTAATAATACGTTGCCAAATTATTCTGGGCAATTGCATTACCTGACTCGGCTGCTTTCAAATACCAATCAATCGCAATCGACGTATCGGATTGAACCCCTACTCCCTCGGCATATAAATACCCTAGATTAGATTGCGCATTTGGATTGCCTTGTTCAGCTGCTTTTGATAGCCACTTCAATGCCTTGTCATAATCCTGTGAAACTAATTGCCCCACCAAATAAGCGAAGCCAATGTCCGACTGACATTCAGCATCGCCATCTAATGCATGGGCTAAAGCGTAATAGAAATTAGCTTTTATCTCATCTTTTTTTGTTCCAAGACCTTCTTCGTAATGCTCTGCTAAATCATAAACTGCCCCCGCGAATACTTCGCGTTCAGCGATCTGCTTAATCCAATAAAAAGATTTATCGTAATCGATATCGGTTCCCAAGCCTTTTCGATACATCGTAGCTAAATTCCACTGCCCGTTTGAATGACCTTCTTCAGCCGACTCCTTTAACAATTGAAATGCTTTCTCTAGATCCTGCTCAACTACATCCGCCGCATCGCGATAGGCAATTGCAAGATTAGTTTTTCCCATTCTACTACCTAATTCGGCAGCTTTCTGATTTAATTCGAAGCTCTTAACCCCATCTTTTTCTACACCTCTACCGGTTACATACATCCACGCTAATTTGGCAACCGCATCCGAGTTTCCTTCTTCAGCACTTTTTTGGTAGCACTCAAAAGCTGCTTCGTAGTCTTCGACATCATATAACTCATTACCGCGTTCAAGCATTATCTCACCATTATCAGTGTCTAGCCACTCAAAGCTTTCTGACTCAGGTGTATTCTCAAAATACATATTTGTCATCTCCTATTTAAGATTTGTTTTTGCAATTAATATAGTCCTAAAATCATCATCTTTAACATAAGTTGTGCAAGGAAATTTCCCTATTCCAAGTAATGCCATCCGATATCTAACTTCCGTTGTATACCTCGTTTGACCAACAGATAACTTTGCGTTTAATCTATTCTCTTTATAAAAATAGTTATTGGTTACAGAAGTACATTTAGGCAAGCCAACATATCCCTCGCTTGGTTTATATAAAAGCAACGAATCTTCATCTGTCATTCCAAAGTATTGGTAATTTACTAAATTGCCACTTTCAATCGTTGAATGAGCATAGGTAGGATCAAAATGATACCACTCACCTTCTAGCTTTGCCATAACCCAAGCGTGCAACTCGCCCTCGGCATTGCCAGTTACATATAGAGATTCTATCCCTACTTTCTGCAGCAATAGTTGCATTCCACGGGCAAATCCCGCACACACTGCTTTCGAATGAATAAAAACACCTTCGATTGTTTGATGAAAAAATTCATTAGTTTCTGGTTGTCTATCTTTTCCATAATCTATACTTTTACAGACCAGCTCATAGGCATATTTTACTTTTTGATAATCAGATAATCCAAACACTTTTTCTTTGTATTTTTTTACTATCGCTTTCATTTTAGGCAATTGCTTTTTTATCTCTTCGACTTTATTATAGTATCGAAATTGGATAGTTCCATTGTTAGAAAAATTCAGCAAACCTCCAAACCAATAAATTTCCGGATGATCAGCGGATATACATTCCACTATTTTTCTACATTCATCATAGTTTAAATTTTTATTTATGCTGATTTTGTCTTCGAGCTTTCGAATCTTTACATAAAATGCATCATAAATTTTTTGATGCTTCGTTTCGAGCGTGCTACGTGCATAATATTCCATTTAATTACATAGCTCCACCGGCTACATCAATTTCTCCACGTACTAATTCTGATGCATCCGTTCTAGTGCCACACCAAGCGCAAGTAATTGATTCATTATCGATATGACAATTCAGCTTTCCGCAAGAACAAAAAAACACACCAGGTCGTTCGCAATGAGGACAGCCAGGATAATCATTAGTGAAATAACTCAATTTAAGCGATTTCGTTGTATCTTCATATCCTTCTAACTCCAAAGCGGCTTCTGGCAATTTAAATGCCCAAGTACCCACATATTCATTTTCATTTAGCGGATCTATTCTTACTCCAAATAAATCTTTGGTTTTGCTACAACGAGAAAACACTACTTTTGGCTCTAACATAAGGAATCCTCCTTTAATCTAATAATTCAATATCCATGAAATAATCTTTGTAATATTCGTCAAGTATTTGGTGTTTCTTTCCTTGATAACCTATTATCAATTTTTCTCTAGCTCTACTAAATGATACATAAGTAAGGTTATTTTGATTCTCTTTGTCCGTTTCATATTCACTATCGAAATTAAAAGCGGGCACTATTACCTCGTCAAATTCTAAACCTTTTATCTGATAACGGTTAGAAAGATAAATTTTACCTCTTTCTACACCTGAAAATTTACCCTTCAAAATTTCAATAGGTGTAATTCCAAGAGTGATAAGGCATGTTTTTAGTTCACTCTTAGTTTTTCGATCATGTGCATTAACTACCATTAGAATAGAATCATTATTTTTAACACCGTCCAGGGCAAACCGGGCAAAATTTTGAACATTGGCTTCAATTATTTGGACCGTATCACTTGAACTTTCTTTTGAATTAATTGTTTCATTCGGCGTATCATCGTTAATCAATCGACCCGCGAAATCTGCTATCGCTTTACTATTTCTCATATTATCAGGTAAAGTTTCAGTATTAGCTTTAGTCATCCTGACCCCTAATTGCTTCCAAGTGAAATCTTTTCGATAAATTTTTTGATTTTCATCCCCTACGATGACTACTTGAGTTGCATTTGCTCCAGAATTTTCTTGCTTTAATTTAAGTAGGAATCTAATTGCTATTAAATCAAGATCTTGCGATTCATCAATACCTATAAATGCATATTTAGGTAAATCATTTTTCTCATATAGCCATCTATAAGCATCATTAATTGAATAACGATTATTTTCTCTTAACAACGCTCTGAACTGAGCAAATATATCAAAAATTATTGCTCTGTCATCTTTAGTCGGGATAATTTTTCCTCCGCGTCCTGTACGTTGGACCTCGAGATAGGTATCTTTATCCGCTTTTGTTACACCTTCTATTTCTACTCTAGATTCTATAAAGGTAAATTCATCTTCTAGAAATTTAACTATTTCCTCGTTAAATTGATTCAAAAATCTATTATTACTCTTTTCATGGTTTGCTTTCAAGTTAGCTATTGCCTGTTTAACGTAATCTAGACGGCCTAATTGCTTGGTTTTCCAAGTTCCAATAGAATAACAAATGCTCAACTTAGGATAATATTTCTTCATCAAGTCATACATGTATTTATCAATGCTAACTACTTCGATTTTATTATTGTAGCATGCGTTATTCACTATGTTTTGAGAATATTGTCTCAACGTTGGATTGAAGCATACGATTATAGCCTTGTTTTCACTCGCGAACAAATCCGTCGATTCATCAACGTTTTTCATCGCCTTAGCAATAAGACATAATGTCTTGCCACTACCCGCACATCCACGGACTTGAACGAATTCTTGCTTATTTTCGATAGCGCGAAGTTGACTAGTTGTAGCATTCCCACCTCCGGTTAAAGCTTTATTTATCCAATCGTTTTCGGATAATATTTCCATGACTTTTTCGGAAACTACTTTAACTTCAGTTTCTAGTTCTGCTTTTTTCTCTTTAATTTTTTCTGTTTTTTGTTCGAAATACTGTGTCGTAATTTTCTCTGTTTGCTCAACAGCTTCATCACTTTCGATATCAATTCCTTTATTTTTTAGAAATTCCGAAAATTCATCTCTAACTTTTTTCATATCCGTTTCAATCGAAATAGCTTTTTCGTTGAAATCATCGGTTTGCTTTTTGGCATCTTTAATTAATCTTTCGGCAGCCTCTTTCTCTTGCGCATCTATATCAACTAAATTTAGTTTAGTTTGCAGCTCTTGAATTTCTTCATCTTCTTCTTGAATAAATACTGTTCCCTCAATATCAATAGTACTGATATAATCAGAATCAATGTACTTTTCAATTAAATATCTAAAAAATCGATCTAAATTTCGAAGCGCTTCGAAAGCCTCGTCTAAATCAACAACATCAGAATGCAAAGCGTTATTGCCAGCTTTTCTGATCTGATGCAATTTAGAAAGTATAGATTCACTAAACTCCTTGCGGACTTTAAACCAATCTATTAGATCAATTAATTTATCCGAGTTAGAAACAACCGCACCTTTACTTCTCATTATCTTCTTAAGCGATGTTTCGATGATTTTTCGAGAACGCGAAAGAGCGATATCCGGATCACTAATTATTAATTTTCTAGTAGAATTTATTTCTTTAGAATGATCTTTACCTACTAAATTTTTTAAATCATTCGCATATAACTCAAAAAAATCAAAATATCTATACATGTTTTTTCTCCAATAAAGTTAACTGTCTCTTCTGTAAACATCTGGGGCAATAACTGCGCTATTCTTTATGCGAGCGCGCGCTTTTCCTGCTCGCTCCAATCCAGGATTAAAGGCGCTATCCTGTTGGGCTTTGAAATACCAAGAAGCCGCTTCTGTCAGGTTTTTATTTATTCCAATCCCTTTTTCAAACATAAAGCCGACAGCATATGAAGAACACTTATCTTTTCCGTCTTTTGCTGCCACTCTGTGATATTGGAAGTTAGCTTGTTGAATATTTTCTATACCATTATTAATATTTATATCCAGTTGAGTTAAACGTTTAAATACTTGAACAGAAAAATCAGCGAATTTATCATCATTAGTTTTTTCTAAATTTTCAATTTTAGCACTCAATTCATCCAATAATTCTTGATTTTTAGCTTCTACCTGGTCTAACGCCTCTTGGTACTTGCCAAGTGCTCCTCCAATATGGGCAACAACTGTATCAACACTGCTTTTCATATTTGCAATTGCATGATCCACTTCTCCTTTGAATCCAGAAGTCGACTCTTTAGCTAATAAAATCTCTTTACACAAAGACGATGTTTCTTCCTTGATCTCTCCTACCAAATTAATCGTATCGACTTTGAACCCTTCGATAGTATTATCAAAATGATCGTTTTGCTCATTGTTTTTTTTATCAACAATTTTTGAAACATCTTTTGGAATTGCCGCTAATTTTTCTTGTGTCTTTTTTAACTCATCAATCAATCCAGAAGATGATAAAATTCCTTTTCGAAAATTCTCTATATCTTTTTCTAAACTTTCAATGGTCTCATTCATTTATATTTCCCCTTTTATTCTCTTCGCAACCAACGCGTAAAAAATTATATCTTTTTCGGCATATTTGTAAAACTTATCCATAATGTTAATAACGTTTTCCTCGTTCAAGCTATTCAGAGTTATTAACCTTTGTTCTTCCGATAATTCTTTAAATATTTTAATCAAACAATTATCGAATCCCAAAAATTCATCATGATTTAACACCCCTGCAATACGATCGTATCGCTTATCATCAAACCTATAATCCTTTTTAAAAATAGCGATAAATAGATAAATATCCAGCTTAACATCATAAGTTTCAGCATTTGCTCGCTCTACATTATTGATACTAGTTGTATTTTGCTTGCCAACTACTTCTTCAATTATCTGTTCAACAGACATACTCTTTATCTTCTTCGAAATGTCACCAATTTTTGTGAAAGGTAATTCAAAGAAGTCAGCAATTTCCTCTGATATTTTAAAACTTTCCTTGTTAGTAGAATTTTCTATGAATTCAAAGAAATCTAGGAACATCTCTTTATGAACGTAAACATAGCGATCGAAATACCATGAAGCGAACGTTGTTGTCAAACTTTCAATATCAGTTGATTGATTAATTTTCGACATTTCTTCTGAGTAATTTCCTATTTTTTTTAAATACTCAATCGTTTCACGTTTCATTCTTTTTAAAATCACATTTCGGTTATCCTTCAATCCCATACCGACGTCAAGAATATATTGCTCCGCTCCATAATAATAAAAGTTAATTAACAACCCCACAACCCATAGCAGGTACCAGAATTTCCTATCTTGCTCATTGCCTTTCTTTACACAGAATTTCTTTGGTGAAATTTGTTCAAATTGACGAACAAACGCATCAAAAGTGCTTTTTAAAAAAATTTTGCTATATAATCCATTCGTAATATCTTCAACAATTTTGGCATAATCTGAATTGTCGCTTGGTTCTTTCAAGGTAGCTTGTTCTCTTTTGAACAGCTCCTTAGGCGCTTTGTTCTTGTCTAAATAATAGACGAACGAATTTACCTTTTCACCGCCACGACCAGCCCTACCAATTTCTTGGACAAATTGATTTTTAGAGGTCGGCATTCCACAGTGAATCACATTGTGTACATTAGCAAAATTAATTCCAACCCCAATTCGGTTAGTTGTAATTAATATTTTCGAATTCTGCTTCACGAAATTTTCATACGCTTCAGCATTGTTATGCGAAATATAATCAGCTTCCCAATTAAATTCGTTGACTAACTTTTCGGTTATGCTATCATCTTTTGTAAACAAGATACTTCTTTTTCCAAGAGCCGCCATTCGTTTAGCAGTTTCAACAGCCTTAGCTTGCATCTCACTTTCATAGATGCAAACTTCAAATTTATAGTTGATAGCTCTATCGTATTTAAGTCTCGAAATAACTTGTTTCTCTTCATCTTTTATTCCTAGTTGAGCTATCAGATCTTTTACAACCGTATAATCGGCAGTAGCCGTGTATCCAATAAAATTAGCCTTGTCTAAATACCTCTCTAAATAAGTTGTCAACATTAGGTATTCCGGTTTGAAATCATGTCCTAAATTTGACAAACAGTGTACTTCATCTAGCACGATGGTTCCTACAGAGTGTTCACTTTTTCCTTGAATATGATTGTTGCTTTCTTTGAAAAATTTTAAAACATCATAGGTTTGTAACGTTTTCGCCGTTACATATACTAGTGAGTTAAACAACTTTCCATTCTCAATAAAATCTTCTCTATCTTCTAATGCTATTTGGGTAACATTATCAAAGTTATGAATCTCAGATAGATTACGAATTTGATCTTTAAGTAAAATGTCAGTTGGTACGATAACCGTCGTGATTTTCGGTTGTAGTAAAGATGCCAGATAAAATATCAACGATTTACCACTGCCTGTCGGCATTACACAAATAGCATCCTTATTGACATTCAAGACATCGAGCAAAGCCTCAAATTGTCCATCTTTAAACGTTAAATAAGGAGATATTTCTTGTAGTAATATTTCAAAATTTTCTCGGTTTTTCTCAGTTAATTTATAAATTATCTCTCGTGGTTCTACCCAAATGTGTCGAGCATGATATCTTTTCTCTAGCGCTTCGAACTTGATATCATCACCGATTTTAATTGCCGATTTTCGCTTGTCTAATATAAGATCCTTAACTTCGTAGCCCGAAAAGCTCGAAAATAACTTTGCGTATCCATTTATTAACTCAATTGCATTTTCAACGATTTCCGATTCGAATTCAGTTTCTAAATTCATTCTATCGCTATCGATATTCTCGTTTTCTAGCAACTGTAAAATCAAAATGGCGATTTTAAATACTTCATAATAATCAAAAGATAAATTTTTATTTTTAAAAACAAAAGGTAAATCAAGCTTAGATATATCCTTATTTCGAACAAGGTAGTTGAACACAAGAGCATATATACTGCGTGACTTCATGCCTATTTTCGAAGAACCTAACCTTGTATATTTTTGTTCGATTCCTGTAATCTTAAATCCGTAATCTTTTGCGCCCCAACCACAAGGAATAATAATTCCTACCTCTTCAGCTGGAATTGTCGGATTAATAAATTGCTCAAAATCATCTAAATATTCCACTTCATCAAGCAATTCAAAATCATCCAAAGTGAAATCATCCACGTAAATATCAGAAGGCACATAGCTTTCTTTAATTTCATCGATACTTTCGAATAACGCAAAACTAGACACCGCGATTTTTGCATCATCAGTGCCTAATCCTTGCTCGTTCTCCAGCTTGTGTTCGAAGCGCTTAACCGCTTTAGAATCTAATTTACCATTGCTACGGATATATTCAACAATATCCATTTTATACAACATTAATAGTTGATTGCGTTGTTTTACGTCCTTGGGAAATAAATCTCTTAAAAAGCCGTCAAACTTCAATGCGTTATCAAACAATGATGGATATTTTTCGTAAACAGCTTTTATATCTAAACTTTTCATATTAATTACTTCTTCTCATTAGCCCAGCTATACTAACATCATCCCGGCTTCCATTTTTAGAAAATTCAGGCAAGGATTTTTTTAACGTCTTTTTAAAGCCCCCATCGCCGTATTCATTTTCCCATTTTTCATGAAGTTGCTTGTAAAACTTATAAATATTTTTATCTTGTCGATCAAATGCAAATGAATCTTCTATGCCATCACTGCCGATAAAAACTGCTAACGGAGCCTGTTGCGGTTCCTCCAATTCAATTGATGAATAGTATATAAAGTTATCGATAGCATCACTAGAACAAATTGAAAAAGTTTTGTTAAAAGTCATCGCCTCTTCATCGTGCCATGGAGCTGGTTTTGGTTTTCCCTCTTGCTTCCCATCTTCGTCTAATAGTCTAGGCATCGGCAATAAAAAATTATTTTCCACATCTTTTTCTTCAAAGATTTGCATACATGTTCCATCACCTATTTGGAATCCGAAACTTTCCCAATTTCCTTGATATAGATATTCAACATAGACGATCAAAGTAGTTCCATATTGTTTGACATCATCATTATAGCACGGTTCTTCTTCTATTTGATTATGCCACTCGTTAACAATGTAAGATGCCAACCTATATAAATCATCATAAGTCGGATTTGTTTCGGCTTCACAAAAAGATGAAATAGCTTCTTTAGTAATTTTAACCGCTTTTTTAGACCCTATATCACTTTTGCTTGCACTACCATGCCCATCGGCAACAACTATTAAACGATAATTCGAATTTTTTTCGGCTGATGGTGGGTAATTACCTGATGCATCTTGGCAAGGAATCCCTTTTTCAATATGGCTAAATCCTTTTACGGATCTACTGAAAAGAAAAGTTTTGTTTGTCAAATGCACACTCATATTACCACTCGCCCCAGTCATCTACATCAACATCGATATTTCCGTCATCGTCGGTAACTTGAGCTGCTACATCTGCACCCCCACCTGAAGGATCGTCAGTACTAACTTCCTCAGTAACCGCAACTTGTGATTTAGATGCGATTTGTGACGATGTAACTGTTACAAATTGAATTACTTTACGTAAATCTTCTGCATTTTTAATATCGATAATAGCTTCATTGGTACCAGTGAATTTTTCTAGGATTTGTCTATCAACACCATCTTCGTATGCTAAGGCTAACTTCATACCAGATCTAAACCAGTTGTTTTGTTTCAAATCTGACAAAGATTTTTCATAATCATCACTAGGCACACCATCGCTGATCAAAATAAATACAGGGGCCAAAGATGCACTTGCTGCTTTCATGAATGCATTAGTAGATAGCTTAGAATTAAGATCTTTAAACGCAGCGCCTAAAGAAGTTAATCCATCAACATTTACATCTGTCCACTCAAAATCAGCAACGCTTTCTGGTCCATTCGGTGTTAACCATGAAACAGTTGTTCCGAAAGTTAAAATTCCAAATGACACTTCTGCATCGGCATTGTCTTCGTCTAGTTTTTTCATTACTGGAACTAATTTTTCCATCGCTTCATTAACAGCAGCAATTGGTGCTCCCATCATTGAACCTGAAATGTCAATCAAGAAAAAGACTGATAAATTTCTTCTTGCAATACCTTCGTTACTTAATAATCCCATTTTTCATTCTCCTTATTTGAATTCTAATTTTATGGATTTAATTTTTAAAACTACACCTGTTTGAATCGGTAGAACTTCTTTAGGCTTAATAATTTTTTGCTTACCGCCTAATGTCGCCTGCCAAATTTCTTTAGATTTATTTCCTAGACCAAAGCGACCGTTCTTTTCTAAAACAACACCATATACTTCGTCGCCCTTTTCATTAATATCAATTGCCTTAACTGTTTTCCCTTTTATCAGTGGAATGATTGTTAATCCATTATCGATATCAATATAATGTTTAACCACTTTCAGATCACTTGGATCAAAGAATTTATCTCCGTTGTAAATAGAATTTAACATTTTGTTAAAATCTTTCTTCCACGAGTCGCTTGATATGCGATTCTTTTTACCACTTAGCAACTCTTGGCTAAACGCTTCTATGAATCTATCTTGAATGTATTTAGGCAATTCCGGCCAAGCACTAATGACTCCGCGATGAATCCGCTTGTTTGGTCTATTGCTGTCATCTTTGGGGTCGAAAATAAATAACGCATCGCTACCGTAAAGCTTTTTACTTGCCGCCTCTGTCAGACAAGGTGCTTTTAGAACTCGCTCACCTTCCAAAGGATGACTTTTAGTGAATAGCATAAATAATAAAACTGAAAGCGAGTAACGATCTGTCTGTTTATCCGGATATTTCTTTGTTCCCGTTACCATTTCAGGGGCCAAATATCTTGCTTTACCTAAAATACCCGATTGCTCTTGATTCGCTACTACGTTGTCGTTATCACAGAGCAAGATATCACCTGTAGTCATGTTCAAAACGATATTTCCATCATTTAAATCTTGATAGCTATAACCTTTTGAATGCAAAGCATCAAATGCCTCAGCTAAATTTATGGCCATTTTAGTCAATGCTTCATATGATTTAGGAGATACCCTTCCGTTAAGATATTTAGAGAATGATTCAAAATCGCTAGGAAAAATATCCATTATGTATCCAAATTGCCCATCTGAATCTCGATCTACAAACTCTAACGGCCACACGAATTTATCACTTGGCGCATCTTCTAAACACATTTTTTCGATTCGCTCATGTAACCCTTTATCTTCGGATTGTTTTGCGTTATACCATTTTAATGCTTTCTCAGTACAATTTATTTTTACTTTGTACACAATACCTTGTCCACCTGAACCTAATTGTTCAATCACCTCAAATCTTGTTCCGTCTTTTGTAGTTCCTGTTGCTTTTTTGCTAAAATTAGCCATTTTTTCCTCCCTATTTTACTAAACTTAATGCATTTGCTATTACGTTTCCGTCTGGCAAATATATTCTTTGCGTTTTGTTTTTAAACTGAATTTCGATTGCATTTTCATAATATTCTGCTGCGATTATTTCACTTAACTTTTTGCTGAATCCCTCTTTAGGTCCTGCAAATATAATGCGTTGATTGGTAATATATAGATGCCCTTTTATCGCTTCTTGTTCAGTTGTTTCTCGGACATCGGTTCTTCCTCTGTTATAACTTATTCTATTACCTCTAAATAAACCCGGCACACTATATGAACCACCGTTTCTGACATATTGTTTATGCTGCTTTTCGAAAAGCAGAACAGCTCGTTCGTAATAACAACATGACTCGTTTTTTGCTAAAAATACATTCTTTACATTTAGATTAGGAGCGCTACCTCGCAACAAAGCATTCTTAGCAATATCTGGCATGATGCTAGGCACCGGCCCAATATTTATTGTGTTTCTACCTAGTAATAAATCTAATAATCCCATTCTTTTTCTCCTAAGCGTTTTGCTTTCCTTTTGGGAAGCAAAAAATAAGGGTACCCTTATTTTGAATTTTCAAACTTTTATATAAGTTAAATGATTTTTTATGCAACGTCTGAATGTCCGTCCAAATCGATGACATCCCCGATATTAACACCTAATTCATGCGCAATCTTCGCTAGCGTGTCGAGCGCGACTGGCTCGTTTTTCCCGAGCTTGGCGATGACGTTGCTGCTGACGCCGGCCGCGTCTTTTAGCTGCGTTTTGTTCATCTTGCGATCGATGAGCAGTTTCCATAATTTGTCGTAATTAATTGCCGTCATTTTGCACCTCTTCTCAAAAACGTGTCTACTTTCAGTTTAGCACTCCGCCAAAATGTTGTCACGATATATCAACTTTTCCTTGAACTTCTTAAACATTATATCAGCTTTCGCACGCCTTTGTTTTAAGCCGTCCTTTACAAACGCGCCCGTTTATTAACTTTTTTCTTAACACTTGCTCCCTAGGCAAGTTCCGGCTCCGCCGGTTCGGGCAATTGCCCGCTTTTCGCTTTTAACTTGCCTATAAAGCAAGTTTGAATTCTAAATACCTCTTAAAATTCGCCTTAATTTTCATCCAAGCATCTATCTTTTTTGATTTCCAAATTATACTATATACGACGTAATATATCCACCAGCTGTATATTTATTAAGTTTTTGTTTTAATATTGCAAGTTTTTGCGAACAAAAAGCCCCGACCGCAGGGTCAGAGGCTTTAAGTATATTAGAACAACCCAATGGCATTTCCGTCAGAGTCGACGTCCATGTTAAGAGCTGCTGGTTTTTTAGGTAGGCCTGGCATTGTCAGCATTTTGCCAGCGATGGCAACGATGAAGCCGGCGCCAAGTTTTGGCACGAATTCGCGGATCGTGATTTTGAACCCTTCCGGTGCACCCAAAACGTTCGGGTCATCCGTGAACGAAGATTGCGTTTTCGCCATACAGATAGGGAGTTTATCCCATCCATTCGCCTTGAAGGTCTTGATCTGCGTCAGCGCCTTCGCCTCGTACACTACCCCGTCGCCGCGATAAATTTCTTTGACGATCGTGTCAATCTTCTCCTCAATCGACGCGTTGTCGTCGTACAGGCGTTTGTAGTTCGCCGCGCCGCTCTCAGCGACTTCGACGACTTTTTCGGCAAGCGCAACGCCGCCATCGGCGCCGTTAGCCCAAACACTGGCAAGTTCAACGTTCACGCCGTTTGCGCGGCACAATTCGAATAAAGCATCGATTTCGGCTTGTGTATCTGTGATGAATTCGTTGATTGCGATAACTGGCTCGATACCGAATTTGCGGACGTTTTCAACGTGGCGCTCAAGGTTGGCGTAACCTTTTTGGACAGCTTCAACGCTTTCAGCACCAAGCTCGTCTTTCGCCACTCCACCATTGAATTTCAACGCGCGGATAGTTGCAACAATTACCACAGCGTCAGGTGCTTTAGGTAAATTAGGAACTTTGATATCAAGGAATTTCTCAGCTCCTAAATCTGCTCCGAAGCCGGCTTCAGTTACAGTATAATCACCAATTTTAAGCGCTGTTTTTGTCGCTAACACCGAGTTACAACCGTGAGCGATATTCGCGAACGGGCCGCCGTGCACGAATGCCGGAGTTCCGTAAATAGTTTGAACCAAGTTAGGTTTAATTGCATCTTTCAATAACAGAGCAACCGCTCCCGTAATTTTCAAATCACCAACCGTAACCGGTGTGCGGTCATATTTATAGCCAACAACGATACGCGAAACGCGTTCTTTAAGGTTATCGATATCCGTCGCAAGACATAAAATTGCCATGATTTCGCTAGCTACAACAATATCGAATCCATCCTCGCGTGGCACGCCTTCGAAAGGTCCGCCAAGGCCGATGATGATTTTACGCAAAGCGCGGTCGTTCAAGTCAACGCAGCGTTTCCAAATCGTGCGGCGCGGGTCAATATTTAACTCATTCCCTTGCTGAATGTGGTTATCGAGAAGTGCCGCAATTGCATTGTTCGCAATCTGAATCGCGTGGAAATCACCCGTGAAATGCAGGTTGATATCTTCCATCGGCAAGACTTGTGCGTAACCGCCACCAGTCGCTCCACCCTTAATCCCCATAACCGGTCCAAGCGAAGGCTCGCGCAGCGCAATTGCCGTCTTTTTCCCGATTTTGTTCAACGCATCAGCAAGTCCGATGGTGATTGTTGACTTGCCCTCGCCGGCAGGCGTCGGGTTGATCGCTGTAACGAGGATCAACTTGCCATCTTCTTTTTCCTTCAAAAGTTTCTGAATCGTCGGAAACTCGATTTTCGCTTTGTACTTCCCAAATAATTCCAGATCGTCCTCGCTCAGACCCACCGTCGCTGCGATGTCCTTGATTGGCTTGATTGTCGCTTCCTGAGCGATCTCGATATCAGTTTTTGGCATGTGAAAACTCCTTTGAATGTGATACTTAATTATAGCATACGGGCGGGGTGTTTTAAAATTGGACTTAAAACTTAAAACTTTAAGAATAGTTTGAATTTTACAACTAAAACTTGTTATAATCTCATTGTGTTTGAAAAAGCACGGAAAAAGTAAATATACCCCTTTAAAGATTCGAGTCCCCCCTATAACTCGGATCTTTTTTTGTTATAATTAATGCATGGAAAAATTCAAAGAAATCGAACGCAGCATCATCAAAACCTACCGCAAGCCCATCTGGACTAAGTTCATCAAGGCAATTAACGACTTCGAGCTGGTCGCTTCGGGTGACAAAATCGGGGTCTGCATCTCGGGCGGAAAAGACTCGATGCTGATGGCGAAATGCTTTCAAGAGTTGCAAAGGCACGGTCGGGTGCCGTTTGAGTTAGAGTTTATCGTGATGGATCCGGGATATAACGCGGTCAATTTAGAAATGATTAAGTCGAACGCGGAATTACTAGACGTGCCGATTACTATATTCGATGCGCGGATTTACGATTACGTTTTCGGTCTAGATCAAGGGAGCCCGTGCTACTTGTGTGCAAAGATGCGCCGCGGTCACTTGTATAATCGGGCTAAGGAGCTCGGTTGCAATAAAATTGCCTTGGGCCACCACTATGACGACGTGATCGAAACAATTATGCTCAATATGTTTTACGCCGGCGAAGTGAAGACGATGATGCCGAAGTTGCACTCGTCGAACTTTGAAGGGCTGGAGTTGATTCGCCCGATGTATTACGTTCGCGAAAAGCACGTAATTAACTGGCGCGACGGGAATGATTTAACTTTCATTAACTGTGCCTGCCGTTTTACCGAAGAAACCGGCTGCGGAGTCGACGGAACTAACCCTTTAAAGAAAAAATCGAAGCGCGGGATGATGAAATCGCTGATTGCTGAGCTCGCAAAGGACAATCCGCACCTCGAATCGTCGATTTTCAGCGCTTTACAGAACGTTAGCCTCGATTCAGTCATAAATTACAAGAAAAACGGCGAAAATCACTCGTTTTTAGAGGAGTATTAATCGCCTACTGTTTTTTAAGGCGTTTTCTAGGACTTTCGAGGCTCGAAAGTCCTAAAAAAGGCGTTAAAAACAGTAGACAAAAAAGACTGCTGGATTTGGCAGTCTTTTTGGTTATTTTTTATAGAAGATTGCAACTATTGATACGATACCGATTACGATAAATAACGTATTTGTCAAGATGCCTGAAGCCGCGACAATAACTAGGGCTAGAACCCAAGCTACATAGGCGATGTCGCCCGCGGCCCAGTGAAGCTCTTGTCCTAAATTGATGACTGCCGAAACGATTAAAGCGAGCGCGCCGAGTAATAAACCAAACGCGATCGACGCGTTAACGTCGAGCACCCAACCGTCGCGCCAGCTTCCCCAGACGTCCGAGGCTGACTTCAAAATGCCGAGCACGACGATGACTGAAACTAGCCATTTCGTCAAAAGCCATTCGTAGTTTTTTAAAGCTAATTTTAGGTTAGTTAAATAGCCGATTAAATCGATTTTTAAATTAACAATCCACGGATTGTCGTCCGATTTAGTGAAAACTTTTTCGGCTTCGACTCGACCTGAATCACTAGCCGGCGTCCACGCCTTAACGTTCAACCACGCAAAGATTGCGAGTAGCAACCCCGCTCCGCCTAACTCCAAAGAAATCAGTCCGGCTATAATCGCTGCTGTCACAATCGAAAAGCCGACTGGCACATTCGCCGCCTTTTTCTTTTCTTCTAACACTGAAGCTGATTTAGCCGTCAAAATAATCGCTAAAATTGCTGAAATTATATACCAAAAAATATCCATTTATTCCCACCTCAAAATATAAGTAAAGACTGCCAAACTGGCAGCCTTTGGTTTTAATTGTAGTTCCCGAACTCGCCGTAAGATTGGAAATACGCAGCCTTGAAGCCAAGGTCGACTTCCTTACGGAACGCATCGGCGTACTTGGCACCGGGCGCTTCCAGGTAAATCTTCAACATGTCCTCGAACGCCGCGTCGTCGGCCAACACGCGGAAAATCCGACTTTTAATTAGATCGTAGGGGCAGTCATCCGTCTGGATTTCCTTCACCTTATCTAGTTTTTCAAAAACGTCTGCACTCATAATGTTACCTCCTTTTGCATTTTTATCTACCTTAATGATATACCCAAATGCAAATTTTGGCAATTAATTACACGACTTTTAAGAAATTCTCGTCCCCGGATAAAGCAGGTCGAGCACGTCATCGGTCACCCGAATACTCGCACCCTCCGCTGGGAAGACGTGCATATGCATCATCGGATTGAAATTCGCCTCAACGACGATATGATTGTCGGCCGCAGCCGGCTCGTTGATGTCCTGAATAATAATATCGAGCCCACACACCTTCGACTCGAGGTGCTTCGACGCATCTTGGGCAATTTCCTTAAAGCTCGCGTGGATCTCATCGGTCACATTGATTGAGTCACCTCCGGTCGACAAGTTCGAATTCTCGCGCAGAATCACGTTTTCGCCCTTCGCGGGCACGTAATCAAACCCTTGGGCAATTCCCCGAGCCTGCAAATTCAGCAGCTCGATCTCGCCAAGCTCGATCTTTTTCAGCGGTGCATCGTAGCCGGTTCCGCGCCAGCTCGACGCGTTCTTGACTTCGACTAATTCGCGCACGCTTGACGCGCCGTCGCCCACCACGTGGGCCCCGACGCGCTTGCAAACCGCCGTGCACTTGCCTCCGACAACAAAGAAGCGATACTCCGTGCCCTCGAAGAAATACTCGACCAAAACGTCAACATCCTCATTGAACGCAATCGCAAGCGCCTGTTGGTACTCCTCGCGCGTAAAATTCGCCGGCAGAATCGTGATCCCCAGCCCCATATTCGTGCTCTTAGGCTTAATCACGATCTTGCGGCCCTCAAACTTGCCATACGACAGCAGCGCCGTCGAAAGGTCTTCGAACTCGAATCCGCCCGCTACGCTGAAGCCGTTCTTCGCGAGAATCCGCTTGGTCACGACCTTGTTCTCCATGATCTGCATGCTGATCAAGGTGTCGTGGCTCGTCATATTCCCGTTGCGCACGTACTCGTCGACCCCGTTGCTCGTCAGGCGAATAAAATTATCCGTCCGATCGACAATCTCAAACATAATCCCGCGCCGAATCGCGTCGTAAATAAAAATCTGCGTCGACAGCTCAAAATCCTCAAACCCGTTGAGCAGATAATCCGGCTCGATAAACTTCGCCGTCATCTTTTCGGCAAGTTCAAACCAATCCGGATCGCTTTGCAGCATCCGAGCGGCAAGTGTCTCTTCGGGATGGTCGAGAACTTTTTTAGCTCGTTTGAAGTAAGTCGTATTTTGGAATTCTAATTCAAGCTCGTGGCCTAGGGCCTCGATTTCGTTTAGGATATATTTACCTTCGTTATAGTAGGCAGTTTTTTCGTTTGGATTTTCGAGCGCGACCGCATCGTTTATTTCGTTCCCTAAACCTTGCGTGTCCTCGGGATTTTCATCGCGGAATAACAACCATAAAATCAAGAGCTGCATAAAGTGAAGTTGGCGCGTTGACACCCCGGTCAACTCAAACGGGTTGACGTCAAGGTTGCGGAATTCTAGGTAACTGATTCCGTTGTTTAGGATGTCGCGAAGTTTCCCTGCCCCTTTGATACGGACGCAGTTGTAGTACTCTTTTTCGGCGACTAAGTGGTCATCTTCGACTAGATTTTCGATGTCAGTCACGTAACTTTCAATGTTTGAAAAGTCGACGTCGAGACGTTCGAGATTGCGGTAGCCGTATTTCGAATTGCGGATTGAGCGGATTGGCTCGTCGAGTTTAGCCGTAGGGTCGTCGAAGAAGTTATCGTAATGAGTCGGCGCCGCACCGAATAAATAAGTCATAATCCAGTGATAGCGAACGTAGCCGCGCGCTACTTTCATATACATTTCATCACTAAAATCGCGAAGCGAGCGCGAGCCATCCGATGCCTCGTGAAGCGCCTTGATCAGATCTTCACCGAAACTAAAATTAAAGTGAATTCCCGAAATCATCTGCTTGCGTTTTCCGTAAACTTTACTTAAGTATTTACGATAGGCGACGTCATCGCGATTCGAAAGTTTTGCGACCTTGATTTTGACCGCATCTTCTGGCAGCGCTGGTGGCATCGAAAGCGGCCACAACACCTCATCCTTATCCATATTAGTCAACGCAACTTTTGTTATCGCCGATAAATAATTCATCGCTTCTTCAACCGAATTCGTAATCGGCGTGATGAATTCAAGCTGACTTTCCGCGTAATCCGTCTGGATGTACGGGTTGTAGTCGCGACTTGCCACGGTTTTCGGGTGAGCCTTTTTCGTCAAACGTTTTTTGCTCGCGTTGATCCGCTGAGCCTCGCGCTCGATGCCGATGTGGGCGCTTAAAATATAGTTTTTTACTTTGGAATTTTCCAGTAATTTTTTAAAGTTAATCATAGTGTAAAGTATAAAACAAAAGCCAAAATTTTACAATGTTTTGGCACCAAAAAGTCTCCGCTCGTGTGAGGTTTATCATTTGAGCAAATGCACCGTTACCTCACAAAAAAGAACGATTTCTAGCGGATTTCCACAAAAACGGTGCATTAAAACTGATTCTCAAAAGAATAATGCGGACTTTTCGCGATTTGTGGTCATTTTTAGCTAAAAATGACCACAAAACGCGAAAAGTCCGCAAAATTTAATTCTATAGATACTTTTGCAACGTTTTCTCGTAGAAAATCGCAGCATCCTCGTCTTTGAAGATTAGCAAAATGTCTTCATCGTCACTGATACTCGAGAAAATCCACTCGTTCTGCTGTTGGGCGATCAATTTCTTCGCCGCCATCGCAGTTCCAGGCGTTGTCTTAATCGCCAAATTGCCACGCAAGCGCTCAACCGAAATCACCGAGTTGTTCAGGATGCGATCGATGCGTCCTTCAACGTCGACATTCTCTTCCGGTGGAAGTTTGTACGAATACCCTCCAAGTCCGTTCGGCACTTTGATCAGGTTCAACTCCTTGATGTCGCGGCTGACTGTCGCCTGAGTCACCTTGAACCCACGCTCGTTGAGCATGTTCACAAGTTCCTCTTGCTTGTCGATTTCATTCACGCGAATCGCCCGGCGAATCAAGCGTTGACGCTCTTTCTTATTCTTCGCCGTGCTCTCGTAATTCTCTAAACCTTTTAATTTATCAGTCATTTCATCCTCCAAATGGGCTGCCGACGACGTAAGAGTCGTCGAGCAATAAAATTCCAGGGACGTCAGGTGCATCGGGCAAGTGAAGTTCGCGAGCCGAGCACAACATTCCGTGCGACGCTACGCCGCGCAATTTACCATCGTTGATGTAGCTACCGTCAGGCATCATCGCACCAACTTCAGCGACAACTACTCGTTCGCCTTCAGCCACATTAGCGGCTCCACAAACAATTTGTAAAAGTTCAGCATCCGCAACATCGACTTGGCAGACGTGCAAGTGATCGCTATCTGGGTGGTCAATACATTCTTTAACTAAGCCCACTACGATTTTAGGGCGGCTAGCTTCGACGAAATCATAACCCGGCAAAAGCGCGCTCAATTTTTCGATTTGTTCTGCGTTTAATGGCAGCTTAATTTCGCCTAAATAAGTCGAGGCGTTGAATAAATTAATCCCGTATTCGCGGTTGTCGTCAATGATTTTAGCGATGTCGTCAGTGCGTTCAACGCGGACTTCGCCTTTCGAGATTTCCGGAACTAGGTCGATCATCAGCGTATCGCCGACGTGTTTTAAATTATAACTTAATATCATTTTATTTTTCCTAACTAAAAGCTTTTGTAATAAAATCTTCGACTTCCGCGCGCGTTTTGCGCGACTTGTCGACGTAGCGACTCACTTCGACTCCGTCCTTGAAAGCGATAAAGGAAGGAATCCCTAAAATCATCATTTCGCGAGCTAGGTCAATAAACTCATCGCGGTCAGCTTGGATGAATTTCACATCGCTAAACGCTTCTTCAATCAACGGTAAATCTGGTTTGATGACGTTACAGTCAGGGCACCAGTTCGCTGTCCAAAATAAAACCACCTTCTCATTCGAGTTGATTAAATCGCTTAATTCTTTGATGTCAGTTAAATGGATCATTAAAATTTCGCCTCGATTCTGTAAATGCGCGAACCCTTAGAAGAGAATTTCTCTTCGTATTCGGTCATGATATTTCCTTCAAACGACGACGTGTGCAAGTCAAGCCAAACTTGGATGAACTCCATTCCGTAGTTGTTCATCGAAGTCAGCGAGTATTCAAACAAGCCCTGGTTGTCGGTCTTAAAGTGAATCTCCCCATGCGGACGCAAGATTTCTTTATAGACATCTAAGAATGTCGAGCTCGTCAAACGACGTTTCGCATGACGCGATTTCGGCCACGGGTCGCTGAAGTTCAAGTAAACTTGATCGATTTCCGCATCTTCGAAATAATTCGTCAAACTGCTTCCATCAACGTGGAGCAAACGCAAATTCGGTAAAGGTTCCTCGATCAACTTATCCAAAGCAATCGACAAAACGCTCTCTTGAATTTCGATTCCGATATAATTAATATCCGGATGCGCTGCCGCCATTCCGTAGACAAAACGCCCCTTACCCGTTCCAACTTCGATGTGGATGGGGTTTGAATTGCCAAAATAGTTTTTCCAAGTGCCCCGGTGCTCGTGCGCATCGGTCACAACGTATTCGGGGTGAGCCAAAATCAGCTCGTGCGCCCCTTTTCTTTTTCTCTGTCTCATTAGTATTTATGCAACTTCTTCAGTAGTAAGATTTCACGGTTGATTAGGTGGTCGTTCGCCCCCATTGATTCCAGGCGCGCCATATTCAAGGCAATTTGCATGATGGCATACCAACGCATTTTTTCCAATTTCGCGCGGGTCGCTTGCTCGCCGTAGAACGATAGCCAAGTCGCCCATTGATTGAACGGCACGTAGCGGCCAAGGATGATGCTCAAGTCGATATACGGGTCGCCGAGTTTGACGCTATCCCAATCGACAAGATACATGTAATTGCTCGTCGCTAGCCAGTTGTTGTGCACCACGTCGCCGTGAACGACGCTCGGTGTAATCGGCGGTTCCGGCATGTACGCCGCCAAATAATTATAAACGCTACCCATATAACGCTGGTTGCGCGTGTAGTCGGTGATCAGCTCGTCGTATTCCTGGAACAGATCGAACGGATCGACCAAATCGCCATCGAGACGCTCTAGCATGTGAGCCAAATAACTCGAGTTGTGTAGCTTGAACAAGACGTCTTTCACATCGCGATCACTCACAACCTCGTCGGCCGTAAGTAAGTGCCCCTCAACCCATTCCTGGAACGCAAGAAAATCACCGTTCGGCGTTTTCTGAATTCTTAGGAGCGTCGGAGTAAGACCTTCTGCGGCAAGTGAAGCGATCAAAGGCGTCGTGTTTTTCTTAACGAAAGCACGCTCATCGGCCTTAACCGCAAGGAAAGCGCGGTTCGTATTCCCTTTAATCGGCGCAAATTCCCAAAGGTCTTCTTTGCTCTCTTTGTTCAGAAGTTTTTTCAGACGGTTCTCGCGAACTAGCGGTTTGCGCGCATCTTTTTCATTCGCGCGGTTGGCAAGTTCTTCAAGTTGACCTTCGATGTCAGCGCGTTTCGAACGTTTAAACAACTCATCTTTTCCACCGTCGAACATTTCGTGGCTCTTGATGAAGGTTGATTTCGTGATGTCAGCTTTAAAATCGCTCGCAAAAGTCGGCTTAGGTTGATCGACCTCCTGCGTTTGGGCGAACGTTAAATTCTCACCTAACGTACGGCGACGAATCGTTTCTTTCGAGCTGCGACGACGGTTGCGTTCGCTCTCTAAATAGCTCTGCAAATGCGATTGCGCTTTTTCGATTTCAACTTCAGTCGGCTTCGCTTCGATTTTCGGCGCAGGCTTGGGCACGGGAGCTTTCGCTTTCGACGGCGAGTTTTCGTGGCGCGCTAAACGCGTCTTGATAATCGAGTCGATATCATCCGTGTTGATTTCTTTGACGTCATCACTTGCCTCGCGAACGCGAACTTCTTTTGATTTCTTTTTCTTTTTGGGGATTTCGAAATTATCAAGAGTCGACGAGTTGTCCTGCGTCAAGGCTACTAGGCTGATCGTCTGCGTTTCGTTCAAATCGATGACTTGCGTCTGATTCAAATCGACCTCAGGATTGTTGTCGAGCGCGAACTCGCGGCGTTTCTTTTTCGTCAAAGCTTCGATATTAATATCAGGTAATTCATTTTCATCAAGTCCCGAAAACAGCGGAACGTCTTTAAACTTTTTCATGAATTTACCCCTTTCGTAGTTTTCTTGGCAAGTACCAAAGCGCCATTAATCCAGCGATTACGACATTTGCCCCTAATAAATATAACCTCTCTCTAATATCTAAGCTTCCAAAACAAAGTTGAGTCGCGACGATATAAACCAATGAGATAACATATATAATTTTTTGTAGTGCGATTACTTTCAATTCGGGTTTGACCGGGAAGATGCGGTTGTCCGCGGCACGGTAAACGGGAATAATTTGAAATAATAATAAATATAAAAATAATGCGCTAATAATAATTGAAATAATTCCGCCATTTAAAAATACTAAAATTAAATTAGCTAAAATAAATAAGCGAATAATTAATGAAAAATAAATATTATCTCTGACTAATATTTTTGAGAATAAATATAAATAAATATTATTTTGTGTTTTTTTAATGCTGTTAGTAATGAAGTCGAATAGGCGACGGCGCTTAACGCTAGTCGTGAAGCCTTTGACATCAACGAACATGTTGATGACCGAGTATAAGCGGTGCGAGCGGCGCTCTTCGGTTTTAATCGCAAGTTCCCAATTAAATAATCCATCCGAATAAAATAATCTATTTAATTTATTCGTGATATTAATTAATGAAATAATTATTGCGACAATTAAAATAATTAATAAATACCAAAGTTCATTTGTTTTAACGAATATTGGAAGCATCGCCGCTGCAATTAATATATTAAAAATAATCGCAAACCCGATGGCTATGTTGCGTGCGCCGGCTAGATAGATTTTAATTTGGCCTTCTTTAGGTAACAAAAATATTTCATCGGCTTCTTCGAGATAGAGCGGCAACACTTTGACAAAGCTCGCTAGCACCATTATCGCGAGTGCTGCGATTTTGATCAGCCACGAACCTTCGTGCAAGTCGCGAATGAACTGAGCGTAATAAACGATTACCGCGCCGAACAAGACGAACAACACTAAGACGAAATGATCGTTGAAAATATATTTAGAGTACCCGAGCAGCGCCTTGATTTCGCGCGCTAGCCTCTGTTGATAAAGTTTCTTCATAAATTATATCCTCGTCAAACTCAGATATATTTCATCAAGTGATGCGCTTGGCATTTCAAACTTAACTCTCAACTCTTCGATTGTGCCGTCAGCAATGATCACGCCCTCGTGCAAAATCACGAAGCGGTCGCAATATCTTTCAGCTGTCGCTAAGATATGCGTTGACATCAGGATTGCTTTTCCATCGTTTTTTAATTCGACGAAAATATCGAGCAGCGCTTGAATTGCTAGCGGATCTAGCCCTAAGAAAGGTTCGTCGACGATATAGCAATCAACGTCAGCTAAGAAAGCGCAGACGAGCATAACTTTTTGTTTCATCCCTTTCGAGAAGTTTTTGACCATCCAGTCAAGTTTATCTTCGAGGCGGAATGTTTTCAGTAATTTACTGGCACGTTCAAACGCTACCGTTTGGTCGATGTCGTAAGCCATCGCTGTAATTTCAATGTGCTCCTTCAAAGTTAACTCTTTGTATTCGGCAGGAGTTTCCGGAATATAACCAATTTTTTTACGGTAATTTTCGATGTCGCTTTTGATGCTAATCTCAGCCACCGTGATATCGCCACTTGCCAAAGGAAGAAGGCCCATGATGTTTTTAATTGTCGTTGACTTGCCGGCGCCGTTTAGGCCGATCAAAGCCACTAATTCGCCCGAAGCCACTTCAAAACTGATATCTTTGATGACGTTGAAATTGTTATAGCCGCTGACTAGATTTTTGACCGTTAAACCCATCTGTACCACACCTCTCAAAAAAATTGCATATATAGTTGACAATTATACACTTTTCTTGCAATTTTTTCTATACTTTTTTGGAGATTTATGCTAATATTTGGGTATGAATAATTGTATTTTTTGTAAAATTGCGGCTGGCGACATCCCAGCCCACATAATCTATGAAGATGATGTCGTAATTTCGTTTGTCGATTTGTCACAAGCGACCACAGGACACGTGTTAATCATTCCGAAAACGCACGTTCAAGACATTTTCGATCTCAGCGACGAGCTTGCGGGCGAAGTGTTCAAGCGCGTCCCACGGATTGCGCGCGCGATCGAAAAAGCGTTCCCTACTATAATAGGTCTCAATGTCGTGAACAACAATCGGGAAGGTGCCGGACAGAGTGTTTTCCACTCGCATATCCACCTAATTCCTCGCTACGAAGATGACGATTTCGAGATTAAATTCATCGACCACTCAGAAACGGCAGACCACGCGCAGATAGCAGAAAAAATCAAGGAGGCATTAGCCCTATGAGATTTTTAAAAGGATTAATTTTCGGTTCACTCGTCGGCGGCGTCATCGGATTGTTCACAGCGAAAAAACCAGGAAAAGAGTTGCGCGAGGAAATGGCAGCCTTCGGCGGTTTCCGCGAGTCGATCGCCGAGTTCAACGAGGCGAAGACGCGACTTGCCCAAGAAGTCACGACGACGAAGCAAACTGCCCAAGAAATCAAGCGCGATATCGACGAATATAAGTTCTCTCTCGAAGCGCGGCTGGACGTGATTAATAAGCAAATCGACAAGATTAAGTCCAACTTTTCTTAAAATAAACTTAAAAACGCACTGAAATTGCCTAATTTCGGTGCTTTTTTGTCTTAACTTATTGTTAAAACGCAAAAAATTTGATATACTTTTGACATTGTATAAAAAAATTAAATTACAGGAGTAATCAAAAAATGAAATTAACTAAAAAATTATCATTACTTGCGGTTGCGGGTATCACGACAGTGACACTTGCCGGCTGTGGTAGTCAAACAATTGCCACTTTTAAAGGTGGTTCGGTAACAGTTCAAGATTTCTACGACCAAGAAAAACGTAGCCAAACGGCTCAAACTGCGGTTCAACAATTGTTGCTTACACGCGTTTTCGAAAAACAATACGGAAACCTTGTAACTGCTAAAGAAGTTGACTCAATGTACAAATCTCAACAAGAAGGTCAATACGGTAACGATACTAAAGCCTTCGAAGAAGCTCTTACAACTGCTGGTTACACACCTGCAACTTTCAAAGCTTACCTTAAAGGAAACCTTTCAATCCAAAAAGGGATCGAATCTAAAATCACAAAAACTGATTTAGAAACAGCAATCAAAGATGCTTGGGTTAGCTTCCACCCAGAAGTAACTGCTCAAATCATCACAGCTACTACTCAAGAAGAAGCTGATTCGTTGCACGCTGCTGCAACTGCTGATGGCGCTGACTTCGCGACAGTTGCCAAAGACGATTCTGCTGCGACTGCTCAAGGCCAAGAAGTTAAATTCTCTTCAACTACTTCTGAATCTGAAATCCCAACTGCTGTTAAAGAAGCTGCTTGGAAACTTAAAAACGGCGAAATTTCTGCTGTAATCAAAGCTAGCTCGACTGACCCTCAAACTTACCAAACGGTTGACCAATTCTTCATCATCAAAATGGTTAAACAACAAGCCAAAGGTACAGATATCACTAAATACAAAAAAGAGTTGACTGAAATCGCTAAAACTGCGAAAACTCAAGACGCTGAATTCGTTAAGGGCGTTATCGCTGACACTCTGAAAAAAGCTAACGTGAAAATCACTGACAAAACGTTCTCTGACGTGCTTGCTCAATTCGCGATCTCTTCAGAAACTTCAAGCGCGGCTAAGTAATTCGCCGCTGCAGTTCAAAATATAGGCAAGTCGCCCCGTCGGGCGGCTTGTTTTTTTGCTGTGTAAAACGCCTTATTCGCTTTTAAGGCGTTTTTTATGCATTTCGAGGTCTGGATTGCGTGAAAAACGCAATAAAAGCGCATACGTCTTTTTAGACCAACGAAAAAAGCCTAATTTCTTAGGCTTTTTCTGCTTTTATGAGGATAATTGCGTTCCAATCACCTTCGATGAGGCGTTGTTCGACTTTAAATCCGGCTTTTGCAGCGTGTTCAAGGACGAAATCGACTTTTTCTTCGATCACGCCCGAGATTATAAGTTTACCATCGTCTTTTAAGACTTGTTCAGCATCATCGAATAGCAAAATTAAAATATCGGCTAAGATGTTGGCTAAGATTAAATCTGCCTTAACTTCTTTTTTTTGGCTTTGAAGCAAGTTGCTCGCTGCTAAGTTGATATCAAGATTGTTGAGATTGACGTTTTCTGCTGCTTGACGGACTGCGACTTCATCGAGGTCGTAAGCGTAGACGTCGCCTGCTCCTAGGAGTTTTGAGGCTATGGCTAAGACTGCACTTCCCGTTCCGACGTCAACCACGGTTTCGCCCCCTCTGATGCTAGCTTCAAGGGCTTGCAAAGTCAGGCGCGTTGTCGGGTGTGTTCCCGTTCCGAAAGCCATTCCTGGATCGAGTTTCATCACGAGTTCGTCAGCCTGTTCAGGCGTGTAATTTTCCCACGACGGCACGACGGTCAGGTATCGTGTCAAACGGACAGGATGGTAATATTTCTTCCAAGCCGTCGCCCACTCATCATCTTTAACCGCGCTTAATTCTACCGTTCCCGGACCGATATCCAGTCCGAACGATGAAAGTTCATCCACTTTAAATTGAATAGTTGGCACGATTTCTGGCACGTTCACCGTTTCCGGAAAATAGCCGATAACTCGTGCACCATCTGCGATTGTATAATTTTCTTTGTCTAAAAGCTCGCCGTACGCGTCGCTTTTGAAGTTGTCAATATCAAGCGAATCCTCGATTTCGACGCCACTTGCCCCGTTGTTGATGAGGATGTAGCTGACGGCTTCGACCGCTTCACTTGCCGTGTTGATTTTTAGTTGGGTCCAGTTCATTTTGCGCTCCTTCGCCTAAAATTTCGGGTACGGGATCATTGTGCTATCGGTGAATTCGCTCAGGATGTCGTCGAAGCGCGTTTCGTCGAACGTCGAGACGAAATCCTCGGCCTCTTCGTCGTTCATAAAATCGATCAGCGAATCTTCGGTATCTTCGATAACCTCAGGCAAGTAGGCAAGTATCGCGTCCAAAAGACGTTTTTCGACACCCTTTTTCCCGTCGATTTCAAAGGTCGCGAGGAAGTCATCTTCGGCGACTTGCCCCTTCGCCGGGTTGTATAAAGCGATGCCGTCGATGAACTCGATGACCTCAAAATCGCTCTCAACCGACTTTTGATCGATCAGCGTGTGCTGCGCCTTGTTCTCGATGAACAGGCGAAAAAGGATCTCGATGACCCAGTTTTTCTTGTCCCACTCAATCGCAATTTCGTATTGGTCGTCGAGCTTGTCTAGCCCCGCGTCCAGATATTCCAGAATGTCCGTTTTCATATCGTGCTCCTTGTTTTGAATCTATAAAGTATATTATATCACAATTTCGTCCGCAAGGTTTTAGAAAAAAAGCTAATCGTCAGATGCGATTATCCTTTATACCTTTTTATATTTTTATAAGTTTTATACTTTTATAAGTTTTTATAATTAGTCCTGTATGGCCAAATTGCTGTTTTTATTGTTTTTAGGTATAATAGTGCTATAAAGAATAATTTGGAGGTCCCTATGGTTTACACAATTGATGAAATTAAAGAAAAAATCAGTCCGATTGCTAAAAAATGGGGAATCCCACTAGTATATCTGTTTGGATCTTATGCCCGTGGCGAAGCGGATGATGAATCTGATATTGATTTAGCTTTTGATTACAACAATAGCAACGTCGTCGGTTTGGATTACTTCACTTTGTTGCGCGAACTCAAATCCGAATACAAAACAAATATTGATTTATTATCTATTGATCAAATATCGGAAAAACATATGTTTGGAAACCATATAGAAAGAGAATTCGAGAAAGACAAGATAATCATCTTTGAGAAAGAAAGCTAATCGCATCTCGCGATTAGCCTCTTTTTTATAAAATAAATAATCCGATTACCAGGCCTATCGCGATTGCGAGCGCAATTATAATATACCCTATTCGCAAAATGCGATCGACTTTTTTAGTTTTGTCAAAGTTAAAACCGAAATATAGAAAAATTAGCAACCCTAAATATATCAATAGAAAAATGCTACTAATTATCCAATCTCCGACGACATCTCCATTATGCCAGATAAAATTCACGCCGATTAATAGCGCTCCTGAGATCAAAATACTGGCAATTGAACCCGCTAAAACCCTCCGGTATGCCTTCTCTGATTTTCTTTTAATTCCATTCCGCGCGAAGTTAACGTCAAATTATATGTGGAATACAGACTATTTCATAGTAATAAAATCAATAATACATTCATATACAAAATCCTTTTTTGCTTAACTTTGCATTTTAGCATTTTTCTCTTGTCATAGGCAATTTAGCTGACTTTAGGAAGGTGTAAAAAGCCTTACTGTTTTTTAATGCGTTTTTTAGTGGTTTCGAAGCTCGAAAGTCCTAAAAAAAGCCTTAAAAAACAGTAAGCTGTTCAGCCCGTGTCCGACTGGGTCGAAAAAGGTAAATTGCCCTCTGTTTTCACCGCAAACCTTTAAAAAATGCAACCGCTTACCTCCGGCATTTAAGCAAAAGGCTAAACGCTAAGCGCCTAGCCTTCCTAATTTTTTTATCCGAAGAAGTGCATATTCCCATTGATTGAAACGCCTGTACGCGTTCCGACAAGACCGGGACCAGCATAGTTACTTTCGACTACATCGAATGTGCTGCCGTGAACCGCGTAGATCAACGCCGTGTGGACCGAACCACCCCAAGTATCGCCTGCTGTTGTGAATTGCATAATCGCACCAACTGCTGGGTGGCCGATTTCGTGGAAACCAGCGTTCGCCCAACCAGATAGAGGACCGCCGCTTGCGTTCACGCCGAACCACCGTTCAACCGATTTGAAACACTCACCTTGCGCGTTCCAACCTGTTGGTCGACTAGTTCCGATTTCAGCCCAAGCGCGGGCAATTGCCGCTGTCGCTCCAGCTGGAAGTGGGCCGCCGTTACCTTTTTTACCAGAATTATCTGGACCTGGTTTAGGTTTCGCCGCATCCGCTGCTGCTTTGGCTGCTGCCGCTTTTGCCGCTGCTGCCGCTGCCGCTTCGGCTTGTCTACGTTTTTCTTTAGCCGCTAACGCTTGGCCGCGTTCGGCTTCAGTCGTTGCGATTTGCGCTGCGTAGTCCGCAACTTTCACGCTCAATTGATCGCGTTGCGCTTGTTGTTGCGCTTGTTGAGTTACAAGTTGCGCCTTCTCGTCATTCAGGTCGTTCAGCAATTTGTACGACCCATCTTCCATTTTTTGCAGCGAGTCCATATCGTTGTGTTGTTGAATTATGATTTCGTTGTTCGCTTTAACAATCGCGTCACCCGCTTTTAAGACGGCAAGTGCTTGGCGCCAATCTTTAGCGTTCATAACTGCACGCATCAAGTTGCGGTTGTTATTGTTAGTTTGGATTGATTGAGCTTGGTTGTTAATTTGAAGTTCGCGACGTTCAACTTGTAAAGTCAACTGCGTCATTTGTTCAACTAGCGCATCGTATTCTCTTTGTTGCGAATCAACTTTCGCTTTAGCCGTTGCGACTTTTGCGTTCAAGTCGTTCAACGCTTTTTGGGCTGCTTCCATTTCAGCTTTCGCCGCTTTTTGCGCTGCTGATAAATTTCCTAATTTAGCTTCGCTATTGTGGATTAAATCGTCAAGATCGTCCGCGTAAGCTGCGACCGGCGCGATAGCGCCAATTGCCAAAGCCGCCAGGGCTGCTAGGTTCATTATCTGTTTTACTGGTTTTTTCATTTTGTGTTCTCTCCTATTTCTCATCAAGTTGCGATACCTATTATACCAAAAAATTTAGGGGCAATTACAAAAAATATAGTAACAATTCCGTTAAAATTGTTACAATTTTGTTACGGTTCGCACGCGCTCGCGTAGAACTCTCGATATGATAACAAAAAAAGGCCCACCTTGCAAGAAAGTGAGCCTCGTGACCTATTTTTCACCTGTACATTTCGGGCATAAGCACCAAAGTTTTTGGCACTTCGCATCTTCTTTTTTCAAGACTGCATTCTTTTTCATAAGCCTACTCCTTTCGTTCATAAAAATGATAACGTTTTCAATATCAAAATTATAACACTTCGAGAGGCCGCAAAAGCCCGTTCTTAAAATATTTATTGTGAAGTTTTTGTGAACTTTTGGTCAAGTCTAACCGATATTCGCGAAGACAATCAACCGCATTGTATCATCGATACAGGTTTGCAAAACAATCCGTTCGCCGCCACCAGTTCCGGTGATTTGATCCCAATAATCGGCACCCGTGTTCGGATCGGTCGCCGTCGTATCAACGCGCACGATGTTGTTGACCACGTAATTGTAAACACCTGAACCGCTCGCCACCGTAATGACGCTACCGATACCGAGATTGAACATCGGGGCAAATGCACCCGGATGGTGTCCGATAAAGTGCGTGTTCAAGCCGTCAGTTCCGCTGAACGGAGTCGCCCCGCCCCACGTCGAGCAAACGCCGTAAGGGTTCGCATCGATTATCGCTTGACCTTGTGATTGGCCACCGTTGCTATAAGGAATCGACGCACCCGCAAAATTGACGGTATAGGCGCGATAAGACGGTGTCGCCGGAGCCGGAGCTGAGGTATTAGCCGGGGCCGGAGTTGCCGCCGCTGCTGAATGAGAAGCCGCCGCTTGGTTAGCCGCCGTTGTCGCTGCCGCTCTTTGGGCTTGGGCAACTGCCGCCGCCTTCGCCGCCGCTTGAGCTGCTTCGGCCGCCGCTGCTTGGGCTGCCGCCTGCTGAGCCGCCTCGGCCGCTGCTGCTGCCGCTGCCGCCGCCGCTGCTGCCGCCGCTTTTTCCGCTGCTTCTTTTTCCGCTCTTTCCGCTGCTGCTACCGCAGTTTTAGCCCCTTTTTCAAAGATGCTTTCCTGCGTTTTCGCTTCATCCGCCGTCGTGATATAGGTCATCCCGCCAGCAACCGTTGGAATCGGAGTCGAACTATCTCGCGTCGAACCGTACTCTTCGTCGAACCCGCGCTGAATCATCGCCGCGGGCGAATTCGGATCGATTATCACTGCCTTTTGACCTTCGATAATCGTCGGTAAAACATTTTTTTGATACGTGATTTCCGGGCGTTTAACTAGATTCTCATCATCCGAGCGAAACTCGTAATAAGGAGTCGTATTGATGTTCGACACCGGAAACGTAATCTTATCCTGTGCCGATACATACTGGTTGAACCCGAAACTCATCGCCCCGAGCAGCACCATCAGCGTCGCAATCATTATCGTGCCTTTATCTATGAACTTGCGTCTATATTTTTTCTTGATCATGCGAAAGCCCTCCACTCTAAAACTTCTATATAATATTATTTTACTACTTAATTTTAAATCCCGCCAATAATTAGAGAGATATTTAAAACCTTTTGGGCAAGTCAAAATGTCATAATTCCTTTTTTTGCCGATTTTAGGCATTTCGAACCTCGAAATGTCTAAAATCGGCAAAAAAAGGAATTATGCAAAAAAGACGGCGATTTCTCGCCGTCTTTCACTTGCCGAACTTTTTATTGCTCTGCGTGTTTTTTGTTGAATTCTTTTTGTGCTTTGTCGTAAGCTTCTTTGGTTACTGGAGTCGATTGGATTTCAGTGAACTTGAAGCGACGTCCGTTAGTTGAACCGGCTGCAGCACTAGGTTGCGTGAACGGTTTGATGTAGCTTAACGTTGGTTCTAAGCCGTTACCAGCTTCGCGCGGAATGATCAACGCGTGCGAGATTAGGAAGGCATCAGCTTTCGCAAACGCTTCGTAACGTTCGTTAAGTTTATCGGTTGCTGTGATTGCATTAGCTTTCTTAACTAATTCAGTGTATTCGTCTAAGCCAACTTGTTTCTTAAGGTCGGCTTGCGCATCGCCATCTTCGAAGCCGTATTCAGCAAGCATATCGCCATTGTCAGCGCGGAAGATGTTAAGGTAAGTGATTGGGTCAGCGTAGTCAGGTCCCCATCCGTCACCAAGACCTAAGTCGAAGTCTTTGTTTTGGATTCCGCCGTTTAGACCTTCTAATTGGTCAGTCGAAAGTAGGTGAATATCGACAACAACATTTTCTTTACCTAAAGCTTTTTCCAGACTTGCTTTGTAGAATTTAGTTTGGCTGATTGATTCGTTGTCTTTATCCGACGCATCAACGTCTAAGTGAATTGGCCATTTGATATCAGCGCCTAATTCTTTTTTCGCTTTTTCTAGATATTTTTTAGCGGCGTCAACGTTGTGGATTGCATCCGTTCCGTCAGCGAAGTTCGCATCTTTAAATTCTGGCAAGTACTCGCCGGCAGCTTTACTGACCGCGTCAGAGTAAAGACCACCGTTGATTAACACGAAGTCAGAAGGAACTAGCTCGTTACGAACTGGCTTAGCCCCGATTGGTTTGCCGTATTCTTGTTCAGTAAGACCTTTGCGATCTAAACCGAATAACAAGGCGCGACGGAAATCAGTGTTTAACAATGCTGCTTGCGTTGATTTAGCATCGTGTTCAGGCGTTGTATATTCAAACGGCACGCGGTTGAAGTTGAACGAAGTGTAAGTTGTACCTGTTGATAAAGGTGGAAGGTATAAGTTATCTTTGTTTTCCTTCTCAGCCTGTTTGTAAACTGGCAAGTTAGCATTCACTTTCGCAGTCGTAAGTTCGCCTTTTTTGAATTGCGAGTAAAGCGATGATGGGTCTAGTTCATTATCAAACGTGTAGATTGCTTTGTCGACGTGAACGTTCTTTTTATCCCAATAGTTATCATTTTTGTGAATTTCGATAATTGATTTTGAAGTGAAGTTCGCAAGCGTGAACGGTCCATCATAAAGGATATTTTCTGGTTTAAGATCGCCGAACGCATCGCCTTTTTCCGTCGCGAATTTTTCGTTAACTGGATATAAAATCGAGTAGTTAAATTTCGTTACGAAATATGGTTCTTGATGTTCAAGCGTGTATTCAACAGTGTAGTCGTCGATCGCTTTCACCCCTACATGAGAGAAATCAGTGTCTGCTCCGCTGATATAATCTTCAAGACCTTTGATTGATTCTTCAACAACTGGAAGCATTGTCGATTTAGTCTCAACCGCGCGTTTCAAACCGTAAACGAAATCTTGCGCTTTAACGTCGCCATAACTTTCGTCACCTTCGCTCGTTGTCCACTTAGCACCTTTTCTAATATGGAAAGTGTAAGTCAGACCGTCTTTTGAAATTCCGCCGTTTTCAACGGTTGGAAGTTCTTTGGCAAGTGCCGGGATGTAATGTCCGTTCGGATCATTTTCAACTAACCCATCGATGAAGTTAGTGAAGAATTGCGAGTTAGTCCCGCGGTAAGTTGAAACGTAGTCAAACGTTGTCGGATCAAAAGAGAAAGTCCCCTTCCAAACTTGTTCAGTTGCTTTTTGAGCAGTCGAACCACAACCGGCAAGTGTGCTCGCTACGATTGCTGCGGTCGCAAGACCTGTTAATACTTTTTGTTTTTTCATGTATTTTTGTCCCCTTTTTTTAAATTTTAACTTTTTATATTTTAGCATACTTTAAGGTTCAAATGATATATATAAACATAAAAAGATTTAATGCTCTGATATATTTTAAAACTATATCAAAAAACAAGCCGCCCGCGAGGGCGACTTGCCTAAAGATTTTTATTTGCTGCGTTTAGCAGTCCACTCTTTTTGAGCTTTTTCGTATTGAGCTTTCGTAACTACGTCTTTTTGAACTTTAACGTATTTGAAGCGCGTGTTATCAGAGATACCAGCTTCGCCGTAAGTTCCAGTGAACGGTACAGTGTGGCTCAAGTTCAACTGAATAGCATCAGATGAAGATTGGCAATCGCGAGGGATGAACAAGCCTTGCGAAATCAAGTAAGCTTCCGCTTTAGCAAGAGCGTCGAAACGTTCGTTTTGCTTGTCAGTGTCAACAATTTTGTTACCAGCAGTAACTAAGTCGTTGTAAGTGTAAAGACCGATAGCATCTTTAATTGCTTTATCTGGATCAACTTTGTCTTCGCCAATTGGTTGAAGACCGATCATTGTAAGCATATCTCCGTGTAATGGAGTTAAAGTGTAAAGGTAAGTGATTGGATCCATGTAATCAGGTCCCCAACCAAATGCATCGTAGAAGTCCCAATCGCAGGCATCAGGCGAATCAGCATAGTAAGTTGCGTTAGATTGCGTAGTAGGATCCATCAATTGAATGTCGATTGAAATGTTATCTTTACCTAAAGCATCTTCTAGAACTTTTTTAATTGATTTCCAACAGTTGATCGATTTTTCTTTAGTGTTATCAACGGCAGCATCTAAGTGGATAGGCCATTTAACATCTGAACCTAATTCTTTTTTAGCTTTTTCTAAGTACTCTTTAGCTTTGGCAGCATCGAAGAATGCATCGTGTCCATCAGTTAAATCAAGACCTTTGAAGCCATCTTCAGCTTCAGCAGCGTATTTTTCAACAGCCGTTGAGTAGTCTTTACCGTCAACTTGAACAAATGATGGTGGAGTGAATTCGTTACGAAGTGCTTTTCCTCCAACTTGTTTACCATAAGTAGTTGATGAAACAGTTGTACGATCTAGACCGAACAAGATAGCACGACGGAAGTTAGCATTAGTAAGTGCTGCGTGCGTAGATGCATTATCGTGAGATGCATCAGTGTGATCAAATTTAGTACGGTTGTAGTTGAAGACGTAACCGAACGTTGTTGAATTGCCCGGGTTGATGTAGATATCATCTTTGAATTCTTTTTCAGCCGATTTGAAATAAGGTTTGTTTTCATCTAAAGGAATATCAGTAACTTCACCTTTTTTGAATTGCTCGAACAATTGTTGCGGTTCAGGTTTTTCGTTATAAGTGAATTTAATGTTTTTCAAGTGAACATTTTTAGCATCCCAGTATGATGAGTTAGCTTCCATTTCAACAGTTGATTTAGAAGTGAAGTTAGTACAAATGTACGGACCGTTGTAAAGGATGCTTTCTGGTTTAAGCGCCCCGAAGTCATCGCCTTTTTCTTTAGCGAACTGTTCGTTCAACGGATAAAGAATCGCGTAAGTGAACTTAGATAAGAAGTAAGGTTGTTTTTCAGCCAACGTATATTGAACAGTGTAGTCATCTAACGCTTTAACCCCTACGTGAGAGAAATCAGTATCAGTACCATCAACGTATTCAGCTAAACCTTTGATTGTATCAGAGATCAAATAAAGCGTTTGCGCTTCTTTTTCCACCGCGTGTTTCACAGCGTAAACGAAGTCTTGCGCTTTAACTTCAGAATATTCTTCGCCATCAGATTGAACCCATTTCACGCCTTTTCTAAGTTTGAACGTGTAAGTCAGGCCATCTTCAGAGATTCCGCCGTTTTCAACAGTCGGAACTTCTTTGGCAAGTGCCGGGCTTAATTGCCCAAGTGTGTTGTTTTCTAACAACCCATCTTCGAAGTTTGTTAAGAATTGGAAGTCAGTTTGACGGAAAGAGTAAAGATAGTCGAATGACAATGGATCCTTCGAGAACTGTGTTGAATAAGTGTCTTGAAGGTTTGAGTCCGAGCTTGTAGATGCTGATTTACCACAACCTGCAACAACAGATGTCAGTAAAAGAGCTGTCCCAAGGAGACCACATGCTTTTTTAAGTTTCATTTTTAAATACCCCTATTTAAATTTTTTACATTTTGAAACAAAATGTTATTTCGATTTTACTAGACTTTAAGGGATAAGTCAATAAAATTTATAGATATAATTGGATGATGGGCATTTTTGCATAATTCTTTGCACTGGATGCAAATTTTTGGATTATTTTTTAATTTTCCCGTTTGGCGTTAGTTCGAGTTTGTCGACGTATTCGATTTGGTCGACTTTAGGGATTTTTGTGTGTTTTATGCTTGAGACGATGCGGGCTTTGACTTTTTGTCCGTAGTAGTGGTCGGGAATGCCGATGACTGAGACTTGACTGACACCGGGGAGTTTGAGAATTGCGCGCTCGATTTCTTCGGCTTGAATTTTTTCACCGCCTCTTTTGATGATTGATGATGCCCTGCCAGTCAGGAAGAGGCTGTTATTTTCGAGATAGCCGAGGTCGTCCATCAGCAGGGTTTGACTTGCCAAAGGGTTTGGAAGGTAGCCGAGGAAGAGTTGGGGCGAGGTGATTTGGATTTGGCCGCCTGGGGCGAGGGCGATTTCGACGCCCGGGAAGAGTTCGCCGACGTAGTTGCTTGGTTCGGTACCGGTGACTTCGTAGCCCGCGACGTAACTCGTTTCGCTCGTGCCGTAGTATTCGAAGACTTTTAGATTGGGGATTAAGGTTTTGAGTTTTTGGATGTTTGACGGGTTGAGTTTTGAGCCGGTCGTATAGATTTCGATTCGGTTGTTGATGGTTTGGTTAAGTTTTATTGCGCGCTCGGCGAACATTTCGAACATCGTTGGGACGATGGAGAAAACGATGTGGCTGTTCGTGTTGGCGAGTTTGATCATGTGGTCGACGTTGAATTTTTTTGTGAATTGGAAGGTTTGGCCGAAGTAGAGCGTTTGGGTCAGGCTGAATAGGCTGAGCGAGTAGCTCATCGGGCCAAAGCAGGCTAAGGTCGGTGCTTCTTTTTGGGTCGTTGCTTCGTAGCCGATCAGCCACGATTCCTTCCCGCGCATATAGGCTTTCGGCAGACCGGTCGTGCCGCTTGTGTAGCCGATTAGCAAAG
This sequence comes from Lactobacillales bacterium, assembly GCA_031261175.1. Classification (GTDB taxonomy): domain Bacteria; phylum Bacillota; class Bacilli; order Lactobacillales; family Streptococcaceae; genus JAISJW01. The sequence continues at coordinate 49,216 of JAISJW010000003.1, forward strand.
TATCTTCTGGGAGTTGCGTGAATTGTTTGTCGCGGGCGATGATTTCCTTTTCGTCGTGCCCGATTGGCAGGACGCGCGGGATGCGACCTTGTTCTAAGAGGGCGTAAAACTGATAAATGAACTCGAACGAATTTTCCGCGCGCAAAAAGTCGCCGGCCGGTTTGGCTTGGGCGATGTTTTCGCGTAATTCTCGATAGGTAACGCTTTTCGTCTCGTTTTGGAGTGCGATTTTGTCCAAATCGCTGTAATTTATCTGCATAATTTTCCTTACTGTTTTTTAAGGCGATTTTTAGTGGTTTCGAGGCTCGAAATCACTAAAAATCGCCTTAAAAACAGTAGTCCTTTTTATCTAGAAGTCGTAAGGCGTTTTTTCGACGCCAATCATCGGATCAACGGCGAACAAGTCGTATTCTTGCGTCACTTCAACCGTTGGCACCTCGGTTTGTGCAACTGCCGGCTCAGATTCTTTGTATTCTAACTCTAAAACTTCCGCCAACCGTTTTCCGAGGGCCGTTTTGCGGGTCATCGCAACATTTGCGATCGAGCGGGTGAACGCCTCGCGTTCGCCGACCATCACTAACTTCTCTTTCGCCCGCGTCACCCCTGTATATAGTAGGTTGCGCCACAACATCCGCCCGTAATCTTTGACAAACGGCATCACGACTAAATCGTATTCCGATCCTTGCGCCTTGTGAATGCTGATCGCGTAGGCGTGCGTGATTTGCCCGAACTCCTTGCGCGGATACTCCGCCTCGCGCTCATCGTCGTATTTCACGACGATCATATCCTTCGTTTTCTTCGCTTTATTATTGAAGGAAATCGACACGATCTCGCCGACGTCCCCGTTGTAAACCTTCTTCTCCGGGTCGTTCTCGAGCTGCATCACTTTGTCACCGATGCGGTATCGCACCTCGAAGTGGTCGATCTCTTTTTTCAAGCCCTCAAGCGGGTTGTAAATTTCCTGAATCATCTTGTTCGCGTTAGTAATTCCGTTCACCCCGCGGTACATCGGAATCATCACCTGCAGGTCGAACGCGCCGAACCCCGACTTCTTCGCCGACCTTAAAACTTTCTCGACCGCCTTCATCGTGTTCGCACTCGTCGTCTCGATAAACGAACGGTCGCCGGTGTTCTTATCGAAATCTTCGGGCAATTCCCCGCGGTTTATCGCCCGCGCTAAACCGATTATCGTCGATCCCTCACCTTGGCGGTGGATGACTTCGAGTTCTTTATGCGGAAGTTCCGCGATGCTTAATAATTCACTAAATACGTGACCAGGCCCCACTGATGGGAGTTGGTCTTTATCTCCTACAAAGATGACTTTCATCCCCGCCGGAACTGCTTTGAGTAAAACGTGAGCTAAATAAGTATCAATCATCGAAGTTTCATCGATAATCAAAAGTTTACCAACCATTTTATCGTCGCGACGAAGCAACTCCTCAATCGTTTCTTCACCGCGCAAATCAAGCATCCGGTGAATTGTCGATGCCGGGAAGACGCAAGCCTCGCTCATCCGCTTAGCCGCCTTACCAGTAGGTGCGGCTAAATTGATTGGAATGTCTTCGATATCACTGATTAAATCAATTCCGTGAATTTCGCTAAATACATACATCAAACCTTTAATAACGGTCGTTTTCCCCGTCCCAGGTCCGCCACTCAATAGGAAGAAATTATTTTTAAGCGCGCCGATAATCGCCTCTTTTTGGCTTTCATCGTATTCAATTCCATTATCCGCCTCGAACGCAGCAATCGCCTTCTCGACGTGCTCGTCCTTGATTTTCATTTTTTCTTTGTGATTCAGGATGCGTTTAATAGAACCCGCGATCCCCATTTCGCAAAAATAAAGCGGGTTGTAAAAAATATTCAAACCGTCTTTTTGGATATCGCCGACTTCGAGCAATTCATTAATATTTTCGGCAATTAACTCCGTCGGCACGGCGCCGAGTAACTTGCCCGCAAGCTCTAAAAGCTCGTTCGCCTCGACGTAGGTGTCGCCGGTTTCGACCGAGCGCACATACAAAATCTCCTTGATGCCCGCCTGAACGCGCAGAGGATTTCCGATTTCGAAATTCAATTTATTAGCAAGTTTATCGACGTCTTTGAACTTGATCGTCTCCATTAAACCGCATAAAACATAAGGATTTTCGTTGATTTGTTCAAGCGAATTGCCACCGAGCATCTTGTCTATTTTCCCTGACATTTCGCGGGTGAAGCCGAACTTGCCAATCTCGATGATGTTTTTTTCCGCCATGTAATTTTCTTTGAGATTTGTGACGATCATCTTCGCCTTCAAAGGCGTCAGGCGCGGAATTTGCTCCAAAACGCTCGCGTCATCGAGGATGTCCTCAATCAGGTTATCGCCGAGCGTGTCGACCATGACGGCCGCCATTTTCTCGCCGATCCCAGGAAATTTCGCACTCGAAAGATACTCGACCAAGGCTTTCGAGCCGGTCGGTAATTCCTCAAAATAATTAGTAACTTTGATTTGGCGACCGTATTTCGGATGGGTTACATCCGTCCCCTCGAACACGTATTTCGCGTCGTCGTCGAGCGCCTCAATTGCCCCCGTTACTACGATCTCGTCCTCCTCGTAACCGGGCAAATCAGTCTCGATGACCCGAATTAAAGCTATGCGAAAACCGTCATTTTGAAAAAATGTCGAGATGTAGCGACCTTTGACAGTATACATGCGGTTTCCTCCTTAAAGTTTGTGATTTTCGTACTGGTGGGTCAACTCAAGACCTCTAAATTCCTGTTGGCGCAGCGCCTCGTAAACGACCATACAAGCTACGTTCGACAGGTTCAAACTGCGCACGTGCTCGTCGTTCATCGGCAAGCGGATACAACTTTCGGCGTGCTCTTTCATAAATTCTTCCGGCAGCCCTGTCGTCTCTTTTCCGAAAATGAAAAAGTGATTTTTCTTGTCGTTATAATCGATATCGGCGTAAGTGTTATCGGCGAATTTCGTCACGAGATGTAGCTCTGCGTTCGGCTGATCCGCGAAATATTCCAAAAACGCCTCGAGATTTTTATGGTATAAAACTTCAACTTTATCCCAGTAATCTAGGCCAGCGCGCTTCAGCATTTTGTCGTCCGTCGAGAAGCCAAGCGGCTCGATCAGATGCAGCGTCGTATTCGTCCCAGCGCAAGTGCGCGCGATATTCCCCGTGTTCGCCGGCATCAGCGGCTCATACAAAACGATGTGATTCTTCATCCTAAAACCTCTTTCATATCTTCGGGCAAGTCAACCTCGAAGTTCATATCCTCACCCGTCACCGGGTGTTTAAATTTTAAATTATGGCAGTGAAGCGCTTGGCGTGTTATGCCTAAATCCATTCTTCCGCCATACATTTCGTCACCTAGCAAAGGTGCGCCGATGTGCGAAAAGTGAACGCGGATTTGGTGGGTGCGACCCGTGTGCAAAATGATATCAATGAGCGCAACTCCTTCTCGTTCGCTAATTAATTTATATTCAGTCAGCGCATTTTTTCCGCCCTCTTCGACGACTTGTCTTTTTAAAATGCTAGACAAATCGCGCCCAATCGCACCTTCAATAAAGGCGTGCTCATCGAGGTTTTCACTTGCCGAAACGAGCGCGAAATATTTTTTCGTTATTCTTCTTTCTTTTAATTCAATATCCATCAGCGCATGCGCAAAACCGTTTTTCGCAAACAACATCAGACCCGTCGTATCGCGATCAAGACGCGTCACCACGTGGACAACCTTATCCTCGTAGTCCTGTTCCATAATGTAATTTTTGACTCGGTTCGCCATCGTCCCATTGGGATGATATTGCGACTGAATACTTGCTACACCGCTCGGTTTGTTGACGAGTAAATAAAAATCGTCCTCAAACACGATGTCAAGCGGCGCATCGTACCGGAGCAGCGTTTCGTGCTCAGCCTCAGCTGGAATTACGACCTCAACGATATCGCCAAGTTCTAACGTCCACCGCACTGTCCGCTCGGTGCCATTAACTAAAATCAGCCCTCCCTTAAACTTAACTTTTGCAAGTAAGCCCTTCGACAAGCGCTGATTTTTCAAAAAATATTTTAGTTGTTGCGGCGTTTCACTTTCAAATTTATACTCTAATTTCATAAAAAGATATCCTCTAAAATTTCCTAATCGTTTTTAAGCCGTTTTTTAGGCATTTCAGCCCTCGAATTGCCTGAAAAACGCGTTAAAAACGATTAGGGCCAAATTAGATGAACGCATCGCGGACGCGCGCCCAGAACGGAAGATGATTATCAGCGATAAAATTAACTTTTTTATTCGAAATTTGGAATTCGACGCTCTTCAAATCGTCATAGTGATTCAGCGACTGATCGTAATTCAACATATACGTTTGGTGCGCTTTCACATCGATTTTGATAACCTGATTCGTCCCAACAATCGTCGGCGACCCCAAAGTTCTAAACACTCGGTTGTTAATCGAGGCAATTTCCGTCAACTGCAAAGCGTTCAAGCTCGGGTGGATAACTGCCCCACCAAGACTCTTGTTGTAGGCGGTCGAACCCGACGGAGTCGAAACACTCAGCCCATCGCCTCGGAAGTTTTCGAAGAAGATGTCGTCGATGGTTACACTTGCCATCAAGGTTCTTGAATTGTCGCACTTCAAAGTCGCTTCGTTCAAAGCATACAAGACTTCTTTTTTTGATTCGCGGGTCAGCGTCAGTTTCAGCAAGCGGTAGCTCACTGATTTTTGCGGACCGCTCGAGATGAGTTCAGCAAGTTCGCTCAGCTCGAAGTCCTGCCAGTCGGAGTAGAAGCCGAGATGGCCGGCGTGGACGCTGGCGAATTTGATTTCGTTGATGCGTTTGATGTAGCGTTTTACCGCCGACAGCAAAGTGCCGTCGCCACCCACCGCGATTACGATGTCGGGCTCTGCGTCGTCAAGCTCGACGCCGCGAACGATCAGCTCGGTCTTGAGCAAATCAACGACCGCGAGCGTTTTTTCATAGTCGTTATGCACGATTGCCACTTTCATCCTGGCCACCTCCTTCGCTTCACTACGTATAGGTTTCTCTAAGCTCTTCACTGTGCTACGCACAGCTCAATCGCTAAGATCAACCACATCCTTTTTGCAAGTTATATCTCTTTATTTCTTTTTGCGTTTTTTGCGTAATTCTTTGCGCGAAACCGGCTCCGGAATTTCCGGGAACAGCTCCATCTGCAGGTCCTTGATCTTCCCTTCGTGGTGGATCAAGTGCGCATCGGTCTCGGGAGTTGCGGGCAAGTCAATGACCACCACATTCCCGTGTTTCTTGCTTTCCGCGATGCGGTTTTCGATGATATCATCATGGATTTCATCAAGCGTTCCGTCAATTGGCAGCTCGCTATTATCAGCAAATTCACCGGCGAACTCATCGATTTCAGCTTTGATTTTCGCCTTCATACTCAAGTCTTCGTGGTGCTTCACGATACCATCGATATCGTGATAACTTTTAACAAGGCTGTGCATTTGCGGATTTTCTTCCGCCATTTTTTCAAGGCGTTTCCAAACGTTTTCCTTGGCTTTTTTCGAACCACTCGCTGCGGCAATTGCCCCAAGAGTCGTCAAGCTCAAAGTGTCGAGTTTAGTCAACCCTTCGATAATTCCAGTGTCATCAGTCACGCTAACTGTTTCAGGTAGTTTAACCGATTTTTTCAATTCGCGTTGCAGCTCTTTGTAAAGTTTCAACTCGGTCGAAGTTTCACCGCCGTCGAATCCTTTTTCGGCGAACTCGTCCGCTACGTCTGCTTGGACGTTAAGCTCATCGATTTCGCTTTGGTCGATTACGATTTCATCCGTGTCCCCCGCCACAACTGGCAAGTCTTCGGCTTTAAGCTGTTCTTCAAATTCTAATTCATAGTTGTTTTCAAATCCGTCAGCTTTGACGTCATCGATCTTACCACTATCAACATAGTCGTCATAGTCGCGCTCAATCGTTTCAGCCGGCACAAGAAAATCATGCATTTCCGGATTGATATTTAACAAGTTAGCCAACGACTCAATATCGTTTTTCACTTCAATTTCCGAAGCCGTAATATAAGTCGAAGCATCTTTATGTAGTTGATCGTAAATTTCTAAATAGTCGACCGTTTCAGCCAAGTTGGCGCGCCCTAATTGCCCAGGTGGTGCAGTATGGATGAATTTCGAAGTGCGATAGCGATCGCGCGATTTCTTTTTCTTCTCGTCGACGAGCAAGTCCCAACGGGCGTTATCGCGTGAAAACGGCACGTAAGCCTCATGTTTGACCTTGGTCGCGTTGTTTTTCTCAACGAACGGGCTCGGCTTCATCCGACGCGGTGTTTCCGACTCGACCACAAAACGCGAACGCATCCGGATGTCGTCATTCTCCTGCGAAAGCGGCGTGTAACGGCGGAACCGATTCTCCTGCTCTTCGTGATGGCGCTTAATCGTCTCAACGTTAAGCGAATCGCGGCGGTCCTGCGTGCCCGAATAGTAACGGTGCTCCAACTTTTCATTGGCTAAAACGCCCTCGCTCCCGTCAACCGGAATGTGGTCGAAACCAGCATTCGTGATGCGCTCGTTGATGCGATAATCCTGCGTCAGGCTATCATTTTTCCCATTTATAAAAGTCGGCTGATTCGAGTAATCGAGCCCCTCGATGTTCTGAAACAGCACTCGCTTGTGCTCTAATTTTATTTGTGGCACGTCGCTCGAAAACGGGTGCGTGTAATTTTCTTCTGTCATATTTTCGTCTAAACGTGAGACGCGATCATGCGTATCTCTCCCTCAATCGTCCATTCGCTAACCCCGGCCGGAATCACGAAACTCGCTCCCATCTTCAATTTATATTCTTTCCCTTGGGCAATTAAAACCCCACCGCCGCTAATTACAGTCGCTAGCGTGTAGGCGCCAATTGCCTGGATTGTTTTGCTTTTTTTGATGTCCCATTCGTAAACGCTGAAGAAATCGTTGCTCACAAATGTGGTGATGCCGTCTTCGATTTTGAAGTCGTTTTGCGGCGTTGTCGCTGGGACTGTTGTCACGGCGATTGATTGCTCGACGTGGAGTTCGCGCTCAACGCCATCATCGCCTAAGCGGTGATAATCGTAGACGCGGTAAGTCGTGTCGCTCGATTGTTGCGTTTCGAGAATCAGGATGCCTGCGCAGATAGCGTGGATTGTACCGCTTGGAACATAGAAGAAGTCGCCTTTTTTAACCGGCACTTTTCTTAGCAGTTCATCCCATTCGTCTGCTTCGATCATCGCTCTTAGCTCTTCGCGCGTTTTGGCGTTATGTCCGTAGACGATGTGAGCCCCAGGTTCGGCGTCGATAATGTACCAACATTCCGTTTTCCCGAGTTCATTAGGTCCTTCGTGTTTGCGCGCATATTCATCGTCCGGATGGACTTGAACGCTCAAATCGTCTTTGGCATCTAGGATTTTAGTTAACAGCGGGAAAGGTTCGTCTTTATGCCCACCAAATATCGCAGGCTCTTGTTCCCAAACTTCCTTCAAAGTTCGCCCAGCAAACTCGCCGTTTTCGATGACGCTCAACCCGTTGGGATGGGCTGAAATTGCCCAATCTTCGCCGACAGTGTCGCTCGCCTCAGCGTAGCCGAAGTAAGTTTTTAGTTTGTCTCCACCCCAAATTTTTTCGTGCATTACGGGTTTTAAAAAAATAACATCAGTCATACGCAAAAACTCCCCTATTTTTATCTTAATTATACCATATTGGCCCCTTTTTATGCCTAAAAAGTAAATGTCAAAATCAAAAATTCCCGAAAATGCGTTTTTTGGACATTTCGAGCTTCGAAATGTCCAAAAAACGCATTTTCGGGAATAAATAAAATTTATTTGTGAAGTTTGTCTTTAAGTGTTTCCCACTTGCCACTTAACGGTTTGTAATCGTCGAAGACCTTGATCATATTAAGCGCATCGACCATGCCTTTGGTGTTGTGGACGCGAACGATGTCGACGCCGTGGCGCAGCAGAATCGTCGAGGCCGCAATCGACCCCAAATCGCGCAGTTTCGGATCCGGCTCGTCGAGCAAGTAGCCCATCACGCGTTTGCGCGAAATGCCGACCATCATCGGGAAACCTTCCAGACGGTAGCGGTTCGGATCGTGGATGATTTGCAAATCTTCCTCAACACCCTTCCAGCCCACACCTGGGTCAAAACAGATATCCTCGCTGCCAATGCCCAAACGCTCGCACTCGACAACTTTTTCCTTATAGAATTGTTGCAACTCGGCCTCAAGCGACTTCGAGCAGTCACGCGGACGCGAGTGCATAATGATCACCTTAGCCTTGTGTTTAGCGATAACCTCAGCCATCCCCGGCGTGTCGAGACCGCGCACATCGTTGATAATGTTCGCCCCAGCTTCAAGAGCTGCATCCGCCACCTCTGGGAAATACGTGTCGACCGAAATCGGAATATCGCTCATTCGGCGAATCGCTTCAACCACCGGTACCACGCGCAATTTTTCCGCCGAAGCCGGAAGCTCGATGTAGCCTGGACGCGTCGATTGACCGCCAACGTCGATGATGTCAACGCCGTCTTGGATCATTTTTTGCGCATGTAAAACCGCTGATTGGAAGCTCGTGAACTCCCCGCCGTCGCTGAACGAATCCGGTGTCACGTTCAAAATCCCCATCACGGGATGCAAGGCCCACCAGTGGTATTTTTCTTTTTCGCTGAAATTGTGTTTTTTCTTCGTCATCTTAATTACCAACCTTATCGTTAAAATATTTTAGCACGTCGCGCGTCGCAATAACCCGCGGCGAAAATTCATTTCTTTCTTCAATGCTCATTTGGGCAAGTGAGCGGCTCTCGCCGTCTGGAATCAACACATTGTCGAGTCCTAACGCGTCCCCTAAAATTTCGTGAGCGATAGTGCCACTGAGTTCATTCGAACTCTCTTTCAAAATCTGTCCGAGTGCGTCCACTAAAACCACGCTTGAAATCAGCTTGAATTGCCGGTTTCCGCTCTCATCCGCTAACCGAATCAACTCTTGATTAACCTCAAGATCGCTGACCCCTTCCCGGAAATAGCGCATCGTGTAAAGCCCCAAAATATTGGGATTTCCTTCTAATACGATCCCCGAGTCGTCACCTATCGTCAAGCGCCCCGTCTTTGTCGCAACATCAATTGCCTTCAAACGCGCATTTTCTAAGTAACTTTTTCCGGTTTCTTCCGTTTTTATTTCTTCCGGCGAAACCTCTCGGTAGCTGACAATCTCGACGTGTGGGTCGTCAATTGCCGCAAGCTCCGCGACCTTCGCCCGGTTGTTGCTCGCGAGGAGAACCTCGATCATAGCGCGCTCACCTCCTCGCAGCTAGTTATTTTGGCAAGTAGCTCGCCTACCGGCTCGCCCTTTATCCTGTATTCTGGCGTCATCATATCGGCCAGTGGTGCAAGAACAAATTTTCTTTTCAACATTTCCGGATGCGGAATTGTAAGTTCTGCGTCGTTAATTTCGTGACCTTCATAGATCAAAATATCGATATCAAGCGTCCGGTCAGCCCAGTGCGTATCGCGGGTGCGCCCGTTATCAAGTTCGATTTTTTGCAGTCGATGTAATAATTCGTGCGGTTCTAATTCGGTCAAAACGCTCACGCATTGATTGTAGAATAAATTTTGCGCAACCCCACCAACCGGTGTTGTTTCGTAGATATGTGAATAACCAAACAACGTCATATCTGGATCTAAGCGCAAAGCGGTCACTGCATTTTCGAGATACTCTCGGCGCGGCTCAACGCTTGAACCGAGCGACAAAATTGCTAGTCGTTGCATCTAAATCAACTCCCCGTCTTGGTTCATCGAAAGTTCGACTTCGACGTTATCGAAGATGCCAGGCATCGGAACGCTATATTTGCGAATCGCCACTGTTTGCATTACAACTTGCGGATACGCGATATGCAGATAATTTAAAATCGCATAAGCCAATTTTTCGATTAAATCATACTCAGCTTTTTCCACGATTTCAGTCACTGTCGCCGCAACATCAGCGTAGTTGATCGTGTCTTCTAACGAGTCAAATTCCGCCGCTTTCGCGAAATCAAAATCGAGCGTTAAGTCTATTTCAAGCTTCTGCCCGTTGATTTTTTCACTCTCGAGGACCCCGATATGCGAAAAAAGAGTTAAGTTATTGATTCTAATTTTTCCCATGCGCACTGCCCCCATAATTCTATTATTTAAATTATAGAACTAAAACTTAAATTTTTCAATATTTTCGGGCAAGTTCGTGTTATTATTATCATATGAAAAATATTAAAAACATCATATTTAAAAACTTAATGATCACCATCGGTTGCGCAATCGCCGCCTTTGCGATCATCACAATCAACTTGAACGAGAAACTTGCCGATGGTGGCGTGACCGGGATGAGCCTGATTTTCAAGCACGTCTTCAACATCAACCCCGCGCTGACCATCTTCGTCTTCAACGTGCCACTGGTCATTCTCGCTGTCATCAACCTAAAACGCGGGCAAGTCATCCGCCTCATCTACGGATTTTTGAACCTGACATTTTTCGTTTGGCTCTTTGGCCAACTCAATATTGCACTAGATCTTAAAGGCGATATTTTAATTGCCGCGATTCTCTCAGGAATTTTAGTGGGAATTGGTTACGGGATCGTGTTCCGTTTCGACGGTTTGACCGGCGGAACCGATATTTTATCACGGATCTTGAACGATAAATTCAACATTCCGATGGGAACATTTTTCTTCCTCTCGGATGCGGTCGTTCTCGTTCTCTCGCTCGTTTATCTCGATATTCGCCTGATGATTTACTCGCTAATTTACGTTGCAGTTGCAAGTGTGGTAGTAAATAAAATCACAGCTAGCGGATCTCATGAAAAAGGGATTTACATTTTCAGCGATGAAAATGATGCGATTTCAGAGCAGTTAATTGCCGATTTGGATCTTGGGGTTACGCACTTTCACGGCCACGGCGGCTACTATAAGACGCCGAAGGATATTCTTTACGTCGTCGCGTCGACCTATGAGGTGCGGACGATTGTCAACCTGATTCAGGAACACGATAAGGATGCGTTTGTCAGCGTCGTCGATGTGCAGGAAACGCACGGCGAGGGATTCACGTTTAAGAAAACTAATAAAAAGGAAGCCTAGGAGATTGGGCTTCCTTTTTCACTAATATAAAGAGATTAAAATGTAAGGGGTTTCACCCTTACAGATATAATATAACAAAAAGAAAACGTTTTCAAGCTTTTTGTGAAAGTTTTTTGAAAATTTTTTATTTTTTATGTAACTTAATGTTATAACTGGGCTTCGTAGTTTTCAAGTTCCAATGAACTTAGGATGATTGAAGCAGTTTCTTCGATTGAAAGTTTCGCCACGTTAATGACAACACAGTCAAGTTCCGCGAATAATTTATCAGCGTAAGCCAATTCTTTTTTGACTTCGTCGATGTTCGAGTAAGGCGTGTCTTCGCCTAAACCATAAGCCTTCATGCGCTCAACGCGGTATTCGTTCAACTTCTCAGGCGTGTTAGTCAGACCGATGATCTTCTTGCGGTCAACCTTATAAATTTCTTCAGGGATTTGCGCGCCTGGCACAAGTGGCAGGTTCGCTACTTTCAGATTCTTATTCGCTAAGTATAAACTTAATGGCGTTTTAGATGTGCGACTAACCCCGATCAAGACAACATCGGCATCAAGGAAACCCTTAGGATTTTTACCATCATCAAACTTAACGCTGAACTCGATCGCTTGAATACGCTTGAAGTAGTCCGTATCTAGGTGATGCAGGCTACCAACCTCTTGGTTCGGCGCGATGCCCGTGCGGCGCGTAATTTCGTCCATCATCGGGTGCAGCAAGTCGATGTAGAACACGTGGTGTTCCGTCGCAAAATCTTTCGCGAAATCGATCAACTTAAAGTTCGCTGCCGTATGCACGACTAACCCATTATCTTGTTCCGCCCGGAGCAAGATTTTTTCTAAATATTCGAAATCTTTAACGAACGCTTTACGGATAACGCGGAACTTCACATCCGGATACTGCGCCATAATTGCCGTCGCCAGCTTATACGCCGTCTCCCCCGCCGAATCGCTAACCAAATACAAATTAATTACTTGTTTTTCACTCATAAAATACCCCTCATTTGTTTTCTCTACCTATGATAATACAGAATCGCGATTTTTTCAATGATTTTGAGGCGATTTTGGGCAAGTAAAACCCGCTCTTGCGGACTTTTTGCGTTTTGTGGTCATTTTTAGCCAAAAATGACCATAAAACGGTTGTATACTTTCTAATGGGGTTTGTTCGAAAACTCAAAAGACATATTGATTCCAATTTCTGATAAAATGATTTTACACTACTAAAATCAACCACAAGAAAGAGGAGAATCAA
>JAISJW010000018.1 GCA_031261175.1 Lactobacillales bacterium
ATTATTCAGTTTTCAATGTTCAACATACGTTCGCGCTTTTTCGCGAGAACTTTTATATAATACCACAAATGCGAACCCTTATTCAAGAAATAAGTTAAACTTTTTAATAATTTTAAAAAAGTTTTTTCGCACCCAGGTCGCGCATCAACCGTGCATTCGCACCGCTCAACACAACGTTGTATATAATACCACAAATCACCCCAACCTGTAAAAAAATTAAGCCTTTTTTAAAAGTTTTTTTCACAATAAAAAAGAAGCCCTAAATACAGGGCTTCAAGCGACTTAGAAGTCATTTAAATGACGTCCAGTTTTTAAATCTTTCATTAAATTATTGCGCGTCTTATTGAACATGTAAGCTAACGCACCGCCAGTTGCAAGTGATGCAAGACCGACGAACACGAAGTACCAGACGATCGAGCCCACGAAAGCGACAATAAAATTATATTGCGACTGCGAAGCGATATTCAAACGCCCGATAACGTTCGATGCAAGTAGAATCAGCGGGCCGATTGCCATCATTAGACCTGTCGTGATAAACAACGAACCGAAGTTGCGGTACATACGGTGTGACAATTTCGCACCTTGCTTATTAATAAAGTAGAAAATCGCAAGGAAGAATAGCGTTAAAATCCACAGCACAGCCGTCGCCATATAGACGAGCGAACTTTTGCTAGTGACTTTTTGGACGTATTTCACGTACGCCGATGCTAAGTTACTACTATATATATCACCGATATCTTTCGCCAAAGCATCGACCGAAGCTTCACCGTCCGCTAACGCAATATCATTATCCGTTGCGTATTTCAAAATCGCTTCTTTCGAATTCTTCATCACGATATCTTTCGCGTAGCTCTTGTAGTCCACACGCGCGTCATAAAACGCTTGAAACATATTGTCGATGTCAGTGTGCACCTGTTGGTCACTAATCACCTTATCGAGCACGTCGTGCGGCACGCCTGAACCCTGTGAGTAATCCGCAATCGTTTTGCGCGCTTCTTTCGCGACACTAGTATAGTAGTTAGAATGTCCCGCGATAAACCCCGGGAACCCCGGATTGAAAACCGTCAAAGAAATAATCGTGGCAATTAAACTCGCCGTCAGAAGGACAGAGCCGATAAAAACCGTAATGATTGCAACCGCGATGTTGTCATGTTGTTTTTTCATTATCTTCCCCTCCTACTTCGTCAAATCAATTTTCGGACCGTGAATTTGCTCAGCCACAACGAAAACGCGCTGCTTCGTCGCACCCACCGAGTTCATCGGGTAGCACGTATACAGGATAACTTGGTTCGTTTCCATATCCTTCAATGCCGCATCGATCATCGGGTCGTCGAATTGCTTGATTGATTTTTCTTTTACTTGATAAGTGTAAGTCGCGTAGTTCGTGTTGATCTCGAAAGTATCGCCGACTTCCGCGAAGTACAACTTGCCGAAATATGGCAATTTATGCCCGCCGATCAGAGTCGTTCCGCCCATGCCCGGGAAGACCGAACCCATGTACTGCGCAGCCCCTTTGGCAAGTATCGCCGGCGTATCGCCGAAATAAAGAGGCTGATCAAGCTCAAGCTTCGAATAGATAACTTCTCCGTACTGTTCACCCTCTTTCGGGTATTTAATAGTAGAAGACAGAATAACTTGCTTGTCGTTATCGACAGAATCGGTGTAGACCGACTTGCTTTGATCGTAATCTGGTTTCTTGTCTAGAGTAAATAGGTTGATTCCAGCTGAGATGATGTTGGCGTAGGGTTTAACGGCAATTGCCACGCCAGCATAAAGAATGACTGTTAACAAAAAAGGGACAATGATAAAATATATCAGCCCCTTTTTAAGTTTTTTCTTATCAGTAGAATTAATCTTTTTAGCTCTAGACCTTCTTACTTCGTTGCCCATTTTTTAGCAGAGAATGCAACACCAGCAACTGATGCAGCAGATACTAAAACGATAAGAGCGTTGAAACCAACCATGCTAGTACCAGTTTGTTTAACTGGAGAAGATGTAGTTGCAGCTGTAGTAGCTCCACCAGTTACAGGTAATGTAGTTTGGATGTGAGCTAAGTTAGTAACTTCAGCAGCTAAAGCTTGAACTTTCGCTTTAACTTCAGCTGGAAGAGCAGCGTATAAATCTTCTAGTGAAGAGATGTTAGCTAATTGATCAGCAGTTAAGCTTGATGCGATTAAGTTTTTAGCTTCAGTAACGTCAGCTTTGATTTTAGCTAAGTCAGCATCAGAGATGTCTGTAGTAGCAGCTAAGAATTCATTGCGTTTTTCGTTGATTTGAGCTTGAGTAGCAGCAAAGTGTTTACCGTTGATAGTAATACCTTTAGCTCCTAAATCTAAGATCGCTTGTTCGTTAGCAGAGATAGTTCCGTTAGCGGCGAAAGTTGTTGTTGCAGTTGCCAGTGTAGCAGCCGCAAATGTTAATGTGATAATCGCTTTAAATTTTTTCATTTTAATTTCCTCTTTTTCCTTTTAAAATTGTATATTACGCTGGATTTTGATATCCATAATAACTATAAGTTGCGTATTTCGAATTGTCATTCTCAATACCGTTTAAAACTACACCTATTATATCAGCATTTACCGCATCTAGCAAGTCTTTTGCATGAATTAATGCTTTTTTCTTCGTGTGGTTAACTTTCGTTACCAGCACCACTCCGTCTACCTTTGTTCCGATTACTTGGGCATCAGTAACGTAACCGATCGGCGGCGTGTCGAAAATCACTAAATCAAAATATTTCTTGCATTCTTCGATAATGTTATCCATATAGACGCTGTCGAACATTTCACTTGGATTAATCAAGCGACGTCCGCTAGGCAATAGGAATAAGTTGTCGATATTGGTGCTGACGACTAAGTCGTCGATGTTTGAACTCATGCCAGAGAGCATTGTCGAAAGGCCATCTCGTCCGTCGATATTAAAGATGCTTGCGATACTCGGTTTGCGAAGGTCGGCGTCGACTAGTAACGTCTTCAACCCGCTGTTGGCAAATACCACTGCGATGTTCGAAGCGAAGGTTGACTTGCCTTCGTTTTGCCCCGCCGATGTAACTGCCATCGTTTGGAACCCGTGATCCTGCATTGCAAATTTAATATTGGTTCTGATCGTTCTGAAACTTTCCGCGAAGGTCGATTTCTTTTTGAGAACGGTAACTAATTCCGAATAATTATCTTCTTTAGCCATTTGGTCGTCCTCCTTTCGCAGTGATGAAGTCGCATTGACTTGTCAGACCCAGCGATTTTTTGTCGAAGTTTCTAACTCCACCCAACACATTGACACCCATTTCGTTGATGATGAAATTTTCGTCTTTGACTGTGTCGTCGGTGATTTCAAGTAACAATACTAACATGACTCCAAGAATCAAGCCGATTACTAAACCTATCAATAAGTTCATGTGGATGTTCGGGCTGCTCGGGCTTGTGTTTAGACTTGCCGGGCTTAGCACTGATACCTTTTGAACTTTAAGATACTCTGTAACTTTTTCCGAGAATTTCTTGGTAACGAGGTCGACGATTTCCTGTGACCGGTGAGGGTCGGGAGTCGTGATTGAGACCGAGAATACTTGGGAGTTCTGATTTTGCGTAACTTGGATTTGGTTAGTCAACTCGCCAACTGACGTTTGATAACCCTCATCCTTCAACATCTCATCCTTGACTTCTCCGAGGATTGTCTTAGATTTAACGATATCCTTATACGTGTTAATCATCATAACGTTCGCGTTCAAGTCGCTCAGGTTATTGGCCGAAAGTTGGTCGCTTTGGTTCAAGACGATCAGCTGCGCACTCGATGAATACTGCTTTTGAATAAAGAAATATGTTAACCCACCAGCCAGGAGTCCTCCTAGCAAAGTGAAGATGATTAGTAGTTTCAAGCGTTTTATAAGAATCTGGACAATGTCCACAAGGCTTACAAAGGATTCATCCATCTATAACGCTCCTTTCAGTTTTTGGTCATAATAACTTTCCAATTATACCATAAAAGGGCGGGTAATTTAGCGCGATATGCACTTTTATTTTAAATTTCTTAATAAAAACGCATGAAAAATCGCGTTTTTGGCAAGTGCAACCCGCCCTACTGTTTTTTAAGGCGATTTTTAGTGCTTTCGAGCCTCGAAACCCCTAAAAAACGCGTTAAAAAACAGTAGGCGCTTTTAAGCCGTGAAAAAAGCGGCCAAAACGGGCCGCTTACTTGATTTTTTTCGTGATTTCGTGTTTCAGAAGCACTCTACGAGTTCTACGATCGAAGTTTCCGACCGTAAAATTCAGAATTGGAATGATTATGAATAGCCAATGTCCGAGTTCTGGATGCCACATCCCAAACGCCGTCAAAATCACGAGCGAGACTATTGTGATGAGGAACCTTTCAAGGGCAATTCGGGTCGCTATCTTTTTCGTCGCCGGTTTTTCGCGATGTTTTTCAAGCGATATTAAATGCTGCATCAGCTGAAGCAAGATTTCGATCAGTGCATAAAGGGCCGCGTAGTTTAAGACAGTCAGCGCACTCACATCGACTAGCATCCATTTCGTAGCCAGCGGAACTAGCGCGAGTGACGCCATAAACCCAAAATCGGTCACCATTACCGAGTCATTAATTCGCTCTACATCTTCGAGCAGTCGGTGGTGTTCATACCAAAATTCCGCGATGATGAAAAAACTGACGAGGAAGATTCCGACGCCCTTGATGACTTGCCAATAGGTTTCGCCCGCCCCGGGAATCGGGACGAGCAAAATCATAACGGTGATGATGATCGAGATCACGTTGTCGGAAAAGTTGAGCAAGTGGCACCGTAGCTGCTCTTTGAGCTTGTTGTGCACCTTGTCGTCGCTCGTTTTCAGCGCCTTCGCGATGTCTTTTTTTTCGAGCCCCATGTATTCGGGGTGCTCCTCTAAAAATTGCTTTTTAAGATTTTTTGAATTCTTCATAATATTTCGCCAGCAAATTCTTCACGGCATCCGCGATTTTAACGTAGTCATATTCATTCAAATTGGCAAGTGAAACCCGGAAACCTGGGTCGGTTGTGCCAAATCCGTTCGCCGGAAGCAAGACCGTGCCGCTACCTTTGGCAAGTTCAAACAGCCCTTGATCCGGATCTTTGTTAGCTTCAACCCAAGCGGCGAAGTCTTCACCGTAAACCGCGCCAGCGATTTCTTTGACTTCGATTAGGTTATAGTAGTCAACGCTGTTTTCGTCGTCGGGTTGGCTCACGTTTAATTCGTTGTAAAGTGCATTTTTCCGGTGTCGGATGAGCGATTTAACGGCGTTTTTGTAGATATCTTCGGTGTCGATTAGCGAGAACAACGAGAACAAGACCATCTGCACTTGAGCCGGAGTTGCAAGGCCTGCTGTGTGGTTGAGCGCTACGATACGGCTTTCGGCAACAAAGCGGTCGATGAATTTAATTTCTTCAGGCTTCGCTGCGATGCTTGAATAGCGTTCGATTAAGGCTTCTTTTTGGTCTTTCGTTTGTTTTTGCAACATATCGTCTAAAATATTGTCTTCCGCAAGACCGATAACGCCAAGGCGCCAACCGGTCGAACCGAAGTATTTCGAGTAAGAATAAACGAGAATTGTGTTCTTTGGACTAACGCTGAAAATCGAGCTGAAATCGTCAGCGAAAGTTCCGTAAACGTCATCAGTTAGGACGATTAAGTCCGGTCTCTTTTCAATAATTTCGGCAAGTTTAGCGAGTTTTTCATCGCTCATTTTTACCGAAGGTGGGTTGCTCGGATTAACCAAGAAGAAGGCTTTGATTTCCGGATCTAACAGTTTTTCAAGTTCCGAATCCGCAAATTGCCATGAGTTTTCTTCGTCGGCTTCGACGTTAATTTCAACCATATCGTATTCGCGCAATTTTGGAATTTCGATATACGGCGTAAAAATCGGAGCGCCGAGCGCAATCTTGTCGCCTTTTTTCAAGATGAAATTTTGTTCAAGAGTTTCGAAGATATAAGCCATCGCGGCTGTTCCGCCTTCAACAGCGAACAAGTCGAAAGGTTTATTGGGATTACCCATTTCTTTTTCGATGTATTTTTTGACTATTTTTTCGCTATTTACGAGCATGCGGTCGGGATCTGGATACATCATCCCGAGAATGCTTTCGCTCATTTCATAGACGAAATCATCAGCGTCTATACCGAGCTGATCGCGCACGTAAGACACGCTTTTGCGGATGAATTGCGAGCCGACCGAGTCATCGAGGTAGCTATATAAGCGTTCCGTGATGCCTGCTTTATTCGGGAATCCGCCAAGACCAACGCTCAAATAAGAGAAAGTTTTTTCTGACTCTTGTAGGGCGAATTGCCCAAGTTTATAATAGCCCTCGCGCGGAATTGTCGCGATGAAGTTCGGATTTCCGCGGCCAGCGTTCAACATCAGCGAGCCGTGGGCATCCTTCGCAACTTCGATCAGATAATTTTTAAGCTCGAAGGGGCTTAGTTTTGATAAATCTTCCATGATTTTGCTCCTTAATATTACGTTATTCGCTTAACAGAAAGCGACAATCAGTGGGCCTAAGATGGTCAAGAAGACGTTGGCTAAAGCGTAAGTTACAGCGAATGGAATCGTTGGAACGCCGTTGCCGGAAACGGTCAAGACTTGCCCAAAGGCGGGGTTCGCACTGCGAGAGCCCGAAAGCGCCCCAGCGAAGATTGACGAGTTGTCGTAACGGAGGATGTATTTTCCGACGACCATCGTGATTAGAAGCGGGATGAATGTGACGATCAGGCCGGCGAACAGGATTGAGAAGCCTTGTTCGCGGATGGTTACGAAGGCTTGAAGGCCCGAGTTTAGGCCGACCGCCGCAACGAATCCGGCTAGGCCGATGTCTTTCATAAATTGAAGCGCAGGCCCAGGCATGCTGCCCGAGATGGCTGCGTTTTTGCCTTTCAACCAACCGAAGAATAGGCCGGCAAGTAAGACGCCACCGCCACTGCCGAGTGACAACGGGATGCCGCCGACTTTAAGAGTAAGCAAGCCGATTAAGATACCGAGAACGCAAGCTAAGGCTAAGAAGCACATGTCGGTAACGTTCGAGGCTTTGATGCCTTTACCGATGGCTTTGATCGCTTTGTCGACGTCGGATTGTGAGCCGTAAACTTTTAGGACGTCGCCTGATTTAAGTTCGATATTTTTGTCGAGACTGAGTTTAGCACCCATGCGTGACACGTCGATAAGGTAGACACCGTGTAGGATTTCTTGATTGATTTGGTCGTTAAGTTCTTTAAGGGTCGTGTTTTTATCGACCACGATTTCTTGCGTTTGCATCACAAGATTCATTTCGGCATCTTTGTACGATTCAACGCCTAAGTTCGCAGCTAAATCGACGATGGCGTCGCGCGTACCGACGATTAAGATTAGGTCGTCTTGCTCGAGTTTTAGGTCGTCAGTGATGTCGATGTACTTGCCCGCGCGTTTGATTTTTTCAAGGGTAACAGTTTGTTCCGATTTCGCTAGAGCGTCCTTGACAGTGCCGAGCGAATCAGTCGTCACCTTGTAGATGCGGCCGATGAGGTTGTTAAGCGCGTAGCTTTGGCCAGGCTCGAAGGCGATAGCGCTGTGATTCTTCGCTTCCTCCTCGATGGCTGCGTCGTTCAAGCCCTTACCCATGAATTTAGGCAGGATGATCGCACAGACGATGATGGCACCAATCGTGCCGAAGATGTAAGTCACGGCGTAACCGACCCCAACGTTCGCCGTCTGTTTCGCAAGGTCAGCCGAGTCGAGACCGTATTTAGTCAAGGCGTCAGTCGATACGCCCATGATGGCTGATTGCGTCAAACCACCCGAAGCCACTCCGGCTGCGAGACCTTTTCCAAGGTCGAAAATTTTCGCAACGCCAACTACTGTGGCAAGCGCCGTAACGGCTAAGGTCACTGCGAGCGCGACTTCCTTAAGCGTCTTTTTACCAAGCGAGCGGAAGAATTCCGGACCGCTTTCGTAACCTACCGCGAAAATGAAAATCGAGAATAGGAAATTTTTTGTCCCGCCGTCGATGGCGAAGCCAGTCGGGCAGGCTAGGGATACGAACACCCCGGCAAGTAGCGAACCCGCCACCCCGCCAAGTTTGAACGTTCCGAATTTGATGCTGCCGACGGCGTAGCCAATTGCCAATGCTATGAAAAGCGGCAGGTACGGCGTCGCGGTGAATGTCGTTTGCACGTACTGAACGATGTCATTAATCATCTTGTTTTACCTCCGTGTTGTTGTATTCTTCTATTTTGTTTATTATTTTTTCGATGTTGGTTTTGAGATTTTCAATCTCCTGGGTGTCGAACGTGTCGAGAATCTCGTCGCGGAAATGCGAAGTCTTCTCGTCGGTGTCGTGCGCCCACTGCGTGGACTTCGCGTTCAGAATCACGCGTTTCGCCCGCTTGTCGTTCGGGTCCTGTTCGAGCTTGACGAAACCTTTTTGCTCGAGCTTCACCACGATTTGCTTGACGTTCTGATAGGACGTCTGCGCCTCTTTGGCAAGTTCCCCGAGCGTCGGCGGCGTGTCGAACTCCGTTTTTAGCACCTTGAGAACGTACCACTGCTTCGCCGTCAACCCCGGAACCTCGCGATCCATGAGGAGCGTGAGTCGATTAGCGACTCGGAAGAAGTCGGCGAAGATTTCTAATTTTTGATCTAGCATAATGAGTCACCATTTCGCAAATATATAATATGTTATATATTTATTATCGCTTATTTTGAAAACGGTGTCAAAAATTTGTATGAAAATTAAGAATACTTTACAAACTAGCCCTTTCGTGACAAAAAGAGGTGCTTTTTCGAAAAACGTGTCGTTTCGGGGCTAGTTAGACAAAAAAATATCAGCAAGGTTATTTCCCAGCTGATATTTTGGTTTCTAATTGTTTAATTCGCGCTTCAAGTTGCTTGATCTGTTCCTTATCGTCCTCGATTTCCTCGGCGTCTTCGCGCGGAATCCCGATGGCGTTGATTACAATGGCAAGTGTCGCGCCGGCCGCCGCCATCAGAACGCGTACGATTGTGTAGATGAACGCACCTTTTGCCGGTACTGAGAAAATAATCATAAAGAACGTTGCGAGACCACCGATGAGGCCGGCTTGGTTTTTAAGTCTGGTCGAGACGACTATGTACGTTACCGCAAGGAGCGGTAGGATGATGATGTTTACTATATTATTGTTAATGATAAAGAGGTCAATCGAGACGTAGACCATAGCGAGAATGCCGCCGACAGCAATTCCTAACACGCGGGCGCGTCCGAAGTTTAGACTGCTCTGCATATTTTCGCGGGTTGCAAAAACCGCAGCGACACACATTACCATCGGATTCCCGAGGTGTAAAACTTCACAGATAACTAGACAAATAAAAAGGATAATAGCTGTTTTAATCGTGCGCATCCCTATCCGGAACTTGCCTTTTTCGATCGCGATGTCTGCGATTTTATCGTTTATTTTAATGATTTTCTTTTCGATGATGATTACCTACTTTTACAAATATAATGGTTGCGTCGAATTGTACGGTTGCGGTTTGTAGTGAACTTCATGGAACCGCTGTCCGCTAATCCCATATTTCGGATTGTAGCCGACGAGATTTATGTATTTCGAAAGGTCGTTGCGCTCTTTAATCATTTCGACCATGACAGCGCGCGTCGCCCGAACATCGTCGATTGCGCGGTGCGAATTTTCGAATTTATTCGTCAAACCGTAATGTTCGATAGCGTTAGACAGCCGGTGCGGAAATTCCGCGCGGTCCTTATAAATCGTAAGCGTATCGAGCAAATCGACATTTTGCAGAACTCCGGCGTGTCCCGTTTTATTGAAAAACGAAATCATAAAGCCGATATCAAACTGAATATTGTGAGCGACGAGCAGAATCTTATCTGTCGACTCAAGCAAATTGGCAAGTCGGTCCGCTAGCTCCTGCCGCGCGATCCCTTCCTGCGCGAGCATCGCATCGGTAATATGCGTAATTTCCGTTATTTTAGCCGGAATCTTCTCGCCCTCATCAAGCTTCACGAACTCGCCAATTTCAAATAAATCGCCGTTTCGGTTATCTTTGACAATTCCTGCGAACTCGATGATGTCGCACTTCTTCGCGTCAAGCCCCGTCGTCTCTGTGTCGAACGTCATCACGAGGTCGTAATTTTTAATTATTTCCATATTTATAAAGTCCTTTTTTCGCGCTATCCGCGATTATCTTTTTCGTGAATTGCCACAACTCAGGCGCGTCATCTTTGATAAAAGCCTTCTTGGCAAGTACCCGCTCAACCGTAAGTCCGCTCGGATTGTAGTTTTCCGGAGCTGTTCGAAGGTACCCAAGCGGGGCAATTAAAGCGTCAATTATCTTTCCATATCGAGCCTCCGCCGTAACACCTGCTTCAAATTCTTTCCACACGCTCAAGAATTCCGCAGCTTGCTCCGCAGGCAAAGTACTCAATGTTTTATTTAAAGATGCAAGTTCGCGCTCGTATGAGTCGCTCTTTCCTGCATCGTCATACGCACAAGTATCGCCCGCGTAAATTTCACCTAAATCATGAAGTAACAGCATCTTCATAACTTTATTTAAATCAATTTCTGCGGGAAATATTCTACTAAAGTCATAGCTAAAATCGCCGCTTGCCACGAGTGTTCAGCGCTATTTTCCTGCCTAGCGTCGAGCGTCATATTTCCTCTTGTCACGGTTTTTAACTTTTCAAGTTCGTTAAAAAATTGCAGTTGTCGCTCGATTCGCTCCATTTTATTCTCCCAAATCAATCCAATAAAAACGGACTCTGTCACCGGTTTCGGGCTCGATTTCTTCTTTTTCAAAAACCCCACCACAGGCAATTGCTGTCCTCTGGCTCGCCGCGTTCCAATCGTCATTCGTGACTAAAACTCGACTGATGCCGCGTTCGCGATATAAATCAAGCGCTAATCCTAAAACGTATTTCGCCAGACCTTCCCCGCGCCTATCAGGTAAAACACCGTAGCCGATATGCGAGTGAAACGGATCATCTTTGCGAAGTTCCCAACGACAAAAGGCACAAGCCACAATTTCATCATCTTCAAATAAAAAATATTGAGTCGATGGAATCCGCGGCGTAGGTGGATTATTTTTAAATTTTTCAAGTTCTACTAAATGTTCAGCGAACGTCGTTTCTATCGGCTTTGCTTGCCAAACGACGTAGTCTTTTTCGACGCGCCAAGCGTCAATCCACTTGCCAAACGCTTTTTCGTCTTTTTCCGTCAGTTCTCTAAGTTTCATCAAAATAGTTTCACCAGCAATTCTTTGATTGTTTCGATGCCGATGACCTCGATTTCGGGCGGGACGGTCCAGCCGCCGAAGTTGTTTTTCGGGATGTAGATGCGTTTGAAGCCGAGTTTTGCGGCCTCGTTGACGCGTTGTTCGATGTGCGTGACGCGGCGGATTTCGCCGGTCAGGCCGAGTTCGCCGACGTAACATTCGTTGTGTGGCGTCTCTTTTTCGTGGTAGCTCGACGCGATTGCGACGGCGAGTGCCATGTCGATCGCGGGTTCGGCAAGTCGCACCCCGCCTGCTGCCTTGAGGTAGGCGTCCTGCGTTTGGAGCATGATGCCCGCGCGTTTTTCGAGGACAGCCATGATGACCGAGGCGCGGTTTTTGTCGACGCCGGTCGTCGTGCGTTTGGCGTTCCCAAACATCGCCGGAACTAGGAGCGCTTGAAGTTCCACTAAGATTGGGCGCGTTCCTTCAAGGGCGACGACGATGGCTGAGCCGTTAGCCCCGGCTAAGCGTTCGCCGAGAAAGACCATCGATGGGTTGAGCACTTCTTCAAGTCCTCGTTCGTTCATTTCAAAGATGCCGATTTCGTTCGTTGAGCCGAAACGGTTTTTGACCGCCCTTAGTATCCGGAACGTATGGTGGCGTTCGCCCTCGAAATAAAGGACGGTGTCAACCATGTGTTCAAGCATCCGCGGGCCAGCGATCGAACCTTCTTTGGTAACGTGACCTACTATAAAAATAGCGATGCCGTTACTTTTAGCGATTTGCATTAGCGCCGCCGTTGTTTCGCGGACCTGCGAAACGCTTCCGACTGCGCTTTCAATTTCGGGGTGGCTCATCGTTTGGATTGAATCGATAATGACGAAATCCGGTTTGAGTTCCGAAATCGCTTTGGTGATTGCACGCATATCGGTTTGAGCGAACAAGTAAAAATCAGTTTCCTCGCCGGCATTCAGGCGTTCAGCGCGCATTTTGATCTGCTCCGCCGATTCCTCGCCGCTGACATATAACACATTCCCACCTATATTAGCTAATTGATTTGAAAGTTGTAATAAAAGCGTCGACTTCCCAATCCCGGGGTCTCCTCCGATTAAGACTAATGAGCCCGGAACAACTCCGCCACCTAAGACACGGTTGAGTTCGTTCATCTCTGACTTAACGCGATGCACGTGTTGCTGCCCGACTTCAGAAATTTTGACCGGCACATTCTTTTCGCCATCGAGGCTCATTCTTGTGCGCGCCTTCGCTTTCGTCGATGCCGGTGCACTCTCGTCCTCGATTTCGCGCTCGACTAAAGTGCCCCACTCACCACAGTTAGGGCATCTACCAAGATATTTCGGATAGACGTACTCACAATTCGTGCAGACAAACTGCGTTTTCACTTTAGCCATATTTTAACCTCTTTTATTTGTTATATATTTTCTTACTGTTTTTTAAGCCGTTTTTTAGGAGTTTCAGACCTCGAAATCACTAAAAAACGCGTTAAAAAACAGTAGGTCGTTTTTACTTGCCTGTTGAACCGAATCCGCCGTCCCTTGAAGCGCCCGAAAACTCATCGCCTTCCGCCAAAAGGTACTTAATGAAGATTCCTTGGCCGATTCGCTCGCCTTTTTTGATCTCAACCGGCGCATCCGTGATATTCATCAGCAAAAAGCCAATCGCCCCGTCGTTATCGGGGTTTTCGTAGTAGTCGCTATCGACGATCCCAACCCCGTTGGCAAGTGCCAACCCGCGCTTCTTCGGATTCGACGAGCGGTTGCAAAGTTGCAAGAACTCGTCGGCCTCCATGTACGATTTTATGCCTGTTGGAACCACGCCGATTTTGCCCGGTTCGATGACGAAATCACTTGCCGCCTCGAAATCGTACCCCGCCGCGTGGGCCGTCGCGCGCTCCGGCAAATTCACCCCACTATTTTCAAAACCTTTAGCAATCTTAAAGCCTCGCATTTTTTAATCTCCTTTTAAGCTATTTGTGATATAATTATTTCAGTATATTATATCACAAAACGCAAGGGAGAATATGATGGCAATTCAAAATTTTGAAGCAAAATTGCAAAGTTATGCACGCATTTTAGTAACTCGCGGAATCAACGCGCAACCAGGAGAAGTGACGGTGGTTTACATCAGCGTCGAACAACAAAAATTCGCACACGCAATCGTCGACGAACTTTACAAAAACGGGGCAAGTCGCGTCATCGTGCAATGGCAAGACGACTTCTTGAACCGCGCGGGAATCGTGAACAACAGCCTTGAGGCAATTGACAACCCGACACCGATGACACACGCGTTCGCGAAATTCGTCGGCGAAGAGCTGCCAAACCGTCTTTATATCACAAGTAAAGATCCAGATTCACTGACAGGGGTTGACCCTGAGCGGATCGGACGCACAATCAAAGCTAATAGTCTAGCGATGAAACCCGTTTCGGATGCCTCGATGAGCGATAAACTTGCTTGGTGCGTAGCTGGAGCGGCAAGTCCCGCTTGGGCTAAGAAAGTCTTCCCTGGCTTGGGTGAAGACGAAGCAGTTGAAGCGTTATGGAACGCGATTTTCTCAGTTGCACGCATCGATGTTGCAGACCCGGACCAAAACTGGTCAGACCACTTAGCGAACTTGACTGTCCGCGCTGACTGGTTGAACGAACAAGCGTTCGACAAATTGCACTTCACTGATAACGGAACTGACTTAGAAGTCGGTCTGCCTAAAGGTCACATCTGGGGCGCTGCGAGTTCGCTACGCCAAGCCGACAACAAAGTCTTCATTCCAAACATGCCGACTGAAGAAATCTTCACGGCCCCTGACTTCCGCCGCGTGAACGGCGTTGTCTCTTCAACTAAACCGCTAGTGTTCGCCGGAACTCCAATCCTTGATATGGTCATCACATTCAAAGACGGGAAAGTCGTCGACTACAAGGCAAGTGCTGGAATCGAAGCGCTTGAAGCTTTGTTAGCAACTGACGAACAATCTAACTTCCTAGGCGAAGTGGCTCTTGTGCCTGACAACACGCCAATCAGCCAATCGAACACTTTATTCTACGAAACTTTATATGACGAAAATGCCTCGAACCACTTAGCGTTCGGCGAAGCTTATCCGACTACGATTCAAGGCGGAACTGACCTTGACGAAGAAGGCTTGTTAGCTGCCGGAATGAACGTGTCATTGACACACGAAGACTTCATGATCGGTTCGAAAACGACTTCAATCGACGGTGTTAAAGCTGACGGAACTGTCGTTCCAATCTTCAGAAACGGAACTTGGGTGGACTAAAATGACTTTACCAAATTTTGACGAATTAATCGAAAAATACGCCGCGACGATTTTGCGCGCCGGCATCAATCAACAGCCCGGCGAAACAACAATCATCCAGGCTGACATCGATCAAGCTCCTTTAGTTCGCGCCCTTAGCGCGCAAGCTTGGGCTCTCGGCGCACGCGACGTCATCGTCCGCTGGGGAGATGCTGAAATTGGCAAGTCCCGTCTCGAAAATGCAAGCGATGAAGTTCTTGGAACAACAGGTTACGCCGCTGCTGCATTTGATGATTTCTGCGAAGAAGTTAATCCCAATTTAATTTTCGTTAAATCATCTGGACCGAGTGAACTTGCCGGTGTTGATATCGAAAAAATTAAAATCTCTAACCGGACCGCTGAAGCTGCGCAACCGAAACGCCGCAAGTTAACTGGCGCTGGTAAAATGCCTTGGATTATCGTCGGAGCTGCCTCTGAGAATTGGGCGCACGATGTTTTTCCTGACTTGCCCGTGTCTGAAGCGGTCGATAAATTGTGGGAAGCGATCTTCTTCACGAGCCGCGTTAGCTTCGGCGACCCGCTGAAAAACTGGGAAGACCACGCCTATAAATTGGGCAAAACGGCCGATTTATTAACATCTTACCAATTCGACCACATCTTGTACCGCGCCGAAGGGACCGACTTGAAAATCGGCTTAGGCGGAGACCGCATCTGGATTTCAGCGGGCGGCATGAGCGGGGCTAGCAAAAAAGAATACATTCCAAACATTCCAACCGAAGAGATTTTCACGACGCCTGACTTCCACCGAGTTGACGGAGTGGTTCGCGCAACGAAACCTTTGAACTACTCAGGAAACTTGGTTGACGATTTCGAGTTGACTTTCAAAGATGGTCGCGTCGTTGACTATAAAGCGCGCGTGGGTCAAGAAGTTTTGGCTTCGATTATCGAAGCCGATGAAGGTGCGCATTTCCTAGGCGAGTTGGCCCTTGTGCCGATTGACACGCCAATCAACGAAAGCGGATTGTTATTTTTGATGACGTTATTCGATGAAAATGCCTCGAACCACCTGGCTGTCGGTCGTGGCTACCCCGCAGGGGTAATTGCCGGTCCCGATATGAACGACGAAGAATTGCGCGAAGCTGGCGTTAACTACTCTAGCATGCACGTCGACTTCATGGTCGGAAGCGACAAAACTGACATCGATGGCGTTACTGCCGACGGGGAAGTCGTGCCGATTTTCCGCAACGGAAAATGGACCGACGAAATCGCAAATCAACTATAAGAGGTGCTAAATGTCATTTGAAGAAAATTTAAAAAAATACGCTAAATTGTTAATACGCAAAGGCGCAAACGTGCAAGAGGGCGAAGAAGTCAACTTATCAATCGCCGTCGAGCATTGTGAATTTGCCCACTTGTTGGTCGAAGAATGTTACGCTGCCGGGGCAAGTCGCGTGGTTACAAACTACTACGATGACTATTCTGCGCACGCGTTCTTAGAGTTCGGCTCAGCTGATGAACACGCTAAGCCAGGACCTACTTTGGCTGCAACTGATGAATGGATTGGTGAAAAACGTCCCTGCCGCATCTCAATTACCGGTGGCGACCCTAACGCGTTTGCTGATATCGACCCAAGCGTTTTCGCTGTAACTTCGAAAGCAGCGAGTCCTTTGGTCGCTAATGCGCGCGAATTAACTTCGACGAATAAACTTTCGTGGCTTGTAGCCTCCGCAGCTGATGCCGGTTGGGCGAAAGCTGTTTTTCCTGATTTGACGTCCGAAGAAGGTGTCGCAGCTTTGTGGGACTTGATTTTCAAGATTACCCGCGTTGACTTGCCCGATCCGATCGCTGCTTGGGACGAACACATCGCGACCTTGAAACGGCGCCGCGAATATATGAACGAGCAGCAATTCGACCGCGTCCACTATTGGAACGAGGAAGGGTCTGACTTCGTGATCGGCCTGCCGAAGAACCAATCTTGGGCGTCACCTGGCTCGATTACGCCTGGCGGACGGATCAACTTGCACAATATTCCAAGCGAGGAAATCTTCTGCGCGCCAGATCGCACGCGGATGGATGGCGTGGTCGTTTCGACTAAACCTTTGGTTGAAAACGGCACGGTCATCGAAAACTTGCGTTTTACTTTCGCCGATGGCGTCGTTACTGATGTAACTGCTGATACCGGCGTTGAAATAGTTCGCGAATTGATCGCAACCGATGAAGGTTCGGCTCATCTCGGCGAATTCGCTTTGGTGCCGCATAGCACACCGATTAGTCAGTCCGGCGTTTTGTTCTATATGACTTTGTTCGATGAAAACGCGTCAAACCACCTAGCTTTAGGTAGTGCCTACGCTCACAACGTGGTTGGCGGAACCGAAATGACTCCTGACGAACGTTTGGCAGTTGGAATTAATACAAGTGCGATTCACGTCGACTTCATGGTCGGCTCGGCGACAACAAATATTGATGGTATTGCTGCTGACGGCAGCGTAACTCCACTTTTCCGCAACGGAGAGTGGGTATAGATTTATAATTTGCGGACTTTTTGCGTTTTTTGCCTATTTTCGATTGAAAATAGGCAAAAAACGCAAAAAGTCCGCATTTTAATATTTTAGCCGCGAATTTTTGACGTATTCGTGATAGTTGGTCATAATTTTCGGCATGCTCTCCTGAATTTTCAAAAACATCCCCCCGACTAGCAAAACTAGGGCGACGGCCGCTAGGATTCTCGTTACATTATTCTCTAACATTATCTCACCAAACTTTCTGCGGAGCCTGCGAGCTTATAGTTAAAGTCGCCGAGGTCCCAAAATAAAATTTTAACTTTTCCAACAACTGTGTAATCACACTTAGTGCCGAACTCCAACTTCTCGCCTAGTTGCGAGCTTTCAACGCTGAATTTATCCTCTTTATCGATCGAATCGAGGTTTTCAATCGCCTCAACCGTTAACCCACCACACCGCTCGATTTGGTAGTTGACGTCCTGCTTGTAGGTGTGGACTTGGTTTAAGTTGAAGCCGACGTAGAACACGCTCAGGAAAAAGAACAGGCCGAGCAAGCCGATGAAGGCATTGATGATTAGTGATGTGTTTTCTTCTAACATATCTCGCCTCCTAGCCCATCCGCGCAATCTCAAAGAGCAAAATGCACGCGGCGTAACCGGCGACAAGAATAAAATTACTCATCGTCAGCTTCGTCGGCACGTACGAAAACTTGCGCAGTTTCCGAGCGATAATCACATCAATTTTGGCAAGTAACTCCTTGTTCGCGCGCTCACTAAGTTCGGCAATTATATCGAGATCACTCGTGCCCATCTGAATATCAAAAAGCGACTCCATAAAGAGGTAGCTGAAATGCGAATCGCTCAAATCGTGTGCGAACTTCTTGTACGGTTCAATCGAGTTTGAATTCTCGTTCATCTCCATCATCAAAACCTCAAGGCGCCGGCGAAGTTGGTCGTTCACCCGAAATTTAACCTTCGAAAAAATATGATATAAATTCCGCTCGTTCGCTACCTCTTCTAAATACGGAAGTACAACGCGGGCAAATTTAACAAACTCGAGCTCGGCGTGATAGCGATATTCGCGGTAATTATTATCGATCGATTTGCGCCCGAGATAAAAATAACCGATAGCGCTCGCAAGCAGGAACGCACTGATGTAACCCGAGTAAAATAGACACGGTACGGCGATAACTAGCAGCGTTAGAACGACAATTTTTCGCCGACGCTGCCACGCTAAAATCTGCGCCTTACTATTCCCCATTTCAATTAGTTTTTCAATCATTCTAGCCCTCCTCGCTTCAAACTGATAATATTATCATCAAAATAATTTTTCCTAAATCCATCCATAATCAATAGCACGACCGTCACATAAACTACGCTCAAAACCGTTCCAATCGTCGAATCCACAAAGGCAAGTCGATACGTATTGAAGCTGAAACTCGTAATCAACAGAGTGATAAACACACCAATCACAAATATCATACTCCTGATATCGCGAAAATGTTCGCGTTTTTTTGCGTAAAATTGCGCCCGTTTTTCGTACATCAAATCGTGATAAGTTTTGATGTTTTTCAGGACGTTGCGATTGATTTCGCCATCGATCACCCACGTCTCAATCTGTTCCATAAACTGCACGAAAACGTGATCGTTCTTATATTTCTCGTAAATCCGCGCAAACTCCGCCTTAATCAGACTGTTCTCGCTGCCGAGTTTGATCTTCAAAATCAGCGGGGCAAGTTCCGCCTGCAACTCGCCCGAAATCCGCTCATTGGCGCGCTCTAAACTCGTAATAATATTTTTATTTTTATCCATCATTATTTGGGTCAAAGAACCAACAAATTTATTACA
This sequence comes from Lactobacillales bacterium, assembly GCA_031261175.1. Lineage (GTDB taxonomy): Bacteria > Bacillota > Bacilli > Lactobacillales > Streptococcaceae > JAISJW01. Next base: position 18,792 of record JAISJW010000018.1, read on the forward strand.
AGCTTTTTCTTCTTCGACGCGGTAATTATGCATAACAACCTCCGGCATTATAAAGCGCCGGGCATACACAATGATCACTACAAACTCAACTATCGTATAAATAGGATTGAACGTTAAAACTAACACTAATCCCGCAATAATAATCGGCGCTAAAAATAAGTTAATAAACCAATCGCGCCGCGTAAGCGTACTGCGATAGCGTCGGTTCAGCGCGTTTAATTTTTCGATTTCCTCGCGCTGAAATAATAATTTTGTGCTGTTAAGCCAGTTGATGAAGTCTTTGATAATCGACAATAAGCTCGCCCTCCTTAAAATGTTGTTTGAATAGCGACTCAGTCCCCGTGGGGCTGAACGCGACAATTTCTTCTAAATAACGGAAAATCCGACCGTGGTGCTCGACCTTTTTCAGGTGGACACCATAGCTAAAATATTCCAAAATATCATTTGTTATCATCTCTTCATTGAGATTTTTTTCGTTCATTAAACACATATTCGTAAACCGGCGCGTAATCGCCTGAGCGCCCGCCGCGTGAACCGAAGTTACAATGCTGTGCCCGGTCAGAACCGCCTGCAACATCTCATAAGCCTCGCACCCACGCGTTTCCGAGACGATCAGCCAGTTCGGATTGTTGCGCAAACCACTTTTTATCAAATCATTAATCGGCACGTTTTTATTGATCAGCCACGCGTAGACATCGAGATCCGGGTACAGCTCCTTCAGGTGCATCTCGTAAATATCCTCGATCAGGCAAATCCGGTCATGCGGATTCACGAAACTAAACAAAAGCTTGTGCAGTTCTGTCTTCCCGCACCCCGTCTCGCCACTGATAACGACGTTCGACCTTTCACGCATCGCCCCCTTCAAGAAATCAAGCACCTCCGGTGGGGCAAATCCATCAAAGTTCCGTTCGTTCAAAGCGAGATACGGCTTCAACACGCGAATCGCCATCGTCGTCCCGCGAGTCGCAACCGCCGGATGGACCGCATTGATCCTCATATTTAAATACGAACTATCGAGAATCGGATTGTTCGGGTTAAATAATTTCCCAACCGCATTCGCAAACTTCATCACAATCTTCGTAATATACTCCTCGATATCCTTAATCCCTAGCTCCTCAGCGCTATAAACCTTGCGCTCGCTTATCGCCTCAACGACCAAAAACTCGCCGTTCCAACCGATATCAGTCACCTCGGGATCCTTCAGAAAATTCTCAATCACCCCCGTTCCGACCGTCTCGTTCACAATCATTCGGGCAATTTCCTCGTCGCGCTCGACGAGGTTTTTATGCTCCTTCATAATAATCGCGACAAGTTCTCGTCGGACGTCGAGGTCAAACAACCCCGCTAAAAGTTCGCGCGAATGATACGTAATCAAGTCCTGCCGAATCACCTTCAGCACTTTTTCGTCCAATTTTTTATTCATCACTTACCTCCACTATACTCGTCGCCGTGTATCCCTTGCACCGAACCTTAATCGCCTTCGTCTGCGTAAAACCATCCACTTTCGACGGCTCATCGATATAATCAAACGAAACACTACCCGACCCCACATCAACAGCCTTAGCAAAGTCCTCTTCGAACCCCGCCTTGTCTAGCCACAGCTCGCGCTCCGTCACCCGAGCCGCCCGATCCAAGTTCGAATAGGCACTCGTCCTAATCGCTTCCTGCATCTTCTGTTTCCCGGAATCCTCCGAGAAATGCTGCATCGCAAACACCGCTAAAAGCATCGTCCCCGCGAGCATCCCCAAAGCAATTCCAATTGTTTTTATATAATTTTTCAGCATTTTCTGCCCTCACTTTTCATTAAAGAGGCGAGCTACTTGCCCGCCCCCCAGGTCTTTTAAAGGCCCTTAGGAATCATGTTCACGAAGAAATCTTCCACGTTTGTCAAGACGCCTGGGAAGACGACTTTTGCTAGTGCGACCATGGCTGCGCCGACGACTACTGCGCCGATCATCCACCACGTGCGGTCTGTATTTTGATCTAACATCCTCTCACCTCCTCTCCTACGAATTTATCCAATCGATTTCACCCTGGGTAAAACCGTTTTTGGCAAGTCTCTCCCCGTTCGCCTTCTCGGCGTAAACGGGGGCAATTAAAATATCATCGTGCGCCTTCGTGCGGCTCGATTTCTCGAGCAACATCCGCGCGGGAACGTCTATTTTTACTTTATATTTCAGCGTAAATTTATTGATACCAATGGCTTCGCTCGTTACGCTCGCATCATATTGACCTTGATCAGCGAATAACGGAATGTAGATTTTATGTCCGCCGTCGATCAGGTTGGCCTTCTCTTTGCTCGCGAATACTTTTCCTGTTTTCGGCTCAATCCAAACCGTTGGAAGGTCGAGATCGAAGCTTGTTTTGCTAATGTTTAGATCGACTATTTCTTTTGGTACATTAAGTTTGAAACCGTCTAAATCAGCGCTGTCAAGTGTTGCTCTCGTTTTATATTCGAAACCGTACCCAGCTTTTTTTATGATATTTCGTGGTGCTTCAAGTTTGAAATGTTCATATTTTTCTTCAACCTGATTTTGATTTTTATACTTAATAGTCTGAACTATCGGGCTATATTCGTTCGTGTCGATTTGCTCTTTCGTTGTTGTCGAGCCATATGTCGTGTCGCTCGTTTTGGAATAATCGATATTGAGCGGATTCTTTGCAACGTCGAGTTCGAACGTGTAATCCGTCTTTTTATTATCTCCAGGATAAGGAAGCTCGAATTCGATTTTTTTGTCCGTTACTGGAACTTCTTTTTTGAAAATGATGTTCGATCCGTCTTTAATCGTTAAAAGTTGGGTTGTGTTCCCTCCTTGATATCCCTTATAACTAATGTCGACATAGCCTTTATAGCCATCTGTATTGATGACGATTTTATCCATCGACGGTTTGAGTTCAAGTTTTTCATAGATGAATTTTATGGTCGAATCTTTCTCAATCGTTATCGTCTGAGTCGGCTCATGAGTTATATAATTTTTTATTATTTCAGGCACAGTGATTGTTTCCTTACACCCGTCATAACCTTGATACAGACTATCATCTTGAATTTTTTTACCCACTGTGTCGAGAAACTGAACCGTAATATTTCGTCTCGCTAAATAATTTGTTGTCGTATTCGTATATAATTTTATCGTCGAGCCCCCAACCGTGAAGTCGTAACTTGCCCTATTCGAAATCGGGATGACCGCCTTGCTCGTGTCGGCTGGCTTTTTCACTACGCCGCTGAGACGGCTTACGACTGCGGTGCCGTCATACTTCGGCGTTAAGGCCTGATTCAAACTGCTACCTTGTAATTCTGCGGGCAAATCGTCCGTCACTACCATTTTGTCGTATTTGCGGATCATATCGATTCCAAGTTTTCCCACGGATTGTTCGAGGGTGTAATTAAGCGTTTGACCGACCTTGACGAACTCGTCCGCATCGACTTTTTTCGTCGGTGCATCTGGTTTGATGTTCATCATCAGCGCATTCGAGAAGACTTGCCAACAGCAGCTCGTGTCGGTGATGCCGACGTAGAAGACCTGCGTCGTGCCGATCATTTCCATACTGACCGAGTTTTTGATGAAGTCGCTCGCGCCGAGTTGGTCCGTAAAATTATTTCCAACGCCGATCAAGAGCATCGCGTTTTCCGCAACTCCGGAAATCGTTCCCGTCGCGACATTTGTGTTATTGCTAACATAGAAGTTATGTGCGCTACTCGCTTCCGTTATGCCCCTGTTATTCCCATCACGATTGAGGTAGCCGACCCACTCTTTGTGGTTGCCGAGCCCGTTAAGCGAGTTCATCGTGATGAACGACTTGCTCTGCGCGGTCGGCTGGAAGTTAATTGCCAAAGAAGTTCCGCTGTAATAGTAGGTGATTTCGACCTTGATGTGTTGGAGACCCGTGTAGGCGAAGCCGTTGTAGGGGTTGTCGCTGACGTTGAGGCTCGCTGGGCTCCCGCCGAATTTGAAGTTCGAGAAGACCATCCGCATGTCGACGTCCTGTCCGTCGAACGTCCCGACGTTTCTAAATAGGTAATTGATGCTAGCCGCCGCTGTGTTGATGTCGTAGCTGGTGCTCGTGAAATTGGGGAGGTATGCGCCGTACGCCTGCGTTTTGTAGCTGCCCGTCGCAAAGTACTCGTTTCCGCCGTAACCGGATCTGCTGGTTTTCGCGATGTTGTAGCGCGCCGTGACGTTTTGCGTCGTGATAGTGACGCGGTTCGTCGGATCGTAATTGTCCTTCATCTTGAGCGGCACATTAATCGCGTACCAACCGTCCGGCTCGATTGTTATTTTTCCCGCCTCTGCTGTTTTTGTTGTCAAAGCAATTATGGCAATTAAAATCGCCATTGCTAGTTTTAATTTGTTTTTCATCTTTTTTCCTTTCTTGCTCGAAATTTTTTACCCCTATACTATATATATACGTATTTTTTTGCGTTTTGTTACATTTTTGGTCAAAAAAGTTCAAAAAAAAATCGCTTACTGTTTTTTAAGGCGTTTTTTAGGGGTTTCGATGATTGAAACTCCTAAAAAACGCTTTAAAAAACAGTAAGCATTTTTATACTATTCGAATTCCGCTCCTGGGAACTCTTTTTCGACGATTTCAGCACAATGTGCGCATAAATCGCCTTTAAAATCGGTGCGGACGGCGCGACAACGTGGACAAACTTCCCCGTCGGCGTGCTCGACGATGATTTCACCGTCTCCGTCAGCTAATTCGAATTGCGACACGATCAACAATTGAGCGATATCGGCATTCAAACCTTCTAATAATGTCTTAGTATCGGAATCGACCTTCGCGATAACTTTCGCTTCAAGTGATTTTCCGATGAATTTATCAGCCCGCTTCACTTCAAGCGCTTTGTTGACTTCAGCGCGGAACTCAAGGAACGCGCTCCACTTGCCAACAAGCTCTTCTGCACCTGGCAAGTCAAGGGCGTCAGGCATTTCGCTTAGCTGAACAAGCTCGTCGTCCTCTTTCAGATAAGAGAAGATTTCCTCGGCCGTGTGCGGAATGATCGGAGTCAAGAGCTTAGCAAGTGCGACTGCCACATCGTAGAAGACGGTTTGCATCGCGCGACGCTCGAAGGCATCAGCTGCCTCGATGTAGACAACGTCTTTGGCGAAGTCGAAGTAGAACGCCGACAAATCGCTTGTCAAGAAGTTGTTGATCGTGCGGTAAACCTGCATGAAGTTGTATGAATCGTAGGCAGCGCGGACTTCGGCGATGACTTGCTGAAGGCGGACGCTCAAGTATTGATCGACACTGCGCAAATCTTCGAACGCTACGCGATCCTTAGCCGGATCGAAGTCGCTCGAGTTCGCGATGGCAAAACGCATCGTGTTACGGATTTTCGAGTAAACACCAGCGATTTGGGCTAGGATGTCCATCGAAACGCGCACGTCAGATTCCGTATCAACCGAAGCCACCCACAAGCGAAGGATGTCGGCACCGTATTGTTTCACGACTTTTTCAGGCGCGATAACGTTACCGATTGATTTCGACATTTTACGGCCTTCACCGTCTAAAACGAAACCTTGCGACAATACTGCTTTATAAGGCGAAACGCCGTTAATTGCAACGGATGTCGTAATCGACGAATTGAACCAACCGCGATACTGGTCGCTTCCTTCTAAGTATAAGTCAGCCGGGAACGACAATTCTTCGCGCCCACGTAAAACTGCTTCGTGTGACGAACCTGAGTCGAACCAGACGTCCATGATATCTTTTTCTTTAGTGAATGTGCCGTTCGGCGAACCCGGATGAGTGAAGCCAGCTGGCAGTAAATCTACTGCTTCGCGCTCGTTCCAGATGATCGAGCCGTGCTCGGCGAAGAGACTTGCCACGTGGTCTGTCGTTTCTTTTGTCAGGATGGGCTCGCCGTTTTCCGCGTAGAAAATCGGCAGCGGCACGCCCCACGCGCGTTGGCGCGAGATAACCCAGTCGCCGCGGTCGCGGATCATATTATAAAGACGTTGTTTGCCCCACGGGATTAGCCAGTCGACTTTTTCAACTTCGCTCAAAATGTCGGCGCGGAACTTGTCAATCGACGCGAACCATTGTGCCGTCGCCCGGTAAATGACCGGTTTTTTCGTGCGCCAATCGTGCGGATAGCTGTGGCTGAAGAATTCCAGGCTCAAGAGCGAACCGTTTTCGGCAAGTGCGTCGGCGATAATCTTGTTCCCTTTATCGTAGAAAGTTCCTTCGAGAACCGTATCGCCAATCGGCAGCGCTTCCGCCGTGTAAACACCGCGCGAATCGACAGGACTCAAGACATCCAAATCGTATTTTTTCCCGACGTAGTAATCGTCTTCCCCGTGGCCAGGCGCCGTGTGAACCAGCCCAGTTCCGGCATCAAGCGTTACGTGGTCGCCGTTAATCACAAGCGACTCGCGGTCATACAAAGGGTGTTTCGCCTTGATATATTCAAGGTCGCTCCCCTTAACAGTTTTCACAACTTCGTAGTCGTTCCACCCAAGAGTTGTCGCGAGATTGGCAAGTAACTCGCTCGCCACCACAAATGTACGGCCAGTCGAGTCAACACCAGTTTTCTCGTTCGGCGTTGCATCCTGAACTTTAACAACCGAGTAGTCATAGTCAGCATTCACGCTGATACCAAGGTTCGCTGGAATTGTCCAAGGAGTCGTTGTCCAGATGATTAATTCCGCATCAGCCGGTAAAACTGAATTTGGATCTTCTTGAATTTTAAACGCCACGTAGATCGACGGCGACTTAACGTCTTGATACTCGATTTCCGCTTCCGCCAACGAAGACTCGCTCGACGGCGACCAGTAAATCGGCTTCAAACCTTTATAGATATAGCCTTTTTCAGCCATTTTTCCAAACACGCGAATTTGCGCCGCTTCGTATTCAGGCTGCAAAGTGATGTATGGATTTGCCCAATCGCCCTGAACGCCCAAACGATTGAAGTCGGCCTTTTGCGTTTCGACCTGCGACAAGGCGTAGTCGCGACATTTCGTCAAATATTCTGCGCGCGGAAGTTCTTTGCGCTTCACGCCTTTGTTCGCCAAAACCTGCTCAATCGGCAGACCGTGCGTATCCCAACCCGGAATATATGGCGCGCGGAAGCCCGTCATCGACTTGTAACGCACGATAATATCCTTCGAAATCTTGTTCAACGAGTGCCCAATATGGATGTTCCCATTCGCATACGGCGGCCCATCGTGCAACACGAACGACGGCTTCCCAGCATTTTTCGCCTGACGTTTTCCGTATAAATCGATTGCGTCCCACTCCGCCTGCCACTGTGGCTCGCGGTTCGCCAAATTCCCCTTCATCGGAAAATCCGTTTTCCCCAAATTCAACGTTTCTTTCAACTTCATAATCTTTCCCTTTCTTAAAACCCTCTCGGCAAGTAAAAGGCGCTAACTTGCCCCTTGCATTTTCACACAAAGGACGAGCTAGCGCACGTGGTACCACCTTATTTTTTACTTAATTTATGTTATTATTTCGCAACGTTTTCGTCTCGGGACACGCTCGCTCATTCGCCCCTTAGATAGCCTTGTCGGCCGACTTTTTTATTATACATTTTTTCGCATCTTTTTGCAAAAGAGCTATTTAGAATCACGGCATAAAAATCAATTATTCTTTTTTTTGCGTATTTGGGACATTTCGAGGTCTGAAATGTCCTAAAACGGCAAAAAAAGGAATTTCTTTATTTTACTTCGAATCCGAATTTTTCGCACCGGCAAACGAATCGAGTGAATCGCCCGGCGTAACCTTCGTCTTTTTCGCCTGGTCGCGCACCATCTTCGCCTTGTCGCTCGTGCCGTGCTTCAAATCGTAATCGAGAACCGTCTTGGCAATTAAGCTCGCATAGGCGGCTGAGCCTTCACCCGGCTTCGGATGGACTTGATCCTCGTAAAGCCAGTCTTCGTGGCCTTGCACGTAGCCGTTCCAGTCGATCACGATGATATTTTTATACTGCTTCGCCTTTTTAGCGATTAAATCATTGTTCGAAACTTCCCAACGTTTCGTCGGCACGTGGTTGTTGACGATGAAAATCTCGTGATCACTTCCAATCGCGTTCACGAACTCATCGAAATTCGCCTCCGTAATAAAGCCGTTCGTTCCGAGTTCGATGATGACATACTGTGGCAAGTCTCCCGACTGGGCAATTGTCGTGATGTCATTGATACTGTTATAAAGCTGGCGCGAAACTTCCGCATTGATTTGAATCAGCGGGAAAATTTCTTGCAATTTATTCGCAGCTGCGAGGATAACCGAATCCCCGAACGCATACAGATGAAGCTCGGGAGCAAGGCTCAACTCGGCGTTGCTCAAATTGGTGCTATACGCCATATTTGTCGTATCGGCTGTTTGATTAGTCGTCACCTGTGAATCACTGACTGAATCAGTCAGCGTCTTTTTCGCCCGGGCTGCATTTTCTTCGATTTGCTTTTTCATCGCTGCAACGGCAGGATCGACGAATTTTGAATTCTTCGCCGTGGCAAGTCCAAAGCTCGTGATTAGCAAGCAGACAATCGTTGGATAAATCCAAAGAGTGCGTTTCGTGAAAAATTTAACCCCGCCATTTTCGCGATCTTTTTTCGGACCGAAACGGAAAAAGGCTAGCATCTTCGTCCACGCATCCTTGTAATCAAGGCGTCGCATCGGATTTTCAACAACGTGATAACTGATTTCGCTCAAGACTAAAATGATGATAATCTCGATGACGATATTTGCCCAAAAGTTTTTGTTGATATCCTTTTGGAAAAATTCATAGATGATGAACACCGGAAATTGATACAGATAAATCCCGTAACTGCGCTTACCGATGTAGGTAAACACAGGATTCCCCATGATTTTATAGAAAATCGTCGCCGGCTGAACGCTGACGGCAAGTAAAATCATACTCAGCACGCTAAAGGCGAACATCCCGCCGTAGTAAAGCGGTGCGCCCAGCGCGGGAAGGAAGACATAGGCAAGTATAACAGCGGCAAGTGAGATTGCACCTGCGATGTTGAAATTGCGTTTGATGGTCTTCGAGATGCCTTCTTTCAGGCGTTCACTTGGCCAAATTATGCCGAGCGCACAACCTAAGAGAATCGAGAAGATACGCGTGTCCGTCCCATAATAAATCCGGGTCGGATCCATGTTAGGTACGAATAATAGACCCATCCAGATTGCACTCAAAATCGAAAGTGTGACGATGGTCATAAAGAAGCCACCGCGTTTTTTCAATTTGAAGAAAATCCAAAACAGAATCGGCCAGATCAAGTAATACTGGGCTTCAACCGCTAAACTCCACAGATGATTAAACATATTTGGAGAGTTAAAAGTGTCAAAGTAGGACGAGTGTTTCAGGATTTGCCACCAGTTATTGACATAAAATAACGAGCTAAAAAACGCACCGCGCATATTCAATAAAAGTTTCGGGGCAAATAGTGTCACCGTTGTGATGGCAAGAACCATCATCACGATTAGCGCTGGATAGAGCCGGCGCAGACGGCGGAAGTAGAAATCTTTGATGGAGATTGTCCCACTTGCCTGCCACTCCTGTCTTAAGAGGTCGGTGATGAGGTAGCCGGAGATGGTGAAGAAGAGGGCGACGCCGAGGTAGCCGCCCACGAGGCGGTTCGGGAAGAGATGGTAGCAGAGGACGCCGATCACCGCAATGGCGCGCAGTCCGTCTAAACTTTTTATATATCGCGCCTGGGGTAATCGTTCGCTCATTTTTATTTATAAATCTCCATAATTGGTGTTGTGATAATGCGGGTCACGTCGTTGATGACATTGTTCAGCGCATATTCTTTTTCCGTGAAGTCTTTTAGCAAGTCGTTCGACATAACAAGAGTTGCAAGGCTTTGCATTTTAGTCATTTCGTCTTCTTCAAGTTCTTCGCCTTTGTAGTGTTTTTCTTGGATTGTTTGTTGCAGCGTTTGAAGGTCGAAGAAAATTTTGTAAGCCGCATCATCTGCTTTAACTTTCTCGAAAGCTTCTTTCAGCGCGATGAATTCAGGGATTTCGCGGACCGTTGTGGCAAGTGCATTAGCGTTGTCGTAGATGTTAACCATTTGTTGAATCTCCATTTTCTTGTGTATTTGTTGTTTCGTCTGTTGCTGGATCAGGTTCCGGAGCCGGGAATGGCTTCGTGAAGATGCCGACTTCCATATCGATGATACACGGCTCAGGTGCGTTAGCGACGACCTGATCATAGTAGCCGAGTTTTTCGACCATATTCGGAATATCGACGAGGATTTGGAATCCGTTTTTCATATAAATTGTGACGAGTTGCTTGTTCGATTGGCTCGGCGTGTAGTCGAGGTGGTCGATTTCCGCAGTGAATTTTTCATCGAGTTTATTGTACTGTTCGACGAATTTCTTCATAATCTCGCTTGAGGTGAAGTTGTTCCAAACCGGGAAGCCGTTGTCGTTGTTGTCTTCCTCATCCGGCATCATATAGCCGTTTTCAAGCACGCGGTGGTATTTCCCGTTGATGTCATCGACCCCGAGCACGCGCCATTCGACAATCTTAATGTCGAATTCATTGGGCAATTGCGTCGCGATTTTCGCCGACTTAATGTATTCATCCTGCGCGATATTTTTCTCGAATTTTTGCGTTTGCCGCGCGAGCACGAGGAAGTAATGATCATCGTTAATCTTCGATTTTTCAATGATCTCCGATGCACTCGCAAAGTGATTACCCGTGATTTTAATCTCGCCGAGATGACTAAGCGGACTGAGCAAGTAGAGGCTGATCAGAGCTGTAATCGCCCAGAAAATCACGATCGTGACGAGCAAACCCTTGCCTTTTCGCTCCGCTACGGGATACGCCGGCTCGTTCGGTTCTTCTTTTGCTTTCTTGGTTTTTTTCGCCTTTTTCGCTTGTTCCTCGTGCATTTTAACGCGCGATTCGCCCGTGAAATCGACGTTTTTCACGACTTTCCCCGGCTTCGGCTGTTGCTGGGGCGCTTGATGCGCGTGCGCATCGACACGCTGTTTCGCCCGTTCCTTCGCCGCATCGTGAATCGACGTCTGATTCAGGTTCTGCGCTTCTTGGGCAAGTCGCGCCGCTTCCTCGCGGCGTCTAGCCTCGGCCTGCGCAATCTGCGCTTGCTCGATCTTCCACGCCTGTTCGCGCGCAAGTGCTTCTTGTTCTTGCTTCGCCTTTTGCTGCGCTTGCGCTTGGGCAATTGCCAACGCTTCTGGATTTACCCGCCGGCGGCTATGTTGCTGCTGATAGCCGGGTTGCTCGACGCGCTGGCTGCTGCGTTTGCGGTTGTATTCGAATTCTTCGAGCGAGAAAACGTCCCTGATGCGGTTCGCTTTTTGGCGCGATTCTTCTTCGAGTTTATCCCAATCATTGCTCATAATCGACCTCCTTTCCCCTAAGTTTTCATTCAATATTAGATTTTATCACAAATGGGGGTCGATTTACAATTTTAGACTTTAAGTCCGACAAAGATAATTATGGCAATTATTACGACAGCAATCGGAATGAGAACGAGCTTGTTTAGGGGCTTCTTCTTAGTTTCGGTCTGCTTAATTTTGTTGACTTCTTTAGCTTTTTGGCCTTTTTTAACTTCATAAATTTTATCAATTTCATTACCTGATTTGTCGCGGCCCTTAATTTCGATAAAATGGTAGTCGTCATCAGTTAGGTTTAGGTTTTCGGCGCGCGTTCCGTCGATGTAGTATTCAAGGGTATAGTCGCTGAGATTATCCAGCGCTTCAAGGTTGTAGCCCTTGTCAGTTTGGATTAGATTTATTACGGGCGATGTTTTATCGATTACGAATTTCACCGGGTTTTCGAGTTTGTTTTTATTTCCGGCTTTGTCGGTTGTGTAAACGTCTATTTGGTAGATTCCTTCGTCTTCAGCTGTGAATTCGTATGTGTCGAGTTCTTTTGTTTTATTATTTATTTTAATTAATATTTTTTTATTTATTATTTTACTGATATTTTTTTCTTTAATTTTTATTTGAATATTTTTATTAAAATAATCGCCGTTTGGTTTATCTATTTCAAACGTTGAGCCGTGAGGGTTCAGAATAAAATTAATAGTTTTTTTTATTTCATTTCCCGCTTTGTCTTTTGCTATTGCGGCGAGTTCCATGTGCCCCGGTTGGATTTCTTTAAGGTCATAATTTTTCTCGTCGCCGTCTGTCACGAGCTCCCATTCTGGCATATAACGATAATCTTCATCTGCTTGGATCCCTTTAAAATCAAGGGTGGGTGGAGTTTTATCGATTTCGAACTCAATTGATTTTTGCGCGACATTCCCTGCTTTATCGACCGCTTTGATTGTAACTTTATGCTGACCTTCTCGGGTTTCATTAAGCTCCCCATCGATAGTTATCGTGTCGAGATTTTTTTCATCAATGTGATACTTTATGTTTACATCTTTATTGGTTAGCTCAGGAATATTATCAATCGTTATTTTCGGTGGCGTTTTATCAATTTCAAATCTCGGCACGTCGAACCATGTCGAATTGCCTGCTTTGTCTTTAAACTCGATTTGTTCCTGATAATTTTCGAGCGTTACACTCGTGTCTGCGCCGTCTGCCGCGAAGTCGAGTTGGACGTTTTGATTAGTGAATTCCGGTGGATTATTTTTTAGCACAACCGTCGGTGGCGTCTTATCGATTTCGAAGTCGCGTTCGAATTTAGCTTTGTTCCCCAACTTATCAACTGCGTTAATAACAAGATGATATTTCCCCTCTTTCTCGATTTTAAAATGGAGCGGCGGTCCTGTTTCCTCGATTCCTTCGACCGAATAAGAATCGAGATTCGCATCCTCGATCAACGCGTCAAACTCTAACGTTTGATTTGTCAGCTCAACGTCAGTATTAACTGAAATTTTCGGCGCCGTGTTGTCGACCTCGAAGTCGAGCGTTTGCTTATCCGTCTCGCGCAAGCCGTCCACACCGATTATGTCGAGGTGATACTTGCCATCTTTTGGATATTCGAGAAATAGGTCGCTCGTGTCAAAGAACTCGTCGCCCACTTTTATCCGCGATGCATTCGTATGAACCCCAACACTGTGGACTTTCGCTAGGCTATCGGGCAGCTCGTGTTTCACGATGAGTTCGAGCGGCTCCTCCTCGCTGTGCACACTCGTGAAGTAAGCGATGGCGCACAATGCGAACACCGCTGTAAATTTTTTCCAGTTTTTCATTTTGTTTCCTCCTTATTTTTTATGCCTATACTCTATATATACGTAAAAAAAAGAGTTTTGTTTCATTTTTGGGCAAAATAATGCGATTATTTTTTCCTTACTGTTTTTTAAGGCGTTTTTTAGGGGTTTCGGCTTTCGAAACTCCTTAAAAACGCCTTAAAAAACAGTAGACAAAAAACACCCCTCGAAAAAGGGATGTTTTCAGCTGATTTACTATGAATTTTGCAACAATTTCTAATTAATTTCCGTTTACCGCTTGGATTGCAGTGACGATTGCTAATTTGTAGACATCTTCTTCGTTACAACCACGGCTCAAGTCGAAGACTGGTTTGTTTAGACCTTGTAAGATTGGACCGATCGCTTCAAAACCACCCAAACGTTGAGCGATTTTGTAGCCGATGTTTCCTGATTGGATATCCGGGAAGACGAAGACGTTCGCGTTACCAGCAACCTTAGATTCAGGAGCTTTTTGCGATGCAACAACCGCATCATAGGCTGCATCGAATTGAAGTTCGCCGTCGATATCTAACTCAGGAGCAGCTTCTTTAGCGATCGCTGTCGCTTCAGCAACTTTATCGACGAAAGCGTGTTTAGCTGAACCTTTTGTTGAGAAGCTAAGCATTGCAACTTTTGGTTCGATACCGAACGAAGCAGCTGTTTCAGCCGAGTCGATGGCAATACTTGCCAATGTTGGTGCATCTGGATCGATGTTCACGGCGCAATCGGCGAAGATGTATTTTTCTTGGTCGCGGCTGCGGACCATTAGGAACGCGCCTGAAACGGCTTTCGCGCCTGGTTTAGTTTTGATGATTTGCAAGGCTGGGCGGATTGTGTCGCCGGTCGAGTGGATTGCGCCGCTGACCATTCCGTCCGCTAGGCCTAAGTGGATTAGCATTGTGCCGAAGTAGTTGACGTTTGTCAAAAGGCTCTCAGCTTGCTCAACTGTCGCTTTGCCGGCACGGCGTTCCACGAAACTTTCAACCATTTCGTCGAAACGATCGTAGTTATTCGGATCTAAAATTTCGATATTTTCCAAGCTCAACCCGCGTTCGCGCGCTGCCGCTTTTACTTCTTCAGGGTTACCAACCAAAATCGGGTTCAACAAACCGTCCGCTTTCAAACGAGCTACAGCCCCTAAAATACGGCCATCTTTCGCTTCCGGGAAAACGATTGTTTTGTTTTGACCTTTGATTTGTGCTTTCAGACTTTCAAAAAGTTCCATTATAATTCCTCCAAGAATTTAATATTTTAATTATACTCCTTTTCGCGCAAAAACGGGTGCACTTTAAACTTTTTTAAGACCATCTTAACCTGGGCAATTGAAAAGCAAGCCCCCACCGGCTTGCTTTAAGTTTGATTCTATAATTCGTCGAACAATTCAGCATCGTCGTCCGGTGTGATTACACCTTCTTCGATTGCTTCTTCGATTTCGCCTTTAAGGGCGGCACGAACTTTTGCAAATAATTCTTCGAGCATTTCAGGATTGTCGAGCAAGAAGGCTTTGACGTTATCTCGTCCTTGACCTAATTTTTCGCCTTCGTAGGCATACCACGAACCTGATTTTTGGATGATGTCTAAATCGCTACCGATGTCGATCATCTCACCTAATTGCGAGATTCCTTCGCCGTACATAATGTCGACTTCCGCTTGTTTAAACGGTGGTGCAACTTTGTTTTTTACGACTTTAACCCGCACGCGGTTCCCGATGAATTCAGGACCGTTTTTAATCGTGTCAAATTTACGAACGTCGAGGCGGATTGTCGCGTAGAATTTAAGCGCGCGCCCACCGGTAGTCGTTTCAGGATTACCATAAACGATTCCGATTTTTTCACGAAGTTGGTTGATAAAGATTGCGATTGTGCCGGTTTTGTTGATTGAACCTGAAAGTTTACGCAACGCTTGTGACATCAAACGTGCTTGCAGACCCATGTGTGAATCTCCCATATCGCCTTCGATTTCGGCACGCGGCACCAAAGCCGCGACTGAATCGACCACGACGATATCGACCGCACCACTCGATACCAAAGCATCAGCGATTTCCAAACCTTGTTCACCAGTATCCGGTTGCGATAACAATAAATTGTCAACATCAACGCCTAACGCCTTAGCGTAAACGGGATCCAAAGCGTGTTCGGCATCGATGAACGCAGCCGTGCCGCCATTTTTCTGAACTTCAGCGACCGCGTGAAGCGCCACCGTTGTTTTACCTGAGCTTTCAGGCCCGTAGATTTCGACGATCCGCCCTTTCGGGTATCCGCCAACGCCTAATGCCTGGTCAATTGCCAAAGAGCCACTTGAACTTACCGGGATTTTTAAATCCGCTTTTTCGCCGAGTTTCATGATCGAGCCTTTTCCAAAGCTCTTTTCGATTTTTTTCAAAGCCTCATCTAGGGCTTTTTGACGATTTTCATCTGCCATTTATTTTTCCTCCATCTTTTCAAAACGTGAAGTTTTCATTCAATAAGTTAATTTTACACTATCTTCGGTGGGCAAGTCAAGCAAAAACTTCACATTTCGTGATTTTCTTTAAGAAGTAAAATTACCCCTCACTATATATATACGTATTTTTTCGCGTTTTGTTACATTTTTGGGCGATTTTTTTAGGTATTTTTAAGTTTTTTTTGATATACTTAGTTTATGAGGTGCTAAAATGACAAAAATTTTAATAGTAGAAGATGAACGCCAACTCAACGATGATATCGCGGAAACACTGCGCCAAATCGGCGAAGTGACCCAAACCTACGACGGACTCGCGGGCTACGAGGCGGCGAAACTCCACCATTACGACGTGATCATCTCCGACTTGATGATGCCGAAAATGAACGGCCTGCAGATGCTAAGTGCAATCAGGGAGGCAAGTATCGCCACCCCCGTTCTGATTTTGACGGCAAAAGATGAATTGCAAATAAAAATATCAGGCTTCAACCGCGGCGCGGATGACTACCTGACGAAACCTTATCATAGCGAAGAATTACTGCTTCGCGTGATGGCGCTTTTAAAACGCGCCGGCCACGCCGGTGCGGAAGTCGATGAGCTTGTTTACGGGCGAATCAAGGTCGACGAGGGACGCCATTTAGTCACCGTCGATGACTTGCCACTTGAAACGGTTCACGGCAAGGAGTACGATTTACTTGCCTATTTTATCAAGAATCAGGGGACGATTTTGACGAAGGAGCAGATTTTTGACCGGCTGTGGGGGTACGCGTCGGATACCACGATTAGCGTGGTCGAGGTGTATATTTCCAATCTGCGCAAGCGATTTAAGAAGGCGGACGTCGAGTTTGGGCTGCGGACGATTCGCAATGTCGGGTATATTCTGGACTAGGAAAGGGCGATTATGCTGAAAAAAAATACTCTCGCGAATTTCATTTTACGCAACGTTATCGCGTTCAGCATCGTGTTCGTGGTGCTCGGCGTGGTGATTCTGCACATGATGAATTCGAGCGCCTACTCGGAAACGGACAGCGAATTGAAGGACATTTCGTGGTCGGATCAGCTCGTTGCGAGCGAGGTGGAGCGGGCGGCAATTAAAAACGCTAACGAATATTTCGCGCAAGATCCCTATGACAGGGACGAAACCGGGCGTTCGGATGATAGATTTACGAGCCAGATTATTTTATGGAGTGCGGATGGGACGATTTTGAATCCTTATTCTTTGGGGAATCGGTTCGACGTGATGTCGCAGTTCAAACCCGATGCTAAATTGGGGGTGATTACGGAGCACGCGGTGCGTGAAGGGGCAGATATTTATGTCAGCCCGACAGATGGTATTCGTTTGAAAGAAAAGGTTCATAGCGGTTCGGCGCGGACTAGTTATTTTAGATCCGTGACGATTCCTTATCCGACTGATGCCGACCCATTTGCTGCATCGCTTGGTTTGTCGAAGGTGCAAGTTATTATCAATGTCGATCAGATCAAGCACGCGCAAAGTTCGTTTAGGACGGCGCTTGTCGTCTGCATGATTTTCTTCGGCGCTTTGGCGGCTTTGCTTAGTGTCGGGTTGGCGTTCTTGAATATGCAGCCGATTTTAGCGGCGTATAAAAAGCAACAGGAATTCGTATCGAACGCATCGCACGAGATCCGGACACCGCTGGCAATTTTACAGAATCAGCTCGAGGGGCTGTTTAAGAAGCCGACGGCGACAATTATGGATGAGGCGGATAAGATTGGAATTGCTTTGGGTGAGGTTCGCCGTTTGGACAAGCTGACTGGGGATTTACTGACGGTGTCGCGTGTTGATGACGGACGGTTGAAGTTGGAAACAACTTTGGTTGATCCGGAGATTGCTTTAGGCGATA
The DNA here is from genome assembly GCA_031261175.1 of Lactobacillales bacterium. Classification (GTDB taxonomy): domain Bacteria; phylum Bacillota; class Bacilli; order Lactobacillales; family Streptococcaceae; genus JAISJW01. The sequence continues at coordinate 36,214 of JAISJW010000018.1, forward strand.
TGCTTTCTAACTATGCCGAGCTAGCGGATTCACAGGAGCGAGAATTCTCTTTTGACGTGGCTGCTGGAGCTCTCCACACTGACCTGAATTACTTGAAGCAGATTTTAACTATTCTGATTGATAATGCTATGAAATATTCCTCGGACGGAGATTCTGTCTCGGTCGAGGGGGGACTTGCCGGGCGGTTCTATTCGTTCAAAGTCGCCGATACCGGCGTCGGGATTAGCGACAAGGACAAGAAGCGGATTTTTGACCGTTTTTACCGCGTCGATACTTCGCATTCCGGCAACGGAAACGGCATCGGTCTGTCGATCGCCGCTGAGCTGTCTAAAGTTTTAGGCTACAAGCTCGACGTCTACGACAACAAGCCTAAGGGCGTGGTATTTGAGATTCGGGTGCCTATATAAGAAAATGGCAAGTGCAGATTCAAGCACTTGCCCTTTTTTTATGGTAACTTGCCCGTTTTATCGGCCAAGTTATTTTTGTCGTTAGTCATTCGGCGCTCGAGTTTCTTGATGTCCTCGGACGGTGGCAGGTTCTCGGGAACGATACCTCGCTGACCAAGCATCCCGCGCACCGTGGTATTGTTCTGAACGTGCTCGTGCGCAATCGGATTCTCTCCGTGAAGGTCTTTTTCCTCAACATTGTAATTAGTCATCTCGGTCGCCAGATTTTTCGCAGCTATTGTCAACGTAGGAAGAAAGTCAGCAAGTGGTCTGTTCTCGCTAACATCAAGTATTTCTTTCATTTGTTTCGTCGTGTTTCCACCGAAAAGAGCGGTATCACCTTTAGATCGAATCCGAGCAAAACCAGCATCATCGACACCTCTTTCGTAAATGTTTTGCGAAAGTTTCTTCTCCGATTCTTTCAGACGATTCCTTGCATCAATTCTCTCGATATAAGCAATTCGCTCCTCAATCAACTCCTGTTTTCTCGTTTGGACGGCGAAATAACTTTGGGCAAATGCGATCTCTTCTTTCTTCGGATCGCCGTTTTGAGCGATTAAATAACAGGCATATCTTGTGAGCATATAATCGTTGATTTCTCTCGTTTTTCCTATCCCAATTTCTGCCTTTTTCGTGACCTCACGAAAATGGGATGGAGGTGCTACACCACTGGCTTCGCACGATTCTATCGCCCTTTGGATTGCTCTGTAAAAATTCTCCCATCTCGTGTATCCAAGAAGCAACATTAGCTCCCTTGCATACCAAAATTCGACATCTTCATTTTCGGTTTTATGAATGATGGTATCGAATTGATTTTTTCTTTTCGTAATTATTTTTTTATCCATATTTCCTCCTTTCTTTTTATTCATTTATTTTTATAGTAATTTTTCTAGTTCGTCAAACTGGCGGCGGTATTCGCTGACGCGATGGGCGTCGCTGCCGAGAGTTAATTTCGTTCCGCCAACCTCTTTATAAAGAGCGACGCCGTATTTTACGAGTTCATAGTTTCCATAAGCGAAGGCGCTTTTCGCGTTGATTTCAAGCGCAATATCGTGCGTGGTTAACTGCGCGAAAATTCGGCGCAAATGCGCTTCGGCTAGTTGTTTGAATTCTTCTAAATCAACATCGATCAACCTTACTCCATATTCAAAATGCGTTAAGATATCGACATCGGGAAATTCTTCGATAGCTATACTCATATTATTGAAATAGTCGTCAACGATATCCGACGCCTTCAGTCCTCGCGCGACGTCATCCATATAATCGTATTCACCATTATTGTGCACAGACAAAAGCTTGACGTCGATTGACTTGCCCGAAAGCCACTCGCGGATGCGCTCGCCATCAGCCGGGTTCCAGCCGATCTCGATTCCTTTATAGACGTGAGGCGACTTGCCCGCACTGTTGATTTTGTCGACGCGCTCGCAAAAAGCCTGCCAATCCGGCAGGTCGTCGATGCCCGAGTAGGGGTTGGAAAACTCGAGGTGGTCGGTGAAAACGAGGTCCTCACCCACTGCCTCAGCCAACGCGAGATAATTCTCGAGCGGCTCAGTGCTGTCAAACGAAAAGTCCGTGTGGACGTGCCAATCTTTAATATTCATAGCACAATTATAACACATTACAGGCGATTTTCGTAATATTTGATGATGCGCGTTTTGATTCGGACGTCGTTTTTGTATTGTTCGAGCGCAATCGTGACGAGGCCGCTCAAAAGCGCGAAAATCACGAGCGTACTCGCTAAAATACTGCCTTTTAGCTTCATTTTTACCCCCTTACTTTTCTCTACTGTTTTTTAACGCGTTTTTTAGTGCTTTCGAGGCCTGAAACTCCTAAAAATCGCCTTAAAACACAGTAGGGTTTTTTAGACCGTTGATTTCTGGCAATTTTCGCGGCTTATTGTGCGTTTTTGGCACGCCCATCGCATCCAGCAAGCCGGGCAAAGCATCGTGGACGAACTCCTTGTACAAAATCCGATGCACCTTGTAGCCAAGCTGTTCTAGCCCGCCTTCGCGCAATTTTTCTTTCGCATAACAATCCCGCTGCAGTACATCCTTAATCTCCCCGTCAATCTCGAACACGCACTTTCCTTTGCGCGTCTCGTAATACATATCGACAATCCCCACCAGCCGGTCGCCGTACGGATGGAGCACCTTGTAATTATCGACCTCATTAAAGCGATCGAAAATCGGCAATTGTTGGGTCGGCATCTCGCGCCCCAGCTGATGAATCGTCAGCCTCACTAGCGTTTCGAACGCCGATCCGTCACCGCCGCTCACAAAAGGCAGCACCTTGCGCATATTGCTCATTCCTCTAACACCCTTATTCGCACGCACAAAATTTTCGAGTTGCTCGCGCGTAAAATAGCCTCGTTGCAGACTACTACCGAGCGCGATAATCAGGCCGACGGCTGACGCCTCCTTCGCTAAATCGAACATAATTTTCAAATAATCCGCACAATCCACTTCGTGATGCAGATGCAACATCTCGTGCTCATTGAACAACACCGGTGACAGCGCCTCTACCGTTTCGTTGCGAGCGCGATTATGCCCCACAATGCGCGGTTTTTTGTCAAACTTATCCACTATCGGCACTTCGAGAAACATACACGCCGTCACCCCAGTAAAAATCAGCGGTTTCCGCGATTTGCACATCGCATCATACGCGTTATTCACATATTTCATCGGATAAACCATAATTTCCTCCTTAATTTCCGCATTTTCCGTCAAGATAAAATCGTCTACTGTTTTTTAAGGCCTTTTTTAGTGATTTCAGACCTCGAAACTCCTAAAAAAGGGCTTAAAAAACAGTAGCCGAAAATAGCACCACCATTTCCCCTTTTTTCGGGCAAGTCACCCGCACGGCGGTATCGTTCAGACCTTCAAAGCTCACCGGCTCTGTCAACTCGGTCAAAATCGGCTGATAGCCCCCGTGGCGGGCGATGACGAGCTTATCCGCCTTTTGGTAAAGGCGAACTTCATCGCCATCGAGCTCGGCTGTGACTTCGCGCGCATCAACGGTGATTAAATGCGCGCTATCAAAATATTGTTGGAGCTGAACGCAAGCGGTCTCGAATTCGAGTCCAGTGTCGCGCGTCAAAAACAAATCAAGCGCGTGAGTGTACTGAATTAGGGAACTCAGCGCGACTAACACGATTGAAGTCACGACTAGCGAAAGCAGACACTCGCTGAGCGTAAAAGCTGTGATCCTATTCTGCGAGCCGGCGCGTTTCATACTCCGCACGCAATCGCACAATTTTTTTATCCAATTCTTTTTCATGCCCCACCATCTTCCCTACACCCACAACTAGCCCGCTCAACATCAAAGTCACGACGAGCAAAGCCGCCAAACTTTCTGCCAAAACGAACCCATCCGCCTTTCGCAATTCTCGGCTCCATAAGCCTTCATCCAATCTTCTTAACAAATCGTCCACTCCCCATCTGGAATTGGTACGTCACCAATTCGTCCTTTTTCCGGTTGTACAAAACGACCTTTTTCAGCGCGCTGTAATTTCCGCTCGCCGCTTTGAAACTAATCACCCCAGGCGCTTCGACGAGCGTCACACAATCGGGCAATTCCAAAACCTCGGCGTTGCTAAAGTGCACCCGCCGCGCTCCGAACACCACGCTCGTTTCGACGCCGCCGGTAATTGCCAGGCTCTGTTCGCCCTTCAGGCGCTTTTCGAACAGCGCGAGAAATTCGCGCGCCGCCATTTCTTCTTGGTAACTTTTTACGTAAATCATCGGTATCCCCGCGAGCTGGGCGACGATCGCGAGGACGACGAGCGTCTCGACAAGCGTCACCGCCGCCATCCTATTTCTTAAATTTTTCATACTGCTTGAGCTGGTCGGGCGTGATATAACCCTCCCCGGCAAGTTGACTCGCACTCGGCCGCGCCTCGTGCTCGATCTCGTAAACATCCATCTGGGTCTCGACGACCTTGACAATCGCTGCCCCACCTTTTTCGTCGATTTTCTCCTTTTGCTTCGTCAAATTCGGAATGAAAATCATCATCAGAAGGCCCACCACGACTAGGACGGTCAGCACTTCGATCAACGTAAATCCTTCAAGTTTTTTCTTCATATTTTTCTCCTTTTTTTTAGAGCATATTATTCGTGCTCTCGTAAACTGGTAATAGCATCGCGGCGTAAACGCTAACGATTATTGCGGCAATTCCTACAAAAATCAGTGGCTGAATCAACTTCGTATAGCTGTCGAGCTTTTTGAGAAATTTATCGAAACAGAGGTTGGCGTAGACTTGAAGTTCGATCCCGAGACCTCGCCGCACCTGGGCTGTTCGGATTATATTGGTAAATTCTGGAGTGAAAAACGGCAAGTCATCAACCAGTCTATAAAACTCGATTCCGCTGTTAAATCCTGTTTCCAAAACCCGGGCAATTTCGCCAACAAAATTTCCTTTATTATCATCTCGGATTATTTTTAGTGATTCTTGCATTTCGGCACCGCTGGCTAGAACGTTACCTAAAACTGAGGCGAATTGGTAAGTTAGGAATATTTTATAGACTTTTAATTTCGCAAAATATTTATTTTTTTCAAGGGTTTTTAAACGTGATAAAACTCGACGAATTATTAATATCGCTAGCGCTATAAATGCGGCTAAACCGCCTAAAACAAAGGGTGAATTGTCGATAAAGACCAACCCGAAATTGTTTGAAGCCTCGCCTAAACTCATCCTTAAATTAGGAACTAAAAAGAATTTTAAAAACAATAAAATCACAATAATAAATACTAATAAAAAACATGGATAAGTTAGAGATTTAATTAATTTATCCTTTTTTTCGCACAGTTTTTTCTGTCGCCATAAAATATCAGTCAATGCCGTTTCGATATTATTTTTCCGACTTAATTTAATCCGCATAATAATATCTGTTTCTTGTGTTAGAGAGCAGAGAACATCGACTATGTCTTCACCCTTGGACAATCCGCCCTCAACTAACTCAACGATAACACTATTTTTTTTATCTATTTTTTTAATGAATTTTAATGCTTCAATTAATGGGATTCCATTTTTTAATAACTCATTAAATAATTCAAAAAATAATAATAAATTAGATTTTTTCGTAATATTTTTCTTCTTGAATAAATCCGCATTCAACAAGCCGCGCCACTTTGCGAGGCCACCCGTTCTTCTCGTATTCTCCATATTTTTTCTCCATTAAAACTCCGACTCCATAATCGCTCGTAATTATTCTTTGATAAACAACGCCGCGCAACACCTGACTCAACTCTGACTCCGCTGCACCTAGCTCCAAGCAGCGCGCGATAACGCCTGGCACTGACTGCGCGTGGATCGTCGCAAACACCTTATGACCCGTCAAACTAGCCCTCAAAGCCGCGCGCATCGTCAAAGCATCACGAATTTCGCCGATGATCAGAACGTCCGGCCGATGCCGCAAACACACTTTAATCAAAGCATTATAATCAATCCCAATTTTCTCATTGATTTGCAGTTGCAACAAATTATCATCAGCAATTTCGACTGGATCCTCAATCGCAATCACTTGCTTCGTCGCAGCGAGCTCCCGGCACAACTCGTACATCAGCGTCGTCTTTCCGCTCCCGACCGGCCCGCTAAACAAATACAGACCTGCCGCCCGCGTTTCCTCAAATAAATCGTCATAATCGCGCCGACAATAATAATTCGTCCGCCCCCTCACGAAATCGTGAAGCAAGCGAATAACCAAAGTTTCGCTGAACTGAAACTCACTAACGCTCGACAGGCGCATCTTAACGCCACTCATCTCAAACGACCCGTACTGCGGCTGCGTCTTCTCGCTCACATCCATCTGCGCCTTATATTTAAAATAATTAATCAATTTCTCGCCTTGCTCGAAAGCCAACTGGGCAATTAAAACCCGCTCCTCGTTCTGTCGGTAACTAATCTCGTACTTGCCCCGAACAGGCAGGAAATAAATGTCCTGAACGTGCTCCTGACTTGCCCGCACTATCAGATCAACAGCGAATCCTTCAATATTCATTCAACTCGTCCCGGTCGTAAAACCATTCGTTGATCAGGTAGGCGCAGTCGGCGCGCTTCCACTCATCAAACAACGACTCCGCCACCACTTCACGCAAATTCGCCTTCGTCGCCCCGAGTTCAACACCGACCAGCGCCCTCACAAACGCCTTGTAGTTGTCCTGCATCATCTCCTTGATCTTCTCGAAAAACATCTGTTCTTCCATGATTTCGTTAAGCATTCGCAAACACCTCCCCGCACTCCGCCATGCTGTGGTAGTCGTCGATGCCTACTATCAGGTGGTCGACGACCCTAATCCCCATCAACTCACCCGCTTCTTTCAACCGCCACGAAAACTTAAAGTCATCGCGCGATGGTCGCACAGCACCGCTCGGATGATTGTGTGCGACGATGATTTTCGCCGCCGAATGTTTGACTGCCGATTTGAAAATCTCCCGCGGGTGCGCGACACTCTGGTCGAGCGTCCCCCGGAAAATCCGGTCCATCTTGATAATTTCGTTCTTCGTGTTCAAAAATAAGCCGACCAAATTCTCCTGCTCCTCACAGCCGATTTCGCGAATCAGCATCTCGCCGATCTGCGTCGAGTTCAACACCCGAACCCGGTTGGGCAAGTCAACTCGGGCGCAGCGGCGCCCGAGCTCAATTGCCGCCTGAATTTGCACCGCCTTGTTCTCGCCGACGCCCGGAACGTGCTCCAACTCTTCAGTCGTCGCACCCCTAAGCAAGTAGTCATAGTCGAACTCGCGCACCACGTCGGTCGCTGCCTCCTCATTTCCAATAATAATTCTCAGTAATTCCTGCGTTGACAGCATAGCCGCCCCGCTTTCCAATAATTTTTCCTTCGCTTTCATCTGTTTCTCCTTTTCTTTTTTCAATTAGCTTTCTCCTTTATTTCTTTAGCTTTCGCAGGGTATAAATTTCCTTACTGTTTTTTAAGGCCTTTTTTAGTGATTTCAGACCTCGAAACCCCTAAAAAACGCGTTAAAAAACAGTAGCTCTTTTTAGGGTAAAGAAAAAAGCCCTACATATCTAAATATGTAAGACTTTTTCTGCGATTTCGTAGTCCCCATCGTAGGGAACGTCCTCGCCATTAATTTTTTGGAACTTATCGCGGCCTTTTCCGGCCAAAACGACGATGTCATGCGGTTTCGCATTCTCAATCGCGTGTCGAATCGCTTCCTCGCGGTCAATGACAATCTCGACATCGACACTATCGTTAATCCCGCTAGCAATTTGCTCAGCTATCGCCATCGGATCCTCGAAACCAGGGTCATCCGTCGTCAGAATCGCAATATCAGCGAGCTGACTCAACACCTTAGCGAAATCGGCGCGGCGATTTTCACCTTTATTCCCCGTCGACCCAAGCACCACAATCACATTCGGATCGCGGTCGTCATCGAACAGAATATCCGTCCGCGCGCTCGACAAGAGCTTATACAGGCTGTCATAATTGTGCGCGTAATCGACGTACACCTTCTTCGCTCCGCTCCGGATGATCTCCATCCGTCCCGGAACAATAACATTGGCAAGTGCCCCCGCCGTCTGCTCATACGACGCTCCAAAGTGCGTCGCGATGATAACCGCCGTCGTCGCATTCGCGAGATTGAAATCTCCGGCTAAGTTAATTCGGTAATCTTTCCCGTTCACCTTACCAGCGACCGTGCCGTTACCCGGCCCGCTCAAAGCGAAAGTATAATCTTCCTCAGTTGGAATCGCGTTATAAGTGATTTCAGCATCACTCGCGCCATAAGTAATTATCCGATCCGCCGACTCAATCGCCGTCGCATAAACCGTCTCAAAGAAGTCCGTTTGCTTGTTGATAATCACAAGCGACGAGTTCTCCATCAGGTTCAATTTCGAATTCAAATAGTCCTCGAAATCAGGATGTTCATTCGTCCCGATGTGATCAGGCGTAATGTTCAGCCACACGCCAACATCGAAATGCAGACCGTAAACGCGCTCCATTTTATAGGCTTGCGAGCTGACTTCCATCACGAAATATTCCATCCCGTTCTTAACCGCTTCAGCCATATATTTATACAGCTCAAGCGCTTCGGGTGTCGTCAATTTCGACTTGAAATAATTCACACCATCTAAGGTCGAATTCATCGTCGAAAGCATCGCAACTTTCCCCACCGACTTAAGAATTTCAGTCGTGAAGTAAGACGCCGTGGTCTTTCCCTTCGTCCCGGTGAACCCAATCACCTTCAGCTTCTTATGCGGAAAACCGTAAAACTCCTGGGCAATTAAACCCATCGCCCGGCGAATATTCCCCACTTTAATCAAGGTCAATCCATCGATTTCATAATCGACTTCACTGACATAATAGCGCAAACCTTCTTCATAGGCCTGAACCAAATAATCCCGCTTGAACGCGGCACCCTTAGCAAAAAACAAGGTCGACTCGTTAACGTCGCGTGAATCATACGTTATATTAGAAAAGGCGAAGCTGGCGGCTTCAGCCGCCCCACTTGCCCCAAGAATTTCTATTGCTCTTTTTAGTTCCATATTATTTAAGGTTTTCGACAGCGCGGGCGATCATCACCTCTTCGTCGGTCGGAATCACGAAGACTTTGACCTTCGAAGCATCCGTCGAAATCGTGCCAGAAGTCTGGTCGAGATCAGTCAGGAACGCACGAGCTTTGTCGTTTTTCTCCTTCGAATATTCAACGCCAAGGTAAGTTAGCGAATCAAGCACGGCCTCGCGGACCACGTTCGAGTTCTCGCCGACACCAGCCGTGAAGACGATAGCGTCAACGCCGTTCAATTTCGCAGCGTAGCTACCAACGTATTTCACGATGCGGTCGATGTACACGCCCCACGCAGCCTTAACCTCAGGCTTGTCGATGTTGTCGACGATGTCGCGCATATCCGAGAATCCGCAAAGGCCTTCAAGCCCAGATTCCTTGTTCAACACGTTGATCGCTTCAGCAATCGTCAGATTTTCCTTCTCCATGATGAACGGCAGAATCGCAGGATCGATGTCCCCTGAGCGCGTACCCATCGCGATACCGGCAAGTGGAGTGAAGCCCATCGAAGTGTCGACCGATTTGCCATTTTCAACGGCTGTAATCGAACCACCAGAACCGATGTGGCAAGTGATGATTTTAGCGTCTTTTGTTCCCAAGTATTCAGCAGCAACTTGCGCAACGTATTGGTGGCTAGTTCCGTGAGCGCCGTATTTGCGGACGCGGTGCTTGTCGTAGTAAGCGCGTGGAAGAGCGTAAAGGTAGCTCGACTCAGGCATCGTCGCATGGAACGACGTGTCGAAGACGGCAACTGTAATCGCGTTCGGTAGCAACTCTTTGAAAGTGCGGATACCTAGTGCGTTAGCCGGGTTGTGAAGCGGCGCGAAAGCAGCCAACTCCTCGATTTTTTCGATGTTTTCTTCAGTTGCAATCGCAGCCGTCGGGAAGAATTCTCCCCCTTGAACGACGCGGTGGCCGCTGCCTGTGATTTCTTGCAAGTCGCTTACGATTTTAAGGTCGATTAAAGCGTCTAAAAGCATTTGGATTGCGATTTTATGGTTGGCGATATCTTGAACAACTTCGTACTTTTCGCTGCCGTATTTTACAGTGAAAATCGAGTCAGAGATTCCGATCCGTTCCACGATACCTTTAGCGATTACTTCCTCTTGAGGCATGTTGTATAATTGCCATTTTAGTGAAGAACTTCCGGCGTTGATTGCGATTGTTTTTGACATTTGTCTTACTCCTTGATTTGTGCGTAATTTTCTTTGGCCCATTGGTAGAACGAATCGATGAACCGTCGGACCTCAGCCGGCTCTTTGATTTGGTTAAGTTGGATCGTATAAACTTCACTCGCTTGCGCGACGTTTTTACCTTTTTTCTGCAGCACGATCAGCGATTTCGTCGCGTCTTTGCTTGAGAATAAATTGCTCGGGAAGCCCACAACTGCCTGCAAGTAGGCGGTGTCTTCGAGCCAGTCTTTTAAGTAGGTGCTCTGCGGTGTTTCGAGGAAATTCGTCGGAACGAGGAACAACCCGAAGGCGCCTGGGCGTAGCATGTTCATCGTCTGCTCGATTAAGAGGTGATGAGCGTAGGTGTGCTCGTTTAGCGCGCCGATTTTGTAGAGGCTCGAAACCATGTCGAGCGGGTAGTAACCCACCGGAAGGTCTGAAATCGCCACGTCCTGGTTGGCGTCGTCCATTAAGAGTTGAATACTGTCTGCCTGGTCGAACGTCCCGATTGAGTGCGTAGTATCGAAGAAAATTTTTCCGATTTGCGCCATCGTTTCATCGATTTCGACGCCGGTTAGGTTGACTTCGTCTTGTTTCAGACTTTGCGCTAATGTGATCAGCAAGTTGTTGGTTCCGCTCGCTAAATCGATTGCGTAAAGCTTGTCCGGATCGAGGTCGAACGGAATCGCTTTGAAGTCTTGGCCGTCTTCAAGTCCGTAGAGGACGTTGACGACGTAACTTGCCACGATGCCGATGCCGTCTGGTGTAAGTTGATGGTTCGGCTGAACGTGATCGTCCATGCCACCTTTGAGGATTAGCATTTGAAGCACCACGCGTTGCGCCTCGTCCGGGATGCAGTATTCCTTTAGACTGAGGTGGATGCGTTCGAGATGATCCGCTAGATGCGGTTCCAAATCCTCGAAGTTTTCGATGTTGAAGTGCTCGACGAACGCTTCGTAAAACGATGTGCCGCGCGCCTCTTGCAGGAACTTAATTCCGTTGAAATGCAGATTGAAAATCTCGAGCAACTCTTCAAAATCCATTGGCCCACCTCCTTCACTTCATTCCAAAATCCATTACTAATATTATACTCTTTTTTAAGGATATTTTGAAATTATATCTTACATATTTAGTTTTCAATGTTCGTATAGGTCAAAAAATTTTTACCCCTATACTATATATATACGTATTTTTTTGCGTTTTGTTACATTTTTGGGCAAAAAAGTTCGATTATTTTTTTCTTACTGTTTTTTAAGGCCTTTTTTAGGGGTTTCGCGGCTCGAAAGTCCTAAAAAACGCCTTAAAACACAGTAGGGAAAAATAGGCGCAAAAAAACACTAAGGAAAAATGTCAACCCTTGACTTTTCCTTAGTGTTTTTAGCGATGTTGCTACGTCCGACCGGCGACAAAGCCAGTCGGAGTAACAAGAGCTAGACTCTTACGACGCACGAGGGCGCCAAACATCATTACACTCAAATCTGTAATCGCTGGGGCGTTAATTTTTACAAATTAACTATCCAGCAAATTATTTTAAATTATACTAATTCGATAATTGCCATTGGGGCAGCATCTCCGCGACGAGGTTCAGTCTTAAGGATGCGAGTATAACCACCAGTACGCTCAGCGTAACGAGGCGCGATATCGTTGAATAATTTTTGTAAAGCTGATTCAACAACCACTTTATCACCATCAGCGTTGATGTTAGCAACTTCGTTACGAACATAAGCAGCGGCTTTACGGCGAGCGTGAAGATCTCCACGTTTACCTAATGTGATCATTTTTTCGGCAGTTTTACGAACTTCTTTAGCACGAGTAACAGTAGTCGTGATACGTTCGTTAATGATTAAATCTGTAGTTAAGTCACGCAACATAGCTTTACGTTGAGAGCTAGTGCGACCTAATTTACGGTAACCCATTATTATTTTCCTCCTGTATTTAGTCTTCTTCTCTGAATTCCAAACCTAATTCGGCTACTTTATCACGGATTTCATCCAATGATTTTTTACCTAGGTTACGGACGTCGATCAATTGTTTTTCAGTCAAACTTACTAATTCGTGAACGTTATTAATAGCGTTACGTTTCAGGCAGTTGTATGAACGAACAGATAATTCTAATTCTTCTAATGTAAGATCTAGAACTTTTTGATCTTCAGGGATATCTTTAGCAACTACAGTTTGCAAGCCATCAGCAGCATCTGTCAATTCGACAAAAGCAACAAGGTGGTCAGTTAAGATTTTAGCAGCCAAACTAATAGCATCTTCCGTAAGGATTGAACCATTTGTTTCGATTTCTAAAGTCAACTTATCGTGACCATCATGTGTGTTTTCCACTTGATAGTTTACTTTTTTAACTGGAGTATAGATAGAGTCAATTGGAAGTACGCCGATTGGCATATCATCTTCTTTGTTCTCTTCAGCTTGAGCATATCCGCGGCCTGTTTTCACAGTGAAATAGCCGTGCAATGAAGCACCTTTTTCAATTTCGCAGATTACTAAGTCTTTGTTTAAAATTTCGACATCACTAGACGCGATCAAATCACCTGCAGTAACCACTTTAGGGCCAGTTGCATCCAATTCGATTGTATGATCAATAGTGGCATCATGCGATTTAATGGCAATTTGTTTCACGTTTAAGATGATTTGTGTCACATCTTCGCGAACGCCGGCAATTGTTGAAAACTCATGCTGTACGCCATCAAATTGGACATCGGTGATAGCAGCACCTGGAAGAGAGGCAAGTAAAACTCGGCGCAATGAATTGCCCAAAGTTGTACCATATCCACGCTCTAAAGGTTCGATAATGAACTTCCCAAAGTTCGCGCTAGCATCGATTTTTGTGATTCTTGGTTTTTCGAATTCGATCATTTTTTACTCCTCTCAAAACGAGCATACGTTTAATTAAATTTTACACATTTATTAAATAATATGCAACAAATTAAACACGACGACGTTTTGGAGGACGGCATCCGTTATGGGGAACTGGAGTTACATCTTTAATTGCTGTAACTTCTAGACCTGATGCAGCTAACGAACGAATCGCAGCTTCACGGCCTGAACCAGGACCTTTGACTGTAACTTCTACAGATTTCAAACCATGTTCTTGAGCAGCTTTTGTAGCAGCTTCCGCAGCCATTTGAGCGGCGAATGGTGTCGATTTTTTAGAACCTTTAAATCCTAAAGCACCAGCTGAAGACCAGGCAATAGCGTTACCATAAACGTCAGTAATCATAATGATTGTGTTGTTGAATGTTGCTTGGATGTGAGCCACACCGTTTTCAATATTCTTTTTAACGCGACGTTTTCTACTTACTTTTTTCGCTACCATTTTCTATTACACCTCCAAACTAATTATTTTTTCTTGCCAGCAATTGATTTAGCTGGGCCTTTACGTGTACGGGCATTATTTTTAGTATTTTGTCCACGTACAGGTAAACCACGACGGTGACGGATACCACGGTAAGAACCGATTTCCATCAAACGTTTGATGTTTAAGCTAACTTCACGACGAAGGTCACCTTCGATTTTAAGTTTGTCAATTTCTGCACGGATAGCGTCTAATTGATCATTTGAAAGATCTTTTACACGGATATCTTCAGAAATTTTAAGTTCAGCTAAAACTTTTTGTGCAGTAACTTTACCGATACCATAGATATAAGTTAAAGAGATAACTACACGTTTATCGTTTGGAATGTCTACTCCTGCAATACGAGCCATTGTTTCTTATTCCTCCTATTTTTATCCTTGACGTTGTTTATGTTTAGGGTTGACAGAGCAAATAACCATAACACGTCCGTTACGACGAATCACTTTACAGTGTTCGCACATAGGTTTTACAGATGGTCTAACTTTCATTGTTTGCGTTTCCTCCCTTTGATTATGAAAGCAATACTACTTAAAGCGGTAAGTGATGCGTCCGCGAGACAAGTCGTAAGGACTCAACTCAACAGTAACTTTATCACCTGGTAAAATACGAATGTAATGTTGACGAATCTTTCCAGAAATGTGTGCTAAGACAACATGTCCGTTTTCAAGTTCAACTTTGAACATTGCGTTTGGTAAAGTATCAATTACTTCACCATCAATTTCAATAACATTTTCTTTAGCCATTAATATTAATTCACTCCTATTTAAATAGCATCTATAACTGACTTGACGTCAGTAAATACTACATCGATATCACGCGCGCCGTCGATCTCGTGCAACTTGCCAAGATTTTGGTAGTAGTCCTTGATCGGTTTGCCGTTCGCGATATTGACGCTGAGACGGTTTTCCACAGCTTCCGGGGTATCATCGCTGCGTTGATAGAAATCGTGACTTCCACAACGGTCGCAAGTCCCTTCCACTTTGGGTGGGTTGAATACTTTATGATATGTAGCACCACAAGTGCGGCAAATGATGCGACCAGTCAAGCGTTCCATCAGGATGCTCGGGTCAACATCAATGTCGATGACAGCATCGACAGTCGTAATGGTATCCAGCGCAACAGCTTGTTCGACAGTGCGGGGGAACCCATCTAAAAGAAATCCATTAGCGGCGTCAGCTTGGCTTAAACGGTCTTTAACAACCGCAATAATCACTTCATCGGGAACTAAATCACCACGATCGATAAAACTTTTGGCAAGTAAACCGACCTCTGATTCAGCTTCGATGGCTGAGCGTAACATATCTCCAGTTGAGATGTGTGGGATACTATAAGTATCGATAATTCGTTCTCCCTGAGTACCTTTACCGGCACCAGGCAGACCTGTTAAAATTAAGTTCATTTTTAAAATCCTTTTCTAGCGGCGTTACCGCTGGGCAAGTGGGGCGCGCGAAGGCGCGCGGTGACTTGCCTAATCAGTAAATCCGATATATTGTTTTTTAAGTAATAAACCGTGTAATTGCTTAGTGAACTCGATTGCAACACCAACGATGATGAGCAAGCTTGTTCCCCCAAGGCCTAGACCTTTGATTGACGAAACAGATTCGCCGATGAAGATAGAGGCAGCAATTGGTAGCAATGCTACGACACCTAAGAAGATTGAACCGACTGTGCTTAAACGCATAAGAAGCGCTGAAACCCAGTTTTCGGTATCTTTACCAGGACGAACACCAGGAATGTAGCTACCTTGTTTTTGTAAGTTCTCAGCCATTTTTTCAGGGTTAACTTGAACGAACGCGTAGAAGAATGTGAAGGCTACGATCAGTACTGTGTACAGAAGCGCTCCTGGCCACGTGTTATAGTTGAACACTTGGCTTAGGACTTGGAACCATCCATCACTTTTATGCGATGCACTCATGAACTGTAAGATTGCATTCGGCGTCGCGATGAAGCTTGATGCAAAGATTACAGGGATTACCCCAGCGGCATTGACCTTAAGTGGCAAGTACGAGCTAGTTGGTGCGCCTGTTGGGCGTTTTGTATATTGGATCGGGATTTTACGTTCCGCTTGTTGGAACCACGTAACAATTGTTACGACAGCGATAACAGCGATAACTAGTAAAACTAGAAGAACGGCGTTGATGGCGTGCTGTGAAGCAGTACCATTGACCAACGTTTCGTCGATTAAGTTCTTAACGGCATTTGGCATATTTGCCACGATACCGGCGAAGATAATCATTGAAACTCCGTTACCAATCCCTTTTTCGGTGATCATCTCACCCATCCAAGTTACGAACATTGTCCCAGCAGTCAGGATTAACCCGATGATGATGAATGTTTTTGGACTTGGACTTTCGACAAGTTTAACACCTTTTGTGGTAGCCATCGCAGCGTATTGGTTGAAACCAGCTGTGATACCGACCGATTGGATGAACGCTAGAACCAAAGTCAACCAACGAGTTGCTTGATTTAGTTTTTTACGTCCTACTTCACCTTGTTTAGCCCACTCGACAAATTTTGGAACGATGTCCATTTGTAATAGTTGGATAACAATTGAAGCTGTGATGTAAGGCGAAACCCCCATCGCGAAGATAGAGAAGCTTTGCATTGCACCACCGGATACCAAGTTCAACATGTTCAAGAATGGCAAGTTTTCAAGGTCTGATAACGCCGCAGCATTAACGCCTGGAACCGTGATGTGAACACCAAGGCGGAAGACTGCCATAATTAGCAATGTGAACAAGATACGAGTGCGGATCTTATTGTCTTTTAGACCGTTAAGAACTAATTTGAACAAATTAGATCACCTCGATTGAACCGCCAGCAGTTTTGACCGCTTCTTCGGCAGTTTTAGAAGCTTTAGCAACTTTAACTGTTAAGTTTTTAGCAGTTAATTCGCCGTTGGCTAGTAATTTAATACCAGACTTTTCATTTTTTACAATTCCAGCATCAACTAATTGAACAGCAGTTACTTCTGTTCCATCAGCGAAACCATTTAAATCAGATAAGCTAACGATAGCGTATTCTTTACGGTTAATGTTAGTGAATCCACGTTTTGGCAAACGACGGAATAATGGAGTTTGACCACCCTCGAATCCAAGACGAACACCGCCGCCTGAACGAGATTTTTGACCTTTTTGTCCACGTCCACTAGTTTTACCATTACCTGAAGATGTCCCACGACCAACACGGTTGCGAACTTTACGACTACCTTCAGCAGGTTGTAATTCATGAAGTTTCATTCTCTTTTGCACCTCCTACTTATTGAAGAATTAATTTGTTTAACAATTTACGCTTTTTCAACCACAACTAAGTGTTTGATAGTGTCAATCATTCCGTTGATAGCAACGTTTTCAGTTTTGACAACTGATGAGTTGATTTTAGTCAACCCTAAAGTTTTTGCAGTAGCGATTTGGTTTTTTGGACGAGCGATTAAAGATTTAACCAAAGTGATTTTCACTTCAGCGCCTTCGCCAACAAACCAGCTAGTTTCTTTAGCAACTTGAGCAGCTTTAGCAGCTACTACGGCAGTACGACTTGATTTAATAGCCATTGTTTGTTTGTCCTCCTTATCCTAAATCTGCAACTGATACGCCGCGTAATTCAGCGACTTCTTCAGCGCGTTTTAATTGTTTTAATCCATCAACAGTAGCACGAACCACGTTAATAGGAGTGTTAGAACCTAATGATTTAGATGTTACATCATGAACACCAGCTAATTCTAGTACGGCACGAACCGCTCCACCAGCTGCTACCCCAGAACCTTCTACGGCAGGTTTGATCAGGATGCGTCCACCACAGAAAGTACCAATTACTTCGTGAGGGACAGTAGTTCCAACCATAGGAACTTCAATTAAGTTTTTCTTAGCGTCTTCGATAGCTTTACGGATAGCTTCTGGTACTTCTTGAGCTTTACCAGTTCCGAAACCTACTTGACCATTTCTGTTACCTACAACTACTAATGCAGCAAAACGTAGACGGCGTCCACCTTTAACTACTTTAGTTACACGGTTGATCGCAACAACGCGTTCTTCAAATTCAGGTGTTTCTAAATAAGCCATTTTAATATGAACTCCCTTCTACTAGAATTTAAGGCCGTTTTCACGAGCAGCTTCTGCAAGAGCAGCTACGCGTCCGTGGTATAAGTAACCACCACGGTCGAAGACGACTTTCTCAATTTTTGCTGATACTGCGCGTTTGGCAACTAATGCACCAACAGCGGCAGCTTGTTCAGTCTTTGTTGAACCCTTAACTTCTTTGTCAAGAGTTGAGGCACTTGCTAGCGTTACACCCGCTACGTCATCAATGACTTGCGCGTAGATGTTTGAGTTAGAACGGTAAACGTTCAGACGTGGGCACTCAGCAGTACCAGAGATTTTAGAACGAACACGGGCGTGACGCGCCTGACGTGTTTTGTTTTTATCTGGTTTGTTAATCACAGTGTTTTCCTCCAAAATTATTTCCTTAACGCACCGATGGGCAATTGCCTACCGGCACTCGGATTAACAAGTTGTATAAATAGTAAATAAAATTATTTACCAGTTTTACCTTCTTTACGACGAACGTATTCGCCAACGTAACGGATCCCTTTACCTTTATAAGGCTCTGGAGGACGTACTCCACGGATGTTAGCAGCGATTTCGCCGACAACTTCTTTAGAGATTCCTTTAACCGTAATTTGTGTTTGTGAAGGCACTTCGAAAGTGATTCCTTCAGGCGCATCGATTTCCTCAGGGTGAGATTTACCAACGCTCAACACTAGTTTTTTACCTTGCAATTGTGCACGGTAACCAACCCCAACAAGCTCAAGAGCTTTTTCGAAACCTTCAGAAACACCAACAACCATGTTGTTGAAGTTAGCACGAGTAGTTCCGTGGATTGTTTTCATTTCTTTTGAATCATTCGGGCGAGTGAATGTTACTTCAGCGCCTTCGTGGTTCAATGTAATATCTGATGACAATGTACGAGTTAATTCCCCTTTAGGGCCTTTAACAGTAACGTCAGAACCATTTTGTTTGATTTCAACGCCAGCAGGGATAACTACGATCTTATTACCAATACGACTCATTGTTTTACCCCTTTCTTACCATACATAGGCGATTACTTCGCCGCCGATATTTTTTTGACGAGCTTCTTTGTCAGTGACAACACCTTCAGAAGTCGAAATAATTGCGATACCTAGACCGTTAAGGACTTTAGGCACGTCGTCAGATTTAACGTATGCACGTAAACCTGGTTTAGAGATACGTTTCAAGTTAGTGATAACGCGTTCACCATTCTTACCGTATTTCAAGAATACGCGAATGATTCCTTGTTTACTATCTTCGATATATTCGAAATCGCGGATGAAACCTTGAGCTTTCAAAATTTCAGCGATATCACGTTTGATTTTTGATGCAGGAACTTCTAAAGATTCGTGCTTAACTTGGTTAGCATTACGAATACGTGTTAGAAAATCCGCAATTGGATCTGTCATAACCATGATGTATTGTTTCCTCCTTATTAAAGAATATAAATTTTACCAGCTTGCTTTTTTAACACCAGGGATTTGCCCTAAGTATGCTAATTCACGGAAGCAAACACGGCAAAGTTTGAATTTGCGGTAAACTGAATGCGGACGTCCGCAACGTTCGCAACGAGTATAAGCCTGTGTAGAATGTTTAGCAGGACGTTGTTGTTTAGCAATCATTGATTTTTTAGCCACGATATTTACCTCCTATATTATTTTGCAAATGGCATTCCTAGTAGTGTTAATAATTCACGAGATTCTTCGTCAGTGTTAGCAGTTGTAACAATAACGATATCCATACCGCGAACTTTATCTACTAAATCGTAATCGATTTCTGGGAAAATTAATTGTTCTTTAACGCCTAGTGTGTAGTTACCGCGTCCATCGAACGCTTTTTTACTAACACCGTGGAAGTCACGGACACGAGGTAGAGTAACAGATACTAATTTATCTAGAAATTCATACATTCTTTCGCCACGAAGAGTAACTTTAGCACCGATTGGCATACCTTCACGAAGGCGGAAACCGGCGATAGATTTTTTAGCTTTAGTGATCAACGGTTGTTGACCAGTAATTTTAGCTAATTCTTCAACAGCTTTGTCTAGGTTTTTAGCGTTGCTTACAGCATCACCAACACCCATGTTAACAACGATTTTTTCAACTTTAGGAGCTTGCATTACAGATTTGTAATCAAATTTCTCAACTAAAGCCGGAACAATCTCTTTAGAGTATTTTTCTTTTAAACGACTCATTTAACTATTCTCCTTCCCTCTTAGTCTAAGATTTCGCCAGTCTTTTTAGAGTAGCGAACTTTTTTACCGTCAACGACTTTGTATCCAATACGTCCAGCAACACCGTTTTTGTCTAAGACTTGAACGTTTGATGCGTTGATTGGAGCTTCGAACTCAACGATACCACCTTGAGGGTTAGCGTTGTTTGGTTTTTGATGTTTTTTAGCTAAGGCAATGCCTTCAACCACAACTTTGTTTGTTTTTGGTGAAGCAGATAAAACAACACCTGTTTTACCTTTATCTTTACCAGTGATAACTTTTACTTTATCGCCTTTTTTAACGAACATTTTATGTTCCTCCTTTATTTTCTTACGCGAATCTAAGATTCGCACCCTTCTTCTCTAGGCAAGTGAAGCAGGGGACTTGCTAGGCAGTTTTGAGCTGAGCTCTTGCTCAGAGCGGAGCTCTTCGCATGAGTTCGTTCGCCCGCGGGGCGAACCCAACTTGCCCAGGCTTTTATTTTGCGATTTTATATCTTAAAGAACCTCTGGAGCTAAAGATACGATCTTCATGAAGTTGGCATCGCGAAGTTCGCGGGCAACTGGGCCAAAGATACGTGTTCCACGAGGGGCGTTGTCATCACGGATGAGTACACACGCGTTTTCGTCAAATTTGATATAAGATCCATCGGCACGACGAGCACCAGTTTTTGTGCGAACGATAACGGCTTTAACAACGTCACCTTTTTTCACACCGCCACCAGGAGCTGCATGTTTAACCGTGCAGACAATAACGTCACCGATGTTAGCAATTTTACGACCAGATCCGCCTAGAACTTTGATAGTAAGGACTTCCTTAGCACCAGAGTTATCAGCGACTTTTAAACGACTTTCTGATTGAATCACTTTGTTTGTTCCTCCTTAATTTAGTAATTAATTGTTAAGGATAACTCGATTAAATCACAACTGCTTCTTGAACAACCTCTAATAAACGGAAGCGTTTTGTTGCAGATAATGGGCGAGTTTCCATAATAGTAACGATATCGCCTTCTTTAGCGATGTTGTTTTCATCATGAGCTTTGTATTTTTTAGAGTAGTTCAAGCGTTTACCGTAAACTTTGTGGTTTACTTTAGTTTCAACTACAACTGTAATAGTTTTATCCATCTTGTCTGAAACGACGCGACCTTGATAAACTTTACGTTTATTTCTTTTTTCTTCAGCCATTATAACTTTTTCTCCTTTCCGCTATTATGCTTGTGCGCGTAAAACTGTTTTCACGCGAGCAATTGTTTTCTTAACTTCTTTGATTTGAGCAGTGTTTTCTAATTGCCCAGTCGCAAGTTGGAAACGCAAGTTAAATAACTCTTGTTTCAACTGTGCTTCTTTCGCTACTAATTCTTCAGTAGATAGAGCTTTGATTTCAGCGATAGTTGCCATTATTTAACTTCCTCCTTCTTAACGATTTTAGTTTTCATTGGTAATTTGTGAGACGCAAGGCGTAAAGCTTCGCGAGCTACATCATCAGGAACACCGGCAATTTCAAACATGAATTTGCCACGTTTCACTGGAGATACCCAACCTTCGGGAGCCCCTTTACCACTACCCATCCGAACCCCAATTGGTTTAGATGTATAAGATTTGTGAGGGAAGATTTTGATCCAAACTTTACCACCACGTTTCATATAACGAGTCATAGCGATACGAGCAGCTTCGATTTGACGGTTTGTTACCCAATGAGATTCAACAGCTTTGATACCCCATTCACCGAAAGTAATCTCTTTACCACCTTTAGCTTCACCGCGCATTTTCCCACGGAACTCACGACGGTGTTTTACACGTTTAGGTACTAACATGATTATTTCCCTCCTTTTACAACATTTTTCTTAGTCGGAAGAATTTCACCACGGTAAATCCAAACTTTAACACCTAGTTTACCATAAGTTGTATCTGCTTCTTCCCAAGCGTAGTCAATGTCTGCGCGTAATGTGTGTAGAGGAACAGTTCCTTCAGAGTAACCTTCCGCACGAGCGATGTCAGCACCGTTCAAACGTCCAGAGACTTGAGTTTTAATTCCTTTAGCACCAGCACGCATAGTGCGTTGAATTGCTTGTTTTTGCGCACGGCGGAATGCCACACGGCCTTCTAATTGACGAGCGATACCTTCGCCGACCAATTTAGCGTTCAAATCAGGTTGTTTGATTTCAACGATGTTAACGAAAACTTTTTTGTTTGTTAATGCAGCTAATTTAGTGCGAAGTTTTTCAACTTCAGATCCACCTTTACCGATAACGATACCAGGTTTAGCAGTGTGAATTAGAACATTTACTTTTTCAGTTGAAGCACGTTCGATTTCGACAGTCGAGATCGCAGCGTCTTTCAAGTTTGTGAAGATATATTCGCGAATTTTTAAATCTTCGTGTAAGAAGTTAGCATAATCTTTTTCAGCATACCATTTAGCTTCCCAGCCACGAATGATTCCAACACGCATACCTATTGGATGTACTTTTTGACCCACTTTAAGCTCCTCCTTACTTCTCTGTCACTACCACAGTGATGTGGCTAGTGCGTTTATTGATTGGTGAAGCAGAACCTTTAGCGCGTGGACGGAAACGTTTCATCGTTGGTCCTTCGTTAACGTATGCTTCAGTTAATACTAATTTTTCAACTTCTAAGTCGAAGTTGTTTTCTGCGTTGGCAATTGCCGAAAGAAGAACTTTCTCAATTACGCCAGCAGCTTTGTTTGGTGAGAATTTCAAGATTGAGATTGCTTCACCGACGTTTTTACCACGGACAAGATCGATAACTAGACGAGCTTTACGAGGTGAAACGCGTACTGTTTTAGCAGTTGCTTTTGCTGATAAAATTTGTTCAGACATTTATTTCTCCTCCTTATTTACGTTTAGATTTCTTGTCATCTTTTACGTGACCTTTATATGTACGAGTTGGCGCGAATTCACCTAATTTGTGACCTACCATATCTTCTTGAACATATACAGGAACGTGAGTTTTACCGTTATAAACGGCGATTGTGTACCCTACAAAGTTAGGGAAGATTGTTGAACGGCGAGACCAAGTTTTGATAACTTTTTTCTTCTCATTACCTTCTTGCTCAACAACTTTTTTCATCAAATGATCATCGACGAAAGGTCCTTTTTTAAGACTACGAGTCATTGTGTCTTTCCTCCTATATTATTATGCCGCTTTATTATTTACGACGAGATTTAATAAGTTTGCTTGAACGTGCTTTCTTGCTACGAGTTTTGTAACCAAGAGCAGGTTGACCCCAAGGTGATACTGGAGCTTTACGTCCGATTGGTGCGCGTCCTTCACCACCACCGTGTGGGTGATCGTTCGGGTTCATTACAGATCCACGAACTGTAGGGCGTTTACCTAAGTGACGAGATTTACCAGCTTTACCAATGTTGATCAAGCTATGTTGTTCGTTACCGACAACACCGATTGTAGCGCGGCAAGTTGCAAGAACTAGACGAACTTCACCAGATGTCAAACGGACTAAAACATATTTGCCTTCACGACCAAGGATTTGAGCGCTTGCTCCAGCTGAACGGACTAATTGCCCACCTTTACCAGGTTTCAATTCCACGTTGTGGATTTGAGTTCCGACTGGAATGTTAGCTAGTGGTAATGCGTTACCAACTTTGATATCGGCATCAACACCACTTACTAATTTAGCACCAACTTCTAAACCTTTAGGAGCAAGGATGTAAGTTTTGATACCATTTTCGTAGTGTAATAGAGCGATGTTAGCAGAACGGTTTGGATCGTATTCGATCGTTTTAACTGTTGCTACCACTCCGTCTAAGTTACGTTTAAAGTCAATAATACGATATTGACGTTTGTGTCCACCACCACGGTGACGAACTGTGATACGCCCGTTGTTATTACGACCAGCATTTTTGCTTAATGGCGCAAGTAACGTTTTTTCGGGTGTAGTGCTTGTGATTTCAGCATAATCACTAGCTGTCATATTACGAAGACCATTGGTCGTCGGTTTAAATTTCTTAATACCCATTGTATTAAATTTCTCCTTCTTAATTTATTGTCCTAGTTTGCTTCTAGATATAATTACCTGTGGGAGTTAACGAATTACTCAGCTTCGGCAAATAATTGGATTGAGCCTTCGCTCAATGTAACGATAGCTTTACGACGTTTGTTCGTATAACCAGCGTGTTTACCCATACGTTTGAATTTAGGTTTAACATTCAGGATGTTAACCTTAGCAACTTTAACGCCTGGGAATGCAACTTCAACTGCTTGTTTAACAAGAGTTTTGTTAGCAGTAGTTGCCACTTCGAAAGTGTATTTGTTTTCTTCCATCGCAGCCACTGAAGATTCAGTGATGACCGGACGTTTGATAATATCTAAAATACTCATTATGCTAATACCTCCTCGATTTGAGCAAGTGCTGCTTGAGTCGCTACTAATTTATCAGCGCTAACTACATCCAATACGCTAACGTTGTTAGCGAATACTACGCTAACTTTTGGCAAGTTGCGAGCTGATAGGGCAGCGAAGTCGTTGTCGTTTTCTACTACTACTAATACTTTAGTTGTAATGTCTAATTTTTCAACGATTGCTTTGAAATCTTTTGTTTTTGGTGCATCGAATGTTAATGATTCGATTGCAAGCAAGCTGCTGTTTGCAACTTTATCAGATAAAACTGATTTGATAGCTAAACGACGAACTTTTTTGTTCAACGTGTAGTTGTAAGAACGAGGCGTTGGACCGAAGACCACACCACCACCACGCCATTGTGGTGAACGGATAGATCCTTGACGAGCACGACCAGTTCCTTTTTGACGCCATGGTTTACGACCACCACCGCGGACAGCAGAACGGTTTTTAACCGAGTGTGTTCCTTGGCGAAGTGAAGCGCGTTGCATGATGATTGCGTCATAAACTACGTTCTCGTTAGGCTCAATTCCGAAGATTTCATCTTTCAATTCGATTTCGCCGTTTTTAGTTCCATCTTGTTTGTATAATGCTACTTTTGGCATTTTGAAATTTCTCCTTTCCTAACGATTACTTAGCAGCCTTGATGGCTGATTTGATTGTGATTAATGATTTTTTAGCTCCTGGAACGTTACCTTTAATTAGGATTACGTTTTTGTCAGCTAATACTTTAACGATCTCTAGGTTTTGCAAAGTAACTTTGTTGCCACCCATACGACCAGCTAAGTGTTTATTTTTGAATACTCTGTTTGGCGCAACTGGACCCATTGAACCAGGACGACGGTGGTAACGTGATCCGTGAGCCATTGGCCCGCGTGATTGTCCGTGACGTTTGATAACGCCTTGGAAACCTTTACCTTTTGTTGTCCCTGTAACATCAACGATATCGCCTTCTGCGAATGTTTCAACAGTGATTTCTTTACCTACTTCATACTCGCTAAGCTCTACATTTCTGAATTCTTTAATGAAGCGCTTAGGAGCCGTGTTTGCTTTAGCAACATGACCTTTCGCTGGTTTGTTACTCAATACTTCACGTTTGTCATCAAAACCGACTTGGATAGCTTCGTAGCCATCTGTTTCGATTGTTTTAACTTGCAACACTACGTTTGCAGCTGCTTCGATAACAGTAACCGGGATTAGTTCCCCACTTGCCGTAAAGATTTGAGTCATTCCAACTTTTTTACCTAAGATTCCTTTGGTAGCCATTGTTACACCTCCTTAATCTCTTTTATAATTTAATTTCTACATTTACACCGCTTGGCAAGTCTAGCTTAGTTAAAGCATCAACTGTCTTCGGTGATGGGTTCACGATGTCGATTAGACGTTTGTGAGTACGCATTTCAAATTGCTCACGTGAATCTTTGTATTTGTGTGTCGCACGGATGATCGTGTAAAGTGAGCGCTCTGTTGGTAATGGAATTGGACCTGATACGTTAGCCCCAGTTCTTGTCGCTGTTTCTACAATCTTTTCCGCTGCGGCATCTAGAATACGATGCTCATAAGCTTTCAAACGGATACGAATTTTTTGTTTTGCCATTGTTGTTTCTCCTCTCGCCTTAATTTTTTAATTAGACATAGCTCCGTGGAAATTCCTACATCCAGGTATGACAATGTACCCGGGTGTATCGCTACCTCCCACTTCACAGCCTTGGGCAATTTTGCCCTTGTCGTTCGCATTTACTATAGTCCCCTAGTAATAGCGCACGAAGGATATTATACCCTTTTTTAGGGGTCTGACGCAAACAAAAAGCAAATAAGTAAGGTTTTTGTTAATATTTAGATTTTTGTTCTGTCGTTTATGGCTGCGGAAGCCTATAAACTCTACTTCCACGCACGGAACACACGGCAACGTTGGCACGGTTAAACTTTTCTTAATTTAACAATTCACTTTTTCGTTGAAATTCCACGGCGTATTTGTTATTATATGGGTATAGAAAAGGCCGACGCTGTGAACGCCGACCCTTCCTACCCAAGGTCATCAATTGATGGCAACCGTTTGAATTATGGACTAATCCAAAACAGTCAAAGTTTTTAGTGGATTAGTCTTTTTGTTTGCTCTCAGATTTAACGACTATCATAACGACTTGAATTACAAGTGTTAAAATAGCGCATACGTCTGTGACTGACACTAAGACAACCTTCTACGCTTCGCTACGCATGGGTTTCCCTAAGCTCTTCGCTTGCTCCGCAAGCTCAATCGCTAAGGTCAACCACATCCTTCCACCAGATTTCGTGTGTATGCTCATAGGCACCACCTTCTTTCCGTTGCAATTCGGTTACCACCATTCAACTTTCTTAGGTAACATAGGATAAAAAAATTACCCTATACTATATATATACGTATTTTTTTGCGTTTTGTTACATTTTTCGGCAAAATAATTCAAAAAACTTCAAATTTTTTTACAAAACGACTCCATCACGCAAAAACCGGGCAAAATTCAGATGAAATTTAGCAATTTTCGCCCGTTTGAAGTCGATTTTTGCGGCTTTAAAAATGCTTACTGTTTTTTAAGGCCTTTTTTAGTTATTTCGATCCTCGAAACCCCTAAAAAACGCGCTAAAAAACAGTAAGGGAAAATAGATGCAAAAAAGCCGCTCGAGATGAGCGACTTTTCTTTTGAAATCGAAACTATTTGAAACTATTCTGTGAACGAAAGCGTCCAGTAGAGGTTCGTCGTGTAATAAACGAGTTGTTCATCTTTGGTTTGCGGCAGAACGGTTCCACGCGGGATTTTCAGCGTGATCGCGTTCGTTGTTGGCCGCTCGCCACCGGCTGCAACGGTCCGGCTGACTAGGTCGTTACCCGTAGCGCCTTCCAGAGCATCCGGAACTGAACTGCGCGGCATCAAGTCCGCATTACCGACACCGAATGACAGCGACATAATCTTACCGTCGGTGTTCACTGGCCGTTCGCCAAAGACTCCGGCGCGTTCGAGATTACCGAGTCCGGTCAAGACCTCAAGTTCCGGCAGAATCAACCGCCAACGGGCGATAACACTCAAATTTCCGTCTGGTTCCAAACCGCTGTGTTCTTCATCGCCACCGTAAATTCGCGTGCCCATCGGGATCCGACCGTTGCTCGCATTGGTCGTGTACCAACCGAGAAACTCGTACTGATCGTTGGGCGTGAAGTGACTAAATTCACCCGCAGGCCTTGTCGGCGTCATTCCGGCAAGTTTCACCGAGTCGATCTCTTCCCCTGCTGGCACGAGGAGACTTGCCCCCGTCGCCACCCCGTCCTTGTTGAAGAACGTGATCCTCGATTGCGATTTGTACTTCGCATACAGCGAGATGTCGGCGGTGATTTGCCAGCCCGTGTAAGGCGTCGTGCAGGCTGGGTCCGTGTACCAACCCACGTAGGTGCCGCGCGTGCCGTCGAAGAATTGCTCCGGCGTGTTCGGCATAATAAGCGAGTCCAGAGAATCGAGATTAGGCAAGTGAGCCTCCTGCACGCTGAGAACCGAATCGGGGTCGCCGCCCGAATAAGGAGGCGTCGAGTAGACGTTGACGTCAAAGACGATTTGATCAAGCACCGGTCGTAAAACGATGCTGCTAAGATCAATCCATTTTCCATCATCGTTAACGTGTGGATTTCCTGTAATTACCAAATCACCATTAGAGTCGTAGAAAGGATTTCCGTTGATGTCTTCCCATCCTTGGAAGCGATACCCCGGCTTGTCGTAAGGCGTGACGTTCGCTGGAATCGTGTTGTAGTCAACTTTAACTGTATCGATATCTGTTCCGTCACGCAATACGATATCGTATTTAATTGGATTGAATTGCGCGTAAATTGTATCAGGGGATGTCGTGGTGATGTAATCATCCATTCCCAAAGGCGTCCAACCGGAAGGAGTATCAGGATCGGTATAATAATACCAGCCGCCAAACGTATAACCCGGCCAAGTCATTACTGCGTCAGGCGGAAACTGACTTGGTTCCATTAATTGAGCCAAGTGAGGAGTCGTCTGATGCCCCTCGGAAACGTCATATAGCATCCCTGCTGATAGTACGATATCTTCTGGCAAACCATGTGAGCGTACTACCATTCTGTGATAAGGCGAAACATATTGGGCGGTAACCGTCAAGTTTTCACCAGTGTATTCCCAAATCGGCAGATACTTATTCGCATCCGGATTTTTGTGCGTGTATGGTGACAAGTTGGCATTCGGTTCACCGGCCGGGTCAAATAGACGACCACTACCAGTGATGAAATAACCATTAAAGGCAACTGTTTCATCATCTACCGGAACCGGCAGATTGTCTATAAACTGAATCTCTTGCCCGAAGTAGATATCAACACTAACCGTCCCACTTCCCTCTTCGATACCACCGGGAGCCCCGTCATTTACAAACGTCACGTGAGTGAAGTTCGCAGTCCAACGAGCAAATAGTACCGCACCCGTATTAGGATTTATCCAGTGACCGTCGCCATCGGTCCACCCAGCAACATTGTTCTGTACAACACCTGCCCGGTCGAACAATTGCACACCAGCCTCGCTAGTGCTAGTTGTCCAGTAGCCGTTGAACGTGTAACCTGTCCTTTTCGGTTCGTTAACCGGTGTAAGAGCTGTAATCGCAGGAATCGAACTGAAATCAACCGTGAAACTAGTTTGCGGTCCGGCAGTTGTCGCACCGTTTTGATTCAATGTGACAGTCATTTCGTGGGCTGTCCAGTGAGCGTAGATATTAATCGGATTATCCTCTGCCGAAATCACAGAATCGAAATCGTACGCATCACTTCCGTCACCAGCCGTATCGGCACTTGTGAACCAACCAGCAAAATCGTACCCAGGCTTAACCGGGATCCCCGGATTCGCAATCTTGTCGCCCGTGCGGTACGCCGGAGTCACGTAATCCTCAAGCGATCCGCCGTCAAGCATAAACGTCACCGTGTGCAGACCGTTTTCCCACATCGCAGTCACTGTCACGTCACCGCGAATCGGGTTCGAATACTCGCCCGCTTGGCGCGTGATTCCTTGGTTCGCACCTGTAATCGACCAACCAGCAAAGGCAAATCCCGGACGGCTTGGTGGGTCAGGCAAAGTAATCGTGTCGTTATAACTTTTAGTCAAAGGCAAGTTCGTGACACCGGCTCCTTCAAAGTAAACCGTATAGGTGTTAGTTGTGTAACGAGCGTAAAGCGTCGGCCCGTTGCCTTCGCGAATCCAACGTCCAGATCCATCCGTCCAATCATCAATACCAGGAACAACGTCGCCATCAGCAGCAAAGATCATTGAGCCGCCAGTCGTTTGCGTCGTATAGTAACCGCTAAACACAGCGCCTTCCTTGGTTGGAATCCCCGAATTGCCCGGCACTGCTTTATACGAAACATCCAGACCCCCATTCGAGCTTCCGCCGTTCGCGTTATTGTTAAGCAAAATACTTTGCGAATATTTAGCGTAGATCGTTTCGTCGGCACCCAAAGTGTGTCCGAACGTTTCTATATCCGTGAACGCCGCATCGTGATACCAAGTATCGAAACTGTAACCATCTTTGGTTGGATTACCTGGGTTAGCTATGTTAGCGCCAGCCTCAACCACTTGCGAAGTCGCTGGTGGGTTCAAAGCCCCTCCGTTCAACTCGTAAGTCGCGGTCCACGTTTGCGCCCAGTGAGCGTAAAGCGTTTTAGTCTTCGCATCTTCGGCTACATACGGAATCCACTTGTCTTGTTGAGCAAAGTCGGCTGCATAATTACCTGTCCGGATAGCTTCGCTACCGTTATAATGGTAAATTTCAACACCCGTCGTCGGATCAGTAAACCACCCGACGAAAACCTTACCGCCACCAGGCGATGTTGGAATCGGTGTAACCTTATCGGCAATTGTCGAATTGTAAGCCACCGTGATTGTGCCCGGAGCGTTTGATCCACCATTCGCATCAAACACGATACTATAATTGTCAGGCGTTGTCCGCGCGTAAAGCGTGTTGTCAGTGCTGGCAAGTGGGCGGACATACTTGCCCGCGTTGTCGATGTAGGTGCCGGCACTGTTAATCGGCGTACCGTTTCCGTCGTAGATTTTATTTCCGCCGGTCGCGGCAGCCGTGTCCCAGTAGCCCGTGATCGTGTAGCCCTTGATTTTGGCTAGCGTGTCCTGGCTCAGAGCGGTCTGGCCGTAGGTTTGCGTGATCGCATTCGAGAAGGTGTTGATGTTTCCGCTTGCTACGAAATTCAAGGTTTGCGTCCACTTCGCATAAAGGTTCACGTTCGCGGTTATCGCTACGGCTGGATCATAAGCGTGCGTTTGCGCCAAATCGGCATTAGTGTACCAGCCGGCAAATGTGTAACCCTGACTTGTCGGAGTCGGTGGCGTATAGTGATCGCCGTAGTCGACCGTAACCGGTGACGCCGGAACTCCTGTCGCCCCATCAGTTGGTGAATGGAATGTGACAGTGTGGTGAATCGCCTCGTAGCGTGGATAAACCGTCGGCGGATTATTCGCGTGGGCGTAGGTGTATTTACCGCTTGTGAAGAAAGTAGTGTTGTCAAAGAACGGCGTTCCGTCGTCGTCGAATACCTTGTGGGCATCCGTCACGTCACCATCTTCGTTGTCATAATAGCCGAGTTTGGTGAAGCCCGCTTTATCATCAAGTTCCTCAACTGCGACCGGAGTCGCGTTGTACGTTTGATTTTTAACATACGTCAAGCCCTCGCTTTCATCAACGTGAACCGTCAAATCCTGCGTCCACTTCGCGTACAAGGTTATGTCGCTTGTCAAAGGAGTCGCGTTGACCCACGCGTGTCCCGGAGCCAAATCGGCATTCGTAAACCAGCCACCAAATGTATAGTGACCTGCATAATCCCAACTGCCTCCATCGGCATTCGGTGTTGGTGGCGTATACGCCTCATTATCCGTTCCCTTTAAAGTCGTATCGGTCCCTGCTCCGTTAAAGTGCAGGTTCACATCGTGCATCGTCGGCGCAGGCGGATCAACTGTCCCGCCACCACCCCTCGGACCGTTATATGGGGTTATTTCTATCGGCGCTGAATACATCGTTGTAGGAGTTAATTCTGAATTATTAAAAGCTAACCTTATTACTAGCCCTGTTTCTGTTAGCGCATCTTCGGACCACTTTAACCTGTAAGTAGATCCAACTATCGATTCAAATAAATTTTGGATATGCCCGTAACTATTGCCTTGATACCAAGTATTTGTATTGGTACCGGTTTCGGTAATCCATATAGAATTATCGGTCACATCTTCCCATTCTGTATTATCGGCATTTAGCTTTTGGATTTTTTCGTAATGTGATCCTGTTTTCCCCCAAACATCTATAGTCGAAAGATTTGTTTTTATGGATTGATCTGAATAAATAACTGAGTCAATATTATATGCAAATTTATTCGTTCCGCTTAATGCTAACGAAAAACTGGAATCATAGTTAGCAGCCCCGCCAAGCGCCTTAGGAATTACTGATATAGCATTTGACACATGCATTTCGTCACCAATCGTTCTGGCTACTCGCACTGTCAACGTGTCATCTGTAATCATATTAAAATTATAAGCTACATACATTATATAATTTGAGTTAGTTAGTCTACTAATCCAATTTGAATAACTACTTAATCCTGTAGTCCAAAGCAGCCCGCTCAAGCCATTTAAAAATCCTACATCATATTGCCCTAAATCAACCCACGTTCCATCAGTAGCATTATATTTCTGGATTTTTGCAGTCCCATCTGTTGTATTTGTCCAAAAAGCAGGGACCGTCGTCACAGGTGTTTCTGCACCGTGATTCAACGGTCTAGCTCTATCGTACTTATCAGGCGTTCCCGATTGAGCCGGTCCGTACGGTTGCAAAATATTCAAATCTTGGATTTCTGCTGGAGCAGATGGTGTTTCAGGTGCATAATCGGGTGTCGTTGGACTATTGTAATTAGATAAAGTCGGCGTTGTCCCGCCTGGTTGAGTTGCACTGTAAGTTTTGGCAGTTGTATCATCCGCGGCTCCCGAGAATCCACCGCCAACTACGCCACTCTCCGTGCTCCATGTAATCGCGTTAGACCAATACCTAAATCCATTTTCGTTTTCAATAACCAACCTGACTGATAGACCATAAGGAAAAATTGAACCTATATTGGGTACAGTCTGTTTATAGATTGTACTACTTCTTCCACTATAGGTAGTATTTACAAAATCGACCATTTCATCGTATGAAAATTCATCACTGCTCGAAGTGATTAATCCTGGAGTTTGTCTTTTCCAAGTAAAATCATTTACTCCGTCCCAATACTCGAAATATGTTTTATATCCCGCTGTTAAATTTTCTTTTATTTCAAGAGGCACATCACTAATATTAAAACTTAAACTACCATGCTCTGTACTACCAGCTCTCAAAGCAAATGCACCTTCGTGGGTGCGCAACATCATAGTATCACTGCTATTGTTATTGAAATAAATAGCAGGAACATCAACTGTATTACTATAATAACTAGAATCTGTTGATAAAGGAGTAACCCAATCGTTACCAGCTCCGGAAGTCTGTTGGGAAACTTTTACCATTCTGAATTTGTAACCATTTTTTACCATGCTTGCATATCCATTAATAGGACTGATATATCCGTAACCAGAAGTAGTATTTGAAGTCGGTTTAATATCACTCCACAATCCAGGCAAACCTCTTTCGGGATAAGGACCAGAGGGACCAACATATCTAGCTAAGTTGATATCCGGAATATCTTTTTGCGAAAGCGTTAACCATTTGTATCCATCCCAAATTTGTGTCAAGTACGCATCGCTAGAATTTTTTTGGCTTACAAAAAATTCTGTATCGAATTTCCAACGCACTGAACTAGCAAGGAATGTAGAAGAAGCGCCACCATTATAAGTCGATTCATGATAAACCCCATCAAAATTATGTATCGAGCCGTACGTTCCTGCTGACGGATGTATATAAGAACTACCAGTTCCGGCCGAAAGGACAGCTACATCGCCATCTAATCGATTATCATAACCGATAACAGCCGTGTTTGGTTGACCTGGAAGGCTCAGCGGCTTGAAGCCACTTGCCCCGAGTCTTGAGAAGCCTAGTGAATTAAACACTGCTTCCGCACCGTGCGTTACTGGTTTTACGTAATTGTCCGCGGTGAAGCGTAAGAGTTCATCGTGAGTGTAAATATAATAATTGATGTAGTCGGCACTTGCCGCAAAGATTTGCGCCGTGTCGTTGTCACCATAGTTAAGCGTTACAACCGTCGGGTCAACGTATTGACCTTCCTTGTTGAAGCCTGCCGGGATTGAAACCGTTACCCGGTGACGCGCTACGTCGTCAGTAAACGTCGCCCGGTACGGATCACCTTCAGCGACACTGATTGAATCTTTAAAATCAAACGTTCCGGTTTCGTTCGGCACGAGGCGGTAGCCCATCGAATCCGTCCAATCGCCTAGGTTAGCGTAGTTTCTTAAGACGTCGACGATGTTGCTGCGAATTGACGATTTTGTTGTGTCTAGGGTCGACGAAAGCAGTTGGCTGATGGGTGTGTCGCCACGCTGCGTCGATAATTTATTGATCGCGTTCAGGTTTAGCGCTGCCGGTGCTATCCGGTTGCTATCCTCGAAAGTCGGATCCGCGTAGTCCTCCGCGTGGTTCGCGCGCCAGAAGCCGCGCGAATCCTGGGCCACTGATAAGTGCCAAGCCAGCGGGTTATTGTCTGTGCCTTCGCCCCAGTCGCTTACTTGCGCAAAAGGAGCCGTATAGGCGATTGGGGTAGTGTCAACCAGCGAATCTTCCGAGGCGAACAGTTTCGTGTAGAATACCGGCAGGTTGATATCCTTGTAAAGGCGTTTTCGCAGTTGCGTGTCTGGGAAGTCGAGCTGCGGCACGTAGCTCAGGTCGATTTCCCCCTCGCCGTTCGGATTTTGCAGTTGCTCCGACCCGTAAATGAACGGACGCGGATGAACTTCGAGTAGCGGGTTCGCCGCATCGTTCGCGTTCGCCCTCGATCCCGAGCCGGGTAGAATTACACCCGGCTGTTCGATCAGGTTGACGTCGGCGGTTGTATTCGCCGCCTCGGCTTGTGGCGTCGCGAGCATCTCGTTTAGCAGTTGACTTGCCGGTATTGTTTGTAGCGCCAAAGGCACTAACATTGTCGCTGTTAGCGCTGTGCCGGTTAGCATATTTTTGATTTTGCGGATTAGCCGCGCGTTGTTGATTTCGTTCATAGTAT
Organism: Lactobacillales bacterium; assembly: GCA_031261175.1. Taxonomy (GTDB): domain Bacteria; phylum Bacillota; class Bacilli; order Lactobacillales; family Streptococcaceae; genus JAISJW01. The sequence continues at coordinate 70,595 of JAISJW010000018.1, forward strand.
CACCCAGTCTTTTCTCGTTTCGAGAGTTTTCCTCACTTTTAATTCTACTATATATGCCGGTTTTTGTCTAGAAATTATCGGTTTTTGGTGGCGGTTTGGGGCTTTGCAGCGGGTTTCTGTTTTTTAAGGCGTTTTCTAGGGGTTTCAGACCTCGAAAGTCCTAAAAAAGCCGTTAAAAAACAGTAGGCGGTTTTGACCGGCCGAATTGAGTTGGATAAAAGGGGACTTTTGGCGTTTTGTGGTCATTTTTAACCGAAAATGACCACAAAACGCGAAAAGTCCGCACGGAGCTGTTTTGGCCGGCCGAAAACGGCCGGTTACTTGCCCGTATTTTGCTTTTCGTGCGCAAAAAAAAGCCACCTCTTTCGATGGTGGCTCAACTAACATATCTTTTCATCCGCCAGACAAAATTTCCTCAACTTGGCGTATTGATATTTTGGTAAGCAATGAAATTTGCTCAATCGGCATTTCAGAATCAGCGAGATTCGATTGTATGTTCAATCAATATTTGCGTAGTATTTGATGGCATCCATTTCGAAATTTGTTAAGCGAGCAATTTCGTCAATGGTTAAACCGGAAGCAAGCATATTTGATACCACTTCAGCGCGCATTGATTTTCTGCCGTTAAGATTTCCCCGGGAAAAAGCTAATTTATGTTCAATTAATAATAACTTAGCTATTGTTTTTGAGAGTTTAGGAGAGAAAACTTCTTCGAGCATCGTTTCTTTTATATCCAGAAAATCATTTTCGGCATAAGGCCTTCAACTTCTTCGATATCCGCGCGGTTGCGCTCTGCTCTACTAATCAAATTCTTTTCCTCCTTGGTAAAATTCAGGTATTTATAGCCGCAAATTTTTCGATATCTTTTCGGTCGCATTCTAACATATCTGATATTTCTCCGGTCGAAAAACCTTTGCTTATAAGTTTAGAAATGATTTCGCGTTGCTTATCTTCAGCGCCGTCATCGTAGGCTGTTTTGATGATGTCGCGGGAGTCGTTAATCGCCATTAGTTCCTCAACTAGCATATCTTTTTCCTCCGCAGTCAATTTAATGTGCTCAAGGATATCGTCGGCTTCGACGAGCCAGTCGGGTGCGCCCGATTCGATGATACCTTCGTTAATAAATTTTACCATAAATTCGAGCAATTTTCTATTCGGATCGTCATCCTTAATTTTTTCGAGTTCGAGCGTGAAGAACTGAATGAAGTCGTCCATCCGTTCGCCGTATTC
>JAISJW010000002.1 GCA_031261175.1 Lactobacillales bacterium
ATTGATTCTCCTCTTTCTTGTGGTTGATTTTAGTAGTGTAAAATCATTTTATCAGAAATTGGAATCAATATGTCTTTTGAGTTTTCGAACAAACCCCATTAGAAAGTATACAACCTTAAATAATTATTAAACGTCCGCGGAGCTAGAATCTGTGGGCGTTTGTGCTTTTAATTGCCCGGGTTTGAAATATCTTAGCATTTGGGAGTGCTTCAAGTTTGAAATCCTTTGGTAGAATATATTTAAGTTAGCGAGGACGTTAACAAAATAAATTCCAGGAGGAAAAGGAAATGAAAAACAAATTAGCAATTTTACTAGCAGTAGCAGCAGTCGGTACGGCAGGTGTGGCATCGGTCACAGCATTCGCGGCGGACGGAGGGGCAATTGCTCCAGCGGCAACAACAGCAACTCAAGCACCAGAAGGAACCGTGGCAGTAACAACTGACGGCAGCGGCAACGTGGCAGTCGGCGGCAAAACAGTCAGCGCAGGCTCAACGGCATCAGGCACTTACCAATTAAAAGATGATGCCAACGGAGTAGCGACACTCTCAGCTGCTAACTAAGCAACGCGCACAACACAGACATTCAAACACACACATCAAGGCAAGTCACGTTAGTGGCTTGTTTTTATTTTGACCAAATAAAAAAACGCCGCTAGTGGACGTTTAGTAGATTGCAGTTAGGGCGCCGAGTACCACTCCGGCAAGCGTTAGGACTAGCATAATGATGATTACGATTTGGACGATTCGTTGGAATCCGGTTTTCTTCTTTTCCATTTTCGCTCCTTAAAATTTTTCTAAGCCTATTATAAGCGAATTTCCGCTCGTTTTCAAGTGGAATCATTGAATTAATCGCCCGATATATGGTATAATTTCCCTTAATATGGAAAAGAGTGAGCTGCGCCGCGAGATGTTGCGCCGACTGCGGTCGATAGAGAACAAAGAGCAAAAAGAAAACGAGATTCTGGGCAAGTTGCGCTCCACGCGCGTCTACGCCGAAGCGAAGACGGTGGCTATTTATCTGCCGCTTGATTATGAGTTCACCGTGACTAAGTTGCTCGGCGATGACAAGCGATTTGTAGTGCCGAGTTGTCACGAAAATAGTGATGAAATGGACATGGTTGAATATTGCGAGTATAAAGTCGTAGGAAAACACGGAATTTTGACCCCAAAAGCCAAGTTTATACTCGCAAAAAATGAAATCGACTTAATAATCGTTCCCGGCTCGGCTTTTCACGAAAGCGGACAACGCCTTGGCTACGGGCGAGGGTACTACGATCGCTATCTCGAAGATTACCACGGACACACAATCGCGCTCGTATTTCCCGAACAGATGGCTGACGAATTGTGGAACATCGAGCCGCACGACAAGCCGATTGAATTAATTATAACGAAGGATGATATCTATGAAAATCGCTAAGCGACCTTTTAATCTAAAATATTTCTTGAACAATTTAAAAGACGATACCTACGTGACTTATATTTTTATCGCGATTAACGTCATCGTCTTCTTAGTAGCAGCCGTGCTCGGAGTGGCGGGGCTAGCCAATACTTACGGGGCGGCGCCAGCATTCGAAATGTCGGGTGTCCATCTAGCTGTCCAATCCGAACTTGTTTTCCAAGCCGGCCAATGGTGGCGCTTGTTCACCGCGATGTTCGGACACTTCGGTTTAGTCCACATCGCCTTAAACTGTGTCACGATTTATTTCTTCGGGCGCCAAATCGAAAATCTTTATGGACATGCACGCTTTACGATTATCTATCTCGTTTCGGGGATAGTCGGAAATGCTGCGGCACTTGGCTTCTCTGCGCCAGGCACTTGGTCAGCGGGCGCGTCAACTAGCGTATTCGGGCTCTTCGGCGCGATGATTGTCCTATACAGATATTTCCGCGACAACCCGCAAATCCGGCAAATGAGCCGTCAACTGATGAGCCTTGTCATAATGAATATCGTCATCGATTTAATGATTCCTGGCATTAGTCTCGCTGGGCACATCGGCGGTTTCATCGGCGGAATCTTAGTCGGCGCGGCACTTGCCATCAAGGGTCACGAGCATCGCTATAACGTTCACGAGCGGATACTTGCCGGGATTTTCACGGTTTTCGTCATCGCGGTTTCGCTGTACGTCGCGTACCGAAGGAGCGTGGGCTGATGTTCGAGCTGGAGACGTATCAGGATGTGCTCGACATGTTGAAGAAATTCGATATTTACGTGTATATCGGGAATAAATTATACGATTTGGAGCTGCAGGCGCAGGAAGTTAAAAAACTGCACGAGGGGCTGCTCATCGATCAGGCCACGTATTTAAAGGCGCTGATGATTATCAAACGCGAGCATCGCATCGTCGAATCGACGGGCGGAGTCGCGAAACAATTACTAAATGGAGATTTACTAAAGGGAGATAAATAATGGGATTTGATCAAATTTTAATGGTAGCAGACATACTAATCGTGGGCTTTTTCTTGTGGTATTTCGGACGCACGTTCGTCAACCGCTTCTTATATCGTAAAAGCATTTTAACACCGGATCAGTTCCGCGAAGGCCTTCGCACGGCGCAAGTAATCGACCTGCGCAACGAAACTGAATTCCGCGTGAAACACATCATGGGCGCACGCAACATTCCGTCAAACTACCTAAAAAAACAAGACACTGGCTTGCGCCGCGACAAAGACGTCTACTTGTATGCGCAAGAAAGCGCGTTGAGCGGGAACGCAGCCTTCAAAGCGGCTGGCTACCTGAAAAAGCAAGGCTTCGGGCAAGTCTACATCCTTAAAGGCGGCTTCAGCAAATGGGAAGGAAAAACCAAATAATGACAAAACCTACTGAGGAAGTTTTCATCAGCGAGGAAGCTCGGGTTCTTGACGAGGTGCTTAAGGAAGAAGTTCCGCGCATTCGTTGGATCAGTGCTAACGAAATCCAAGTCGATGAAAAATTCACTTTTAAAATCGTTCATAATCATCGTGACGCGTTTGCGATTGAGCAATTCATCAAACGCTTCAGCGACATATTGCTCGAGTATGACTACGTGGTCGGCGATCTCGGCTATGATCTTTTGCGGATGCGTGGCTTTTATAACAACGATCGCAAGAACGTTGCGGCTGACCAAAAAATCGTGTCGCTGCAGGATTACATTTACGAGTTCTGCAACTTCGGCTGCCCGTTCTTCGTGCTAGAACTTGCCAACCCGCGGCCGCGCAAGCCTTACAAGGGCGGTGGGGGCAATTCGAAAAACAAGAATCGCAACCGCAATAATAACAACCGTAAAAACAACGACAATCGCAACCGGGACAATCGCGACTTCAAGAAAAAGGGCGACAACTTCAAAAAGAAAAACAACGATAATCGTCCCAAGGCGCAAAACCAGTCTAAACCTAAGCCTAAACCGGCGACTAAGAAAAAGAGCTTCGTAATTAGGGAAAAATAAATGAGCAAATATAAAGGTTATTTAATCGACCTCGATGGCACGATTTACCGGGGCAAGGACATCATTCCGGCAGGGAAACGCTTCATCGAGCGCCTGCAAGATGCGAAAATTCCGTTCGTCTTCGTGACGAATAACACGACGCGCTTACCCGTTGAGGTGATGGCTCGTCTGGCCGAGGAATATCAGATTTATGTCCACGAGAACCAAATCGTGACACCGACTGGCGCGTTGATTGACTATCTGGGTGAGCCGACGAGCATTTACGTCGTTGGCGAGCCGAGCTTGATCAATCCGATCGTCGAGGCGGGATTTGTCATCGACACGCATTCGCCTGAATACGTCGTTGTCGGCTTGAACCGCGAGATTACCTATGGCGAGCTGTCGAATGCGACTTTATTGATTAGAAACGGGGGCAAGTTCATCGGGACAAATCCCGATCGAAACCTTCCGACCGAAAAAGGTCTGGAGCCCGGCGCAGGTTCGTTTATCGAGTTGATTAAAACGACAACGGATGTTGAACCGGTCGTTATCGGAAAACCTAATTTGGCCATTATGACTGCGGGCGTTCATCGCTTGTGTGAAATCAGCGGCTTAACGCTTTCGTTCGATGACGTGGCGATGGTCGGGGATAACTACGAAACCGATATCTTAGCCGGCGTCAATAACGGCATCGACCAAATCTTAGCGCTTGGCGGATTTACAACCAAAGAACAATTAAAAGATAAAGAAACCCAACCGACTTATGTCGTGGAGAGTCTAGATGAATTTTTACTTTAAAGAATTTATTAATCGATTTTTTTTAATCGTTTTTTTATTAGGTGGCTCGATTATTTTTGTTTTAAATTTTCGAATAATATTTTATTTGTTTTCGGGATTTAACGCTCATAAAATAGCCGATTATAATACGATAATTAATTATCTAAATGGCTGGTCTAAATTATCATTTAGATATTACCGGATAGGGCCTGAGGCGCGCGAACACTTCGTCGAAGTCCGCCACTTAGTCTGGGCGCTCTACGCGGTCACGGCGATCGCTATGATTCCGACTATAATATATTTAAAAAACTTACTAAAAAATAAATTAATTATTATTTTAAATGATTTTATTAAATTAGTTAATTGGGTTACGGTCATCCTGAGTATTTGCGTGGCGATGACCTTTGATTTAATTTTTTATTATTTACATCTATTAATTTTTAGAAATAATTACTGGATTTTTGATCCTAAAACAGATTCGATCATCAAGATTTTACCAGACACCTATTTCGCGCTTTGCGCGTTATTAATTGTCGGTATTTTCCTGACTACACTTAACTTACTCAAGGTTATAGGGAAAAATTTATGAAAATTGGCTATTTAGGTCCAAACGGATCTTACTCAAACATCGTCGCAGCATCAATTGCGGGAAACGCCGAACTTGCGCCTTTTCCTTCGATTAGCGACGTTGTCGAAGCTCTAAAAACAGGTCTTGTCGACGAAGCGTTAATTCCAGGCGAAAACTCAACCGGCGGGAGTGTTTCGGAGTCGATTGACTTCTTAAACGATGGCGAAAATTTATTTATTTTCGAAGAATATATCATGCCGATTCACCACAATCTGTTGGTGAAACCGGGCACAAAATTAGAAGATATTAAAAACGTCTATTCGCATAAACAAGCCTTAGCGCAAACGCGTAAATTCTTCTCGAAAAATCTACCTAATGTAGACATCTACGAAAGTATGTCAACGAGCAAGGGCGCTCAAACAGTGGCGCAGGTAGGAACGAACGAGAATGCCGCGATCGCCTCAAAAATGTGCGCTGATGAATTTGGCTTAGAAATTATCGCCGAAAACATCGAAGATTTCAAACACAACACGACTCGCTTTTGGCGCTTGAAACGAAACAACGAAGAGCTTGAACGCGATGTTGATAAAGTTACAATCAGCATTGTACCACCAGCGAACGTTCCGGGCAGCCTGGTATCTTCGCTTGCCCCGTTTTCTTGGCGCCGTCTCGATTTGACGAAAATCGAAAGCCGTCCTTTGAGGACGCGTTTAGGCGAATATTATTTCGTCTTAGATATTTCGCTAAATCGTGATGAGCAAAAATTTGAATTGATGCTAAACGCACTAGACGAACTCGCATCTCTAAACATCGACACAAAAATCTTGGGCGCTTACAAAATAATTTCGTTGGGGTAAAACCATGAGCAGAATGAAGAAAAATCACGGGCTCGATAAAGCGCTCGAAATTAGAAATCAACACCAAAAAGATGCCTTGTCGCCATACGAACAAGGCGCTAATTTTAGGCCGTCAAAAACAACGAGAACAAAAAGAAAATTAACCATAAAACAAAAAGCGCTAAGAGTCTTAATTGGAGTCGTCGCGTTGTTTGCTATTTACGGCGTTTTCTTTATCGTTAGCTACAATGCCGGAACTAAGGTGGCAAGTCAAGATCCGAACTATACAAAAATTAAAGACCCAGATGATTGGCACGGAGTCCAGTCGGCAAATGGCGCCGAAAACATCCTACTTATAGGTAACGATCGCCGCAGCGAAGACCAAGGGCGCAGTGATGCGATTATGATTTTACAGCTCAACGGACCGGATAAAAAGCCGAAATTAATTTCGATTATGCGCGACTCTTACGTCACAATTCCTAATAAGGGAACGTGGAAAATCAACGCGGCGTACGCTTTTGGCGGCGCAGAATTATTGAGAGAAACAATTGCCGACTGTTTTGGAATTCAATGTCGCTATTACGCGATTGTCGACTTTACCGGCTTTGAAAAAGTGGTCGACGTCTTGTTCCCCAAAGGACTTGAACTCGATGCCGAAAAAGCGATCGACCTCGACGGAGTGCAACTGCCGGCCGGCAAACAAATCGTCGACGGCCATCAATTATTACAATACGCGCGGTTCCGTCACGACGCCGAAAGCGACTTCGGCCGCGTAAGGCGCCAACAGCAAGTCATCAATTTAATTATGACATCCCTTAAAAAACCGGGTACAGCCTTTACTGGCCCGAAAGCAATCGGGGCGGTTAGCTCGTATGTCACAACCGATATTCCAAACACATTCATTTGGAGCAACGCCGTCCAAATGTTGTTTAAAGGCAACTTAACTAGCATCGACAAGATGCAAATCCCAATCGAGGGCTCGTGGAGTTTCTACGACAGCCCGAATGACGGAAGTGCACTTGCCGTCAACAACGAAAAAAACACCGAAGCGGCTAAGTCGTTTCTTAACGGAGGAAATTAATGGGTAACACCAAACGGTTACAACGCCTGCTGACACTGACATTCTTGAGCGTCATCGCGTGGCTTTTGCAACACTTTATCGCATTCCCAGTTCTGCCAGGAATGAACTTCCTGACGGTCGATCCGTCGGACATCGCAGTCCTAATCGGCGGCCTATTCGCCGGCGTCCCCGGCATGATCATCATCTGCGCAGTTCGCTGGATCTTGGCAATTCTGCTCGGCGGAGGCTTGAATCCTTTCAGCCTGATTGGGCAGTCGATCGCGTTCGCGGCTTCACTTGCCTTCTGTATCCCGTTTTATCTGATCTGCAAAAACTTGATCGCAAAAGGGGAAACTTACAAGAAAAAGATTTTGAAGTACTTAATTGCCTGTGTGGTTTCGATCGTGTCGCTTGTGATCGTGATGGCGCTGGGAAATTATTTCGTCTTTATGCCGGCCTACATCGCGGTTGGGTTCGATCTGAACGCGCTCCACATCACGCTAAAACAATATGTTATGAGTGGAGTCTTGCCATTTAATGTGATAAAAGGTATAATTTTAAGTATAATATTTATTATTTTCACTCAATCATCACTAATCGCTTGGATTAGGAAAAATAAGGTGTAAAATTAGCTGCGCTAGAAAACGACGGTTACGGCACGTAACGCATCGTTCACTTGGTCGAGCCCGCTCGACCGATGCGTTATGTCGGGAGGAGTTTTCTGGCTAATTTTACCCGTCAAAAAAAGGAGCAATTCAATGTACACAGGAATTATCGAAAAATACAAAGAGTATTTACCAGTTAGCGACAAAACTCCACGCCTAGGGCTTGCAGAAGGGAACACGCCTTTGATTCACTTGGCAAATCTCTCAAAAGAGCTTGGCATCAATTTGTATGCTAAGTACGAAGGTCTGAATCCGACCGGCTCGTTCAAGGACCGCGGCATGGTTATGGCGGTTGCGAAAGCAGTTGAGGATGGGGCGAAGGCTGTCATCTGTGCTTCGACCGGGAACACTTCGGCAGCGGCAGCGGCTTACGCTTCGCGCGCTGGCGTCAAGGCCTATGTGGTCATCCCTGCCGGGAAAGTAGCGATGGGCAAGTTAGCGCAAGCCATTATGTATGGAGCTGAAATCGTTGAAATTCCTGGGAATTTTGACGTTGCTCTGAAATCAGTTCGCGAAATCGCTGAAAAAACCGACGTTGCATTGGTTAACTCGGTGAATCCATATCGTTTAGAAGGTCAAAAAACTGGTTCGTTTGAAATCATCGACGAATTAGGTGCGGCGCCTGACGTGTTGGCGATTCCAGTCGGTAACGCTGGGAACATCTCAGCTTACTGGAAAGGTTTCAAAGAATGGAACGAAGCTAAAGGAACAACTCTTCCGCGGATGCACGGATTCGAAGCTGAAGGTTCGGCTGCGATTGTTTATGATCGTGTAATCGAATATCCCGAAACAATTGCGACAGCGATCCGCATCGGAAATCCTGCTTCGTGGCACTTAGCGACAGCAGCTCGTGACGAGTCGGGCGGACATATCGACGCAGTAACTGACGAAGAAATTATAAATGCGTATAAAAAAATCGCAGCCATGGACGGTGTCTTCATTGAACCTGGTAGCGCCGCTTCAATTGCCGGTGTTTTACAGCACGTGAAGAGCGGTAAAATCAAAGCGGGTGAAACGGTTGTGGCGATCGTGACGGGGAATGGGCTGAAAGATCCGGATACGGCGATTAATGAAAGCGACGTTAAAATTAATAAACTTGAAACAGTTGATGAAATGATCGGATTGATTTCTAAATAATTTTTTCGCGAAGTGGAGGAATACAAATGAAAATTCGAGTTCCTGCGACCAGCGCCAATCTTGGACCTGGTTTTGACTCGTGCGGGTTAGCACTTGATCGGTATCTTTATATCGAGGTTTTCGAGCCAGCGAACGAGTGGACGATTTTACACGATTTAGGCGAAGATATTCCGTCGGGCGAAACTAACCTTTTAGTGACGACAGCTCTAGAAGTCGTTGCAGATTTGAAACCGCATCGTTTAAAAATGACGAGCGAAATTCCTTTGACGCGCGGTTTGGGTTCGAGCTCGAGCGTAATCGTAGCGGGGATTGAGCTTGCAAATCAGCTAGCTGACTTGCGTTTAACCGATTACGAAAAAATGCAAATTGCGACAAAAATCGAGGGGCATCCCGATAATGTGGCACCCGCGATTTTGGGTAATTTCATTACGGCTTCGTTCGATTCGGTCGAAGTTGACTACGTTAAAGCGAGCGTGCCGGCTTGTGAAATTATCGCGATTATTCCTGATTACGAACTTGCGACTAGCGCCTCTCGTGGTGCGTTGCCTGAAAGTTTAGATTATAAAGACGCGGTCAAAGCGTCGTCGCGCGGAAACTTACTAGTTGCTGCGATGATTCGTGAAGATTTAATTCTAGCCGGAAAAATGATGATGCAGGACGAGTGGCATGAGCCTTACCGGGCCGCGTTAGTTCCGGAACTCGCAGTCGTTCGTGAACTAGTCAAAACATCGAGTGCGTTTGGCTGCGCGTTAAGCGGTGCCGGACCGACAATTTTGATTTTAACACCGATCGGCACAAGCCGTGAAATCAAAGCTAAACTTGCCGAGAAATTAAATCTCGAAAAGTATGAAATCTGCAACTTAAACGTCGATACGCACGGCGTTCATGTCTATAAATAATAAGTGTAGAATGCCCTACTGTTTTTTAGGGCGTTTTTTAGTGGTTTCAGCTCTCGAAAACCCTAAAAAACGCGTTAAAAAACAGTAAAGGATTTTACTCACAACTTTTATAGCTAGAATTTGCTAAAACAACCGAAATTTTAGTATAATAAAAGAAAAGTAAACGAGGTGGCGACATGCATAGACCAATTATTGCGCTGGATTTCCAAAACCGCGGGCAAGTGGATTCGTTCTTGGGGAATTTCCCGGAAGAAGAGAAGCTTTACGTGAAGGTTGGAATGGAATTATATTACGCTGAGGGGCCGGAAATTGTACGGTCGCTCAAAGCGAAAGGCCACAGCGTTTTCGTGGATTTGAAGTGTCACGATATTCCGAATACCGTTAAAGGGTCGGTTTATTCGCTGACTAAACTTGGCATCGATATCGTCAACTGTCATGCAGCCGGCGGAATTAAAATGATGGAAGCAGCAGTTGAAGGTGCGCGCGAAGGTGCGGCTCACTACAAAACGACGGCGCCGATCGTGATCGCCGTAACTCAGCTGACTTCGACTTCTCAGGAAGAGTTGAACGAACAGCAAAAAATTCCGGGTTCGATTCAGGATGCGGTTGTCAACTATGCGGGTCTGGCGAAAAAAGCCGGCCTAGCGGGAGTCGTTTGCTCGGCTCAGGAAGTTGACCTGATCAAAGAGGCTTGCGGGAAAGATTTCGTCTGCCTAACTCCGGGAATTCGCCCGACAGGTGTGGAACTTGGAGATCAAACTCGCGTGATGACGCCTTATGCGGCGCGCGAAATCGGTAGCGACTTCATCGTCGTCGGACGCCCGATTACTCAGGCTGACAACCCTTACGAAGCCTACTTGCAAATCAAAAAAGAATGGAATTCATTCACTAAATAGGAGAGAAAAATGTCAACAGATTTACAAAAAAACATCGCCAAAGACCTACTCGAAATCAAAGCGGTTTTCCTAAGCCCGGAAGAACCTTTCACTTGGGCAAGTGGAATCAAATCGCCGATTTACACAGACAATCGTCTGACAATCAGCTACCCTAAAGTGCGCAATCAAATCGCGCAAGGATTCGCTGACGAAATTAAAAACAAATGGCCTGATGTCGAAGTAATCGGCGGAGCGGCTACTGGTGGAATTCCGCACGGAGCGTGGGTGGCTCAGATTTTAGACTTGCCATTCGTTTATATCCGTTCGAAAGCCAAAGACCACGGTAAAGGGAACCAAATCGAGGGGCACATCGAAAAAGGCCAAAAATTGGTCATCATCGAAGACTTGCTTTCGACTGGTGGCTCAGTTATCGGGACTGCCGAAGCAGCACGTCGCGAAGGGGCTGACGTCTTAGGTGTAGCGGCTATCTTCACTTACGAACTTCCGAAAGCTGCGGCGAACTTCGAAGCGGCGGATTTGGACTTCATCACGTTGAGCAACTACAACGTGTTGATTGACGTTGCGGCCGAAAACGGCTACATCAAGGACGACCAAGTCGAAGTCTTGAAAGAATTCAGAAAAGACCCTGCCAACTGGTGGAATAACGCAAATAAATAAGCGCCGAAAGGTGCTTTTTTAAAGTAGTAAAAGGAACTTTAAAATGGTTAAAATATTACCGAGCCTGCCGAAAAGAAAGCGGGCAAATCCACCGCGCGCCCGCGTTATTTATAACCCGACGAGCGGAAATGAAACGATGAAACAACATCTAGTCGAGGTGCTAGATTGCATCGAAAGCTTAGGTTATGAAACGAGCGCTTTTGCGACAACGGCTGAACCTCATTCTGCTTTGAACGAAGCGTATCGCGCAGGTCGCACTAACTTCGAGCTGATTGTAGTTTGTGGGGGTGACGGCACGATCAACGAAGTTATCAGCGGAATTGCCCCTTTGCGCGTTCGTCCGAAGGTTGCGATTATTCCGGCGGGAACGACCAATGACTACGCGCGCGCGCTGAAAATTCCGCGCAATGACGTGGCGGGCGCGCTTGAAATCATCAAGCAGCAAGAGACTTTTAAAATCGATATCGGCCGGGCGAATGATAGCTATTTCATAAATATCGCAGCCGGCGGTTTCCTGAGCGACGTCACTTACGAAGTACCGAGCCAGCTGAAAACCATTTTCGGTCACCTTGCGTATCTTGCCAAGGGGATTGAGTTTGCGCCACGCATCAAACCGGTAAATTTGCGCGTCCAATACGACGGTGGCGAGTTCAATGGTAAGGCTTCGATGTTTTTCTGCGCCCTGACTAACTCGGTCGGCGGCTTCGAGAAAATCGTGCCCGACGCAACCCTCGACGATGGCAAGTTCTCGCTTATCATCGTTAAAACGAGCAACGTTTTTAAAATCGTCAATTTATTATTGCAATTAATCAACACAGGAAATCACGTCAATGACCCGGAAGTTTTATACGTCAAGACCCGCCACGTAACGGTTGCGGTCGAAGGTGAAGACCAGATGAAGGTCAACCTCGACGGCGAATACGGCGGAACGACTCCGGCGACGTTTACGAACCTGATGCAACACATCGAAATTTTCGCCAACGTCGCAGAAATCCACATGGATAAAATCGTCGGCATCGGCTACCACGACGTGGTTAACATCAGCGAAGACGAAAAATATGACGAAATGCGCTACGAAATTGCCACAGAATATTTGCGCCTCGAAGAGGAAATATTCGGTAAGGAACAGGACTAATGATTAGATATTTCGACGCCCACAGCGATACGCTAAGCCGCATCCTTCGGCTTCGGGCAAGTGGGGAGCACGCAGATTTCAAAGATAGCGAGCTCTTGAATAATAATTTAAATAATTTAATCGCAGGTGGCGTAAAATGTCAATCTTTCGCGATTTTTGTGCCGCCATATTACGATCAGGAAGATCAATGGAATTTTGCGCTAAAACAGGTCAATTTATTTAAAACCGAAATTTTATCGCATCCTGAAATCGTTCATATCACTGACTTAAAACGGATCGATGAAATTCCGGATGATAAAATCGGGGCGTTATTAACGCTTGAAGGTTGCACGGCAATTGCCCGCGATTTGTGGAAATTGGAACTTTTAATCAGCGAAGGGGTTAAAATTTTAAGCCTCGTTTGGAACGAAGAAAATTCGTGCGCAGATGGTATTATGTCAGCTCGCGGGGCAGGGGTTAGCGACTTCGGGAAAGAAGTTATCAATCTTTGTAATAAAAACAACGTGATTATGGACGTTAGTCATATTAGTGTAAACGGATTTTACGATGTCGTGAAACTCGCTGATAAAGTCATTGCGTCGCACTCGAACGCGAAAGTGATTTGCCATCATCCGCGAAACCTCGATGATAACCAAATCAAAGCGCTGATTGAAAAAGGTGGAATCATCCATAATGTCTTTACGCCACCATTTGTTGCGGAGTATGAGGGCGAGAGATTTTACGGCACAGCCTCAATCGATGACGTCATCAAACACGTCAAACACATCATCAGCCTTGGCGGCATCAACAACTTAGCCATCGGAACTGACTTCGACGGAATCGAAAACTACGTCACCGGTCTCGAAAACTCGAGCAAAATGCAGAATTACCTAACCGCTCTCCAAGACGAGTTTGGCGACCAAATCGCTCAAAACATCGCTATCAATAATTTTATGAAATTAGCCTAGTCGCATCCAAGCCGTATTTCAACTGATTCGAGGCCTGAATTAGTTAAAAATCGGTTTGGAAGCGACTAGGATTTTTTAAACCGTTATTTATTGGTAATTTCCTAGGTTTATTATTCGCTTTTCGTACTCCCATCTTCTCTAATAAATCCGGAAGTTCGTTGCGCAAATATTGTTTATACATCAAGCGGTATACGGTATAACCCTGCAATTCTAACTCGGCTTGGCGAAGACGCTCCTCTTCGTAATAACCCGGTTTGCGACCTTTGAGTGCACCATCGACTTCGAAGGCCATTCTGCCTTTTCTCGTTTCCCAGAAGAAGTCAATTCGGCCAATAAATCTACCATTCTTATAAAACGGAAGTTGTTGGATAGGATTTTCATAGCCTAAAAGGTAAATAGCTAGTCTGACAAGGGTCTCGAAAGGAGACTCATCGCCATCGCTAACAAAAGGTAATACCTTGCGAAGATTTCCCATATATTGTTCGCTACTGTTGTTTTTAACAAACAAGCGAAATTCTTCGAGTGAAAAATATCCCTTGAATAAACAATGCCCAATTGCGCATATCAGGCCTACTGCAGACGCCTCTTTTCCGAGATCGAAAATTATTTTCAGATAATCCGCACAGCGATAGCCGAATTTCGCACAAGTAACGTAGCGTTCGTTGAAAAGAGCAGACGAAAAACACTTGACCGGAGAACTACTCCTACGTGATTTGCCTATGACTCTAGGTTTATTGTAATCGAATTTGTCAATAACAGGAATGCCTAAAAGTAAGCACGCGCTAACTCCGCTATAAATTAAAAGTTTGCGCGATTTGCTATCTACATCGTAAATAATATTTGTTGCTGTGATTTCTTCATACATGATTTTTTACCCCTATACTATATATATACGTATTTTTTCGCGTTTTGTTACATTTTTCAGCAAAATAATTTAAATTTTTTTCGTCTAGTCGCATCCAAGCCGTTTTTTAACTGATTCGATGTCCGAATCTGTTAAAAATAGGTTTGGATGCGACTAGGGTGTTTTGACTTGCCCAAGGGTTTTTAATGATTACGATTATCTTTTGCTATAAGTCGGGTTTAGGACTATAATAAAAGTAAGCGAGGTGATTGGGATGGAAAGAAAAATAAAAGGATTGAAACTGATTTCGTGGGACGGGTTCGGTCCGGAAGTTTCCGAAATCAACTTAAAGGAAGCGAGTGAATACAAAAATAGATTGATACCTAAATTGCATATCGATTCGTGGGAAGACGAATACGAGGAATATGTTTGCGATGGTGGTTATTGGGAGTTGAAGATATATTATACAAAAGGAAAAATGCGTGTAATTCATGGTAACGTCCGATATCCAAAAGAATGGTATTTATTGTTAAAGATTTTAGGACGCGACACTTCTGAAAGGCACAGACATTCGCTTAATGCGGTTAATTTGATTGTTTCTAACCAAGCAAATATAGTTAGAAAATATTCTCTAAAACCTGAACAGTTTACTGAGGCAGCGTTCAGAACTCATTTGTTTGAGGCTAGCAAGGTTGATCGAGATTTTATTTTGCAACCCGAACGCGGAGAAGTGCAAAGGCTGTTGAAATTTAGTTATTCTAGTGGTGTTCGTAAGTTTTACGATGAAGGCGAACTTTCGGATAGATGGTCAGATATTATTGATATGTTTGATATTCAAGAAGATATTTTGGTTTTAAGAACGTTTACTATTGTTAGAGAAAACGAAGAGTTGACTATCAATGATGAAACACATGAAATCATCTTGGAGAGAAGTGATTTTCAACGAGTAAAACGAACATTTGTTTACCGCGATGAATTTATGGTCAATCAATACATTTTGCGATTTCAGGACGACTTGAATTGGCTGAGGCACAAAAATAGCAAGAACGAGATTGCCTGCGAGTTTTTAGTTGAAACTAAAGATAGTGATACCTTTGTTTATAAACATAATTATAAAGATGTTTTGGCTAGTTGTCCTTCAATTGCCAATGCAATTAGAGCCGTCAAAAAACTGTTTTATCTTTCGAAAGTTGAATTGTTCAACGATGCAAAAACACAGGTCGAACATAATAAACACGTTGCTAAACCGGTTGCTGGGGAATATATTTATTGTCGAGTTATCTTTGAAGGTCCGCAAGTTTGGACTTATGCAACTGATATTGAAAATATGAAACCAGGTGATCTAGTTGTTGCTCCGTTTGGTTATAACAATATAGAGCAACTAGGCAGGGTGTTGAGCGTTGAAACTTACCGCGAGTCGGATGATCTACCGCGTCCGCCGTTCAAAACGAAGATGATAACGTTAAGAGTAGAATAGAACGATGTGTGAAGTTAGCCTAGTCGCATCCAAGCCGTTTTTTAACTGATTCGATGTCCGAATCTGTTAAAAATAGGTTTGGATGCGACTAGCGGGTTTTGACTTGCCCTAGGGGTTTAAATGTGTAAGCGAAAGAAGACATTTGGGGCGAAAATATGATATACTTATTAGCGTGTCTATTGAGTGTGGCGCGGTTGTACGCTGTAAGTTATTATATAAAATCGAAACGAGAGGATCGAAGTAACGCATGAAAAAAACTTTAAAATATTTGCGTCTGAAAATCAGAAAATCGCGGCTCGGATTTTTCCTGCTGCTTTTTGGCTTGCTATACGCTAAAACCGTCTTCGCCTACCACGTTGACTTCAACCTGGGAATTGAGTACCCGTTCCAACAGGTTTTCTTGTTCCTTAACCCGATTCCGGTTGTGCTTTTGCTATTAAGTATAGCACTTTACGTCAAAAATCGTTACGCAAGTTATGCGATGATGATCTTGATTTACATTGGGTTGAATATTTTCTTAATCACAAACATTACGTATTACCGTGAGTTCACAGACTTCCTGACCGTCGATACAATTACAGCATCGAGCAAAGTTATGGAAGGTCTGGGGGACGCGTTCCTTAAAATGCTGCACTGGTACGATTTCGTCTACGTCATCGACTGGCTTGTCATCGGAATTCTCCTTGTGACAAAACGCATCCGCTTCGACAAACGCAAGTTCAACACGCGCTTTGGCTTCGCCGGGACGGCAATTGCCGTAATGGTTTTCGCTTTGAATCTTTTCGTGGCAAATATCGATCGCCCGCAGCTTTTGACGCGCACGTTCAGCCATGATTACATCGTGAAATATCTGGGCTTGCAGTTTTTCATCGGCTATGATGGGTATAACAGCCTGAAAATTCAAGAGGCGCGCAAAAGAGCGACAAGTGACGACTTGGTGGCGGCGAAGGACTACGTGGTTCAGCACTACGCGGCGCCGGATCCGGGCAAGTTTGGAATCGCTTCGGGGCGTAACGTGATTATAATTCACCTTGAAAGTTTCCAACAATTTATGATTGATTATAAATTGCGCACCACTGACTCAGAAGGGAACGTGACCGAACATGAGGTGACGCCGTTCCTGAACTCGATTTACCACGATAATCAAACATATGCGTTCAAGAATTTCTTCCACCAGGTTAAATCAGGGAAGACATCGGATGCAGAAACTCTGATGGAGAATTCGTTGTTCGGGCTTCCACAGGGGCCGATTTTCACACAACTTGGAGATAAAAATACGTTCCAAGCGGCACCTGATATTTTGGAACAGACTAAAGGATACACGACGGCTGTTTTCCACGGAAATAACGCCAATTTCTGGAACCGAAAGGCGACTTATCCGCACTTTGGCTATCAATATTTCTTCGACCGTTCATACTTTGACGATTCATCCGAAGAGAACGCGACCTTCCAGTACGGCTTGCACGACAAGCTATTGTTCGCGCAATCAATTAAATATTTAGAGCACATGCAACAACCGTTCTATACGAAATTCATCACTGTTTCAAACCACTATCCGTACTCTGAACTTAAAGGTGACGAGGCCGGATTCCCGAGAGCTGAAACGACGGACGAAACAATCAACGGCTACTTCCAAACGGCCAATTACCTCGACGAATCGATTCACGAATTCTTCGACTATTTGAAGGCTTCTGGACTTTATGACAAGTCGATTATCGTTTTATACGGTGACCATTTCGGAGTTTCCAACTCGCGCAACAAGGCACTTGCCCCGCTTTTAGGGGTTGACCCGAAAAGCTGGACAGAGTACGACAACGCAATGCTGCAGCGCGTGCCGTTTATGGTGCACGTACCGGGCGTGATCGATGGGCAAGTCGAGGAAACCTTCGGCGGCGAAGTTGATGCGCTTCCGACAATCCTGCATTTGCTCGGGATTGAAACCAGCAAATATATGATGCTCGGACAAGATTTACTTTCTCCGCAAAACGAGCAAATCGTGGCGACGCGCGATGGTGGCTTCTACACACCGCACCTGACTTACGTTTCGAACAAGCTATTTAATACGGAAACGGGCGAACGCTACGAGGGGGCAATTGTCGGCGATTCGCAGCAGATTGCGGACGCTAAGGCGAAGGCCGATGCCAAAGCTAAGGATTCTGCAAAAGATTCTGTCGAAGTTGATAGCGCAGCTGAACAGGCTAAACTGGATGCGCAAAAAGAATTCTTTGATAACAATTTATATTATCCGTTGACGGAAGCGACGCGCAACACATCGCTTGTGTCAAGCGTGGTTTTACCGATAGTTAAACCAGTGAACATTATCGACCAAGTTCTGATTGATGAGGCGCAGACATTTGCCAATAGTTACCGGGCGAAGGTTGTCGAGCAGTTGAAGGTGAGTGACCAAATTAACAATGGGGACTTGCTGCGGTTCTACGACCAGAGTGGGCTGCAACCGATTCAATACGATTCGATCGACTACCGTGGCGATTACGAAAAATTGCTGAAAATTGAAAAAGAAAAAGGGGCTGCTTCGACGAGCTTGTTTGATGAAAACAATAAACAGTCGACAAGTGATTTGTTCGTGCGTAAGACATTCAAAGAGATTATGGACAGCGCAATGGCGAATCCGCCTGCTGAAGGCGAGAGCGAAGAAGGCCAGTAAAAATATGCCGTTTCGGGACGTCTCGAAACGGTTTTTAAATGAAGGGAAGGGTCTATGAAAATCTTTCGTAAACCGACTTTGAAATATATTTTAGAACACACGACCAATGATTCGACTTCGTTGAAGAAATCCTTGAATTGGTTCAATATCGCAATCCTTGCGACGTCGACCTCGGTCGGAGCGGGGATATTCTCGGTGGGTGCGCAAATCATTAATCAGATAGCCGGGCCGGCTGCGATTATCTCGTTTGCGATTGCCGGAGCGATTTGTTTCTTAGCTGCTTTGTGTTATGCGGAGTTCGCCTATAAAATTCCGGTGGCCGGAGCAAGTTATACATTTGCCTATGCGACAATCGGCGAAATAGTCGCTTGGGTTCTGAGTTGGTCGCTTTTGCTAGGGCTGATGATGGCGATTTCAACAGAGCTTAAAGCGTGGTGCACCTATTTGTATGAAACGGTCGCAATTTTCGGGATCGATTGGCACACAATCCACGTAACTTTGTTTGGCTTTGGTTTAGGGGTTGACTTGCCGATATTGATTGGTGGCGTGATTTTCGGCGGAGTGCTGATTTATTCGACCAAAGCGGTCGCGAAGGTGGCTAACGTCCTGACAGTCATTAAGCTCGTGATTTTAGTCGTGATTATCGTGACCGGGGCAATTTATTTCAAGGCTGCCAATATGCATCCGTTCTTCTTGCCAAAAGCGGCATCACACGCTAGCGAGTCGTTCTTCGGAGTGGTTTTGGGAGTGAAGGATGGCGTCGGCGGATTCGGAGGAGTCTTGTCTGGAGCAGCGGTCGCAACATTCGCTTTCTTAGGGTTCGACACGGCGACAACCGCCTCGGAAGAAACGGAAAATCCGCGGCGCAATATGCCTTTGGGCTTGATTGTCGGAATTTTAGTAATCATCGTAATTTATATTGCAATCGCTTTAGTGTCAGCGGGGATGGTCAACCACCAACAAATAGCTGATTATTTAGCGGCTCATCCAACGCAGCAATTATCTTTAGTTACTGGGTTTAAAGTTGTCGGAGCGCAGGGCGGAGTTTTAGCGGCGTTGATCGGACACTTTGTCGCCATCGGAATTTTCATCGGTTTGACGGGGATTACTATGGTCGGCTTGATGGGGATTTCACGCACAATCTTTGCGGTCAGTCGCGATGGGTTGTTACCGAAACGTTTTGGAAAAACGGGCGGTCCTCACAAAACGCCGATTTTCGCGACAGTGGTCGGCACGATTGGCGTAATCTTATGCGCGAGTTTCGGCTCGACGGCGCAACTTGCCGAGATAACTTGTATGGCGACCTTGAGTGCGTTTACGATTGTGAGTTTTGCGATTCCGGTATTGCGGAAAAATAAAGAATTCGCGCATTATCACAACGATGGTTTCAAGGTTCCTTGGAGTCCGGTGCTGCCGATTATCGCGGGACTTGCCTGTATTTGGTTGATGGGGAATTTGAGTTTCCACAACTGGATCATTACGGCTTTATGGGCGGTCGCGGGCGTTGTCGTTTATTTCGTTTACGGCTATCGTCATTCGCTGCTCGGTAAAAATCCAGATATGCAACAATAATAAAAGAGCCTTCGCGGGCTCTTTTTTGTTATGATAATTCCGCGCGTAGTTTTTCGACGAACAGATAGGTCGCCGGACACGTCAAGGTGTTTTTGATAGTTAGATTATTTATTTGATAGAATTTTTTGCGGTCGGTATGGGGGAACTCGCGACACGCTTTCGGCCGGACTTCGTAGATGTCGCAGAGGTTGTCGCCGCCAAGAAACGGACAGGGCATCTCTTTGAAAATTTTATCGTTGTCTTCGTCGACTTGTAGAAAATCTGCTTCGAAATTAGCGAGTGTCATTCTCGTAAATTTTGCTATCCGCTCGATATCGGCCTCGGTGAAGAGTGGGCCGAGCGACTTGCAGCAGTTGGCGCACTGGGTGCAGTCGATTTCGGCGAAGACTTCGTCGTGGAGTTCGCGGGTGATTTTGTCGAGGTTTTTAGGCGGCTTTTTCTTGAGTGCGGCGAGGAATTGTTTGTGCACTTTTTGTTTTTGCAACGCGAGGTCGCGGTAGTGTTCGATATTCATAGATAATATTTTACCATAAATGGTTTTTAATTTTTGCGAGTATAAACTTGATGAATTAAAGCGAAAATGTGCAAAAAAAGTCAAGTTTATACTCGCAAAAAGCCGAAAGCCGTTTTAACCGTTCAAAATAGCGCGATTCTGACTAAACATATTGAATTCTAGGGGCTTTATTTGGTATAATTATGGGTAATTGCGAGGGAAATCAATATGAAATTAATTTTATTATACGGCGGGAAGAGCGCCGAGCACGACGTGGCGATTTCGAGCGCCTACACGGTCATCCAGGCCGCCGATTATGCGCGCTATAGCGTGGAGCTGGTCTACATTTCAAACGAGGGCAAGTGGCGCCGCGGTGCGACGCTGACTAGCACACCTCGGGATGAAAAAGTCCTGAAAGAATTCGGCGACGAAGTGCATCCTTTGGAAGTGTTCAAGGACGTCAGCGACACTGTCGTTTTCCCAGTTCTTCACGGGCCTAACGGCGAAGACGGCACGCTCCAGGGTTTCTTAGAAGTCCTAGAAGTTCCTTACGTTGGTTGTGGCGTTCTAGCATCGGCTGCGGGGATGGACAAAATTGTCGCTAAACAGATTTTCGATGATATCGATATTCCGCTTCTTCCGAGCGTCGCGACAAACCGCTACGAATGGAAACACAACCGCGAAGAGGTCTTAGCGAAAAGTTTTGCGGAGTTAGATTTCCCGATTTTCGTTAAGCCTGCTAATATGGGTTCTAGCGTCGGAATCAGCAAAATCGAGAAGCGCGAGGACCTAGAGCCTGCCATCGATTTAGCCTTCAAATTCGACAACCGAGTGATGATCGAAAAGGGTGCTCACGTTCGCGAAATCGAAGTAGCTGTCCTTGGAAACTACGACGCGAAGGCGAGCTTGCCTGGCGAAATCGTCAAGGACGTCGAGTTCTATGACTACTCGTCGAAATATCTCGACAATAAAATCATCATGGATATCCCGGCGAAAATCAGTGAAGAAACGACGAAAAAAATTCAGGAATATGCGGTCAAGGCTTACAACGCGCTTGACTGTTCAGGCCTGACACGTTGCGATTTCTTCCTGACGCAGGACAACCAGATTTACCTCAACGAGGTCAACACGATGCCTGGCTTCACGCCGTTTAGCATGTACCCCGTGATGTGGGAGAAAATGGGCGTTTCGAACGCCGAGCTCATCGAACGCCTGATTGGCTATGCTTGCGAGCGCTTCGAATTGCGAAAATCGCTTACGACGGAGATGTAGCATGAATTTCACAATCAAAGAAATAGCGAAAATAATCGAGGCAAGTGAGCCTTCGGCTGATGAACGTTTAGTTCATCATTTAGAATTCGATAGCCGCAAAATCAAAGCTAATGATATCTTTTTAACTTTGCCCGGAGTTCGAGACGGCGTTGAATTTATCGATGTTGCTCGAGTTAATGGTGCTATCGAAGTTATTGCTCCCAATGTTGGTTTAAAAACTGACGACAGATTAGGGGCACTTCATAAATTAGCCAAAGCCTATATCGAAAAAAACGATATGAAAGTTGTTGCGATAACTGGCTCGAACGGGAAGACGACGACGAAAGATTTAGTCGAAAGCGTCTTGTCAAAAAAATATAAAACGTATAAAACGCAAGGTAATTATAATAATGAAATTGGAATGCCTTACACGGTTTTAAGCGCTGATTACGATACGCAAATCCTAATCTTAGAGATGGGAATGGATCACGAAGGCGACATCGACGTTCTGGTCAACATCGCTAAACCTGACTATTCAATCATTACGATTATCGGCGAAAGTCATATCGAAAACTTAGGCAGTCGCGAAAATATCGCTAAAGAAAAAGGTAAAGTTAAAACGGGCTTCACGCTAATTCCAGAAGACGAACCGTTATTAGACGGCACGCCTGTTGGCTTGTCGAAAGTAACAAACGTTGAACAAAAAGAGGATTCAACCAAATTCACGGTTAAAGATTTAGGCGAATTTGAAATTCCGCTTTCTGGGCTTTATAATGTCGAAAACGCACTCAAAGCTATATATCTAGGCCTTGAATTAAATGTCGACATAAAAGATATAAAAGATGCATTAAAAACGGTCGAAGTAACTAAAAACCGTGGCGACTGGCACAGACTGCCAAATAACATCAGCATTTTCAGCGACGTTTATAACGCTAATCCGACCGCGATGAAATTAGCGATTGAAAACTTCCAAAATACAACACCGAAAAACGTGAAAAACATTTTAGTTTTAGGCGACATGTTGGAGCTTGGTGAAAACTCAACTAATTATCACAAAGATTTAAAAACTGTAATTAATGCCGATGAAATTTTTTTATACGGCGACGAAATGGCGGCGTTAGCCGCGGAATTGCCCAAAGCGAACTGGTTCGCAAAAAACGCGAAAGAGGAATTGATTTCGGAATTGAAACGCGCGATAACGCCCGACACGCGGGTGATGTTGAAGGCGAGCAATTCGATGAAATTGAGCGAGGTTGTAGATGAAATACTCAATACTTGATTTAGAAAAAAAACAGGGCGACGTGATTCCAATCGATGAAAGCCTTGATATCAAAGAAAGTTTGCTGGCCCGGACGAATGACGTCCTCGACGTTTTAGGCAAGTCGCGAGTGACGGGAACGCTGGTTCCGAGCAAGACTGAATACTTGCTGAATTTTAAGGCGACGACGGAAATCGTGATGCCGTCGAGCCGCTCGCTTGAGCCTGTGACATTCGATTTCGAAATAGAAGTTTCCGAGGTCATGATGACGCAAGATCAGTACGCGGCGAAGGATGACACGACGCCCGACGAGGAAATCATCCTGATCGAAGAAGACCATATCGACTTAGTTCAGGCGGTTGCGGATAATGTGGTGCTTAACTTGCCGTTAAGAATTTTGACTCCCGAAGAGGAGTTGAGCGACGAAATGCCGAGCGGAAATGGCTGGGTGGTGCTGAGCGAGGCGGATCTGGCGGCGCACGAAGAAGAGGTCAAGCAGGACAATAATCCGTTTGCGGCCCTGAAAGGAATGTTTGAAGATGACAAAAATTAATGTTGACCAAGTCAACCACGTAGCGAAACTGGCGTTTCTGAAGTTCGACGAGAGCGAAGTTGCCGAGTTTACGCAAAGTTTCGATAAAATCCTGAATTTCGTTGAGCAGCTAGACACTGTCGACGTTGACGGAATCGAGTTCTTAGATAACGTCAGCGGAAACATCAACGTGATGCGAAATGATGACGAAACCCGCACTTTGCCGGTCGAGGAATTGATGGCGAACGTGCCTGAGCGCGACGGAAACTATATCAAGGTGCCGACGATCATCGACAAAGGGGAGGGCGCGTAAATGGATTTGACATTACTATCAATCGAGGAATTACACGGCCTTTTGGTCTCTCGCGAAATTACAGCGGTCGACATCGTCCGTGCTTACTACGACCGGATCGAGGCAAGTGACTCGGCGGTAAACGCCTTCATTACCTTAACAAAAGAAGCGGCTTTAGAAGAAGCCGCGGCAATTGACCTTAAAGGTATTTCGGCTGACGATGTGTTGGCAGGAATTCCGATTGGGATCAAGGATAACATCGTGACCAAGGGAGTGAAGACTACTGCGGCATCAAAAATACTTGGAAATTTCGTTCCGGTTTATGATGCGACTGTAATCGATAAAATTAATCAACACGATTTAATTACTTTAGGTAAATTAAACATGGATGAGTTTGCGATGGGCGGAAGCGGGGAAACTTCTTACTTCGGTGCAACTCACAATCCTTGGGATTTGACGCGTGTTCCTGGTGGATCTTCATCAGGTAGCGCGGCGGCTGTGGCGGCTCGTTTTGCCCCGGTTACTTTAGGTAGTGACACGGGTGGTTCGATTCGCTTGCCAGCGGCATTTAACAACATCGTTGGGATGAAACCGACTTACGGTCGCGTTTCGCGTTCGGGCTTAATTGCCTTCGCATCGTCGCTTGACCAAATCGGGCCGTTGACTCGTCGCGTTAAAGATAACGCCTATGCTCTTCAGGCTATTAGTGGTTTGGACGAAAAGGATATGACAAGTTCTGGGCATGCAGTTCCAGACTTTACAGCGAACATCGATGCCGGTGTTGCGGGCATGAAAATCGCTATTGCGGCTGACTGGCTAGCGGAAGGTGTTGAACCTGATGTTAAAGCGGCAGTAATCGCAGCGGCTGATAAATTCCGCGAACTTGGTGCTGTCGTCGAAGAAGTTGAACTTCCAAACGCAAAATACGGAGTTGCAGCTTATTATATCGTCGCTTCCAGCGAAGCGTCTAGTAACTTGCAACGATTTGACGGAATCCGTTATGGGTACCGTACGCCTAATTTCGATAACTTAGATGACGTTTACGTTAACTCGCGTAGCGAAGGTTTTGGGGCGGAAGTTAAACGCCGCGTCATGCTTGGAACTTTCAGTTTGAGCGCTGGCCATTATGACGCCCACTTCAAAAAAGCCGGGAAAATCCGCAATTTAATAAAAAACGATTTTGATAAAGTATTCGCTGATTACGACTTAATCATCGCGCCGACTGCGCCGATGACGCCTTACGAAATCGGCGGCATCACCGATCCGGTCACTATGTATATGTGCGATATCATGACAATTCCGGCTAACTTAACTGGAAATCCAGCGATGAGCATCCCGGCTGGTTTTGATTCTAAAAACTTGCCAATCGGTCTGCAAATCATCGGGAAACATTTTGACGAGGAAACGATGTATCAAGCGGCTCACGCCTTCGAGGGCGCGACGCGTTACTTCGAGAAAGTGGCCGAAATTTAATGTTTGAAATTATCGAAAAGGCGCCGGCAAAGATCAATCTGGGCCTCAACGTAATCGGCAAGCGCGCCGACGGTTATCACGATCTCGAGATGGTGATGACATCGATCGATTTGTCCGACATCGTGAGTGTTCGCGAAACGGCGGACGGCGCGATTTCTTTGGCCATCAATAACGGCAATTCGCTGCCGCTCGACGACCGCAATCACGTTTATTTAGCCGCTAAAATATTGCGCGAAAAATTCGGGATTACAAGCGGCGTTGAGATTGAGCTAGACAAGAAAATACCGATTCAAGCAGGGTTAGCTGGTGGTTCGAGCGATGCAGCTGCGACGTTGCGCGCGTTGAACGAACTTTGGAAATTAGATTTATCGCTTGAAGAACTCGCTAAAATTGGTGAGGAAATCGGAAGCGACGTGCCTTACTGTGTTTATTCGAAAACTGCGTTCGTAACTGGACGCGGCGAAAACGTTGAGTTGATGGCGCCGATGATGCCGAGCTGGGTCGTATTAATCAAACCGGATTTTGGCGTTAGCACAAAAGATATTTTCGAGGCACTCAAACCCGAACAATATAACGATGTTGCTTGCGCGAAAATTCGCGAAGCGGTCGAAGTGGCAGATTACGATGCATTAACTGCCGCTATGGGGAACACCCTTGAAGACGTGACGATCAAACTGTATCCTGTGATTGAGAAAATCAAAGAGACAGCGATTGATAACGGGGCGACGGCTGCGATGATGAGCGGTAGCGGTCCGAGTGTATTTGCGATTTGCAAAACGGAAAACCAGGCGAAACGCGTTTATAGTTCGGTCAAAGGTTACTGCAAAGATGTCTATATGGTGCGCAGTCTATGAATGAATTAGAAATCCGCGAACTAGCTAAGGCTGAGTTTCAAAAAGAACTGAAAAAAGCACGAAAACGAAAAAAACGCGCTAAAAAAATACCGAAATTAAATTTAATTTTGCTAGTTTTAGCAATTTCGCTAATTTTAGCCCTAATTATCTACTTTTCGACCCGTTTTATCCTAGGTTAAAATTTCCTAATCGCTTTTAAGCCCTTTTTTAGGCATTTCGGACCTCGAAATGCCTAAAAAAGGGCTTAAAAGCGATTAGGGCGAATTTACTTGCCTCCAAAGATAGAAAATCGAGCCGATTTTTGGTATAATTGTCGAATGATAGAAAACAAAGAAGAAAAAGAACGCGTTCTGCTCGTTGCAGTGGAAACGCCAGAGAATCACTACTCGTTTCAGAGCTCAATCGAGGAGCTTGCGAACTTAGTCGACACCGCGCAAGGCGAGGTAGTCGGGCAATTGTTGCAAAACCGCGAAAAGGTTGATGGTCGGACGATGATCGGTAAAGGGAAGGTTGATGAACTCATCGCCTTGATTGACGAAACCGAGGCTGACCTCGTTGTCTTCAACAACGAACTCGGACCTAGACAAAATCAAAATTTATCCGACATTTTAGGCGTTAAGGTCATCGACCGCGTCCAATTAATCTTGGATATTTTTGCGATGCGCGCTTCGACTCGCGAGGGCTTCCTCCAAGTTGAGCTAGCGCAACTTAGGTACCTTATGCCACGCTTAAGCGGGATGGGAGCATCACTTTCAAGACTCGGTGCCGGTATCGGCTCGCGCGGTCCGGGTGAATCGAAACTTGAAAGCGACCGTCGCGTCATTCGCCATCGTATCGATATCATCAAGGCGAACCTGAAAGAAAATGAGAAGCACCGCAAGCTGATCCGCAAAGACCGCCTGAGCTCCGGCGTCATTAAAATCGGTCTGGTCGGATACACAAATGCCGGCAAGTCAACGACCCTAAACCTGATGAGCGATGCTCACGCCTACGAAGAGGACCAACTTTTTGCAACCCTTGATCCACTGACAAAAAGCTTCCAACTTCCAAGTGGCTTGAAAGTTACGCTTACTGACACGGTTGGGTTCATCCAAGACCTGCCGCACCAATTAATCGAGGCGTTTAAATCGACGCTCGAAGAAGTTGCGGAAATGGATTTACTCCTTCACGTAGTCGATGCGAGCGATGAAAACCACCACCTGCACGAGCGCG
This sequence comes from Lactobacillales bacterium, assembly GCA_031261175.1. GTDB lineage: Bacteria > Bacillota > Bacilli > Lactobacillales > Streptococcaceae > JAISJW01. The sequence goes on from JAISJW010000002.1 coordinate 26,901, forward strand.
TGGTTGACGAAATTCTCGCCGAAATAAATGCTGATAAAATTCCGACTTTGGTCGTCTACAACAAGGCAGATCTCGCGTCAAGCGATTTTGTGCGAACGAAAAAAGACTCGATTTTAATCAGCGCCAAAGACCCGGCTTCTAAGGAACTGCTGGGCGAATACATCGAAGACACCCTGAAATTTTTGCTTGAAGAATTCGTTGTTCACTTGCCGATTTACGAGCAATACAAGATCGACGGCATCAAAAAAGACAACTTGATTTTCAGCGAAGAATTCGACGAAGAAAAAATGGAATACACTCTCAAAGGATATAGAAAGAAGTAAAATGAGCGAAAGAAACTACCTCGATTTAGCGAAACAAATTCTCAAAGAAGGCAATTTAAAGAGCGACCGCACCGGCACGGGCACTAAAAGCCTGTTCGGCGCGCAAATGCGCTTTGATTTGACCGAAGGATTCCCGATGCTGACGACAAAACGCGTGCCGTTTAAACTGGTTGTGAGCGAACTTTTGTGGTTCCTAAAAGGGGATACTAACGTCCGCTATTTATTAGAAAATAATAATCATATTTGGGATGAGTGGGCCTTTGAACGTTATACGAAATCATCTGATTACACGGGACCTGATATGACTAATTTCGGCATCCGCGCACTTGAGGACGAAGCGTTTAACGAAGTTTATCAAGCCGAATTGAAAAGATATTGCGATCTAGTTTTGAGCGATGATGAATTCGCAAAAAAACATGGCGACCTAGGTAACGTCTATGGTAAACAGTGGCGCGACTTCGACGGCGTTGACCAAATCGCTGATTTAATCGAGCTGATTAAAAAGAATCCGGATTCGCGCCGCTTGATCGTGAGCGCCTGGAATCCAAAAGAAGTTCCGACGATGGCGCTTCCGCCGTGTCACACGATGTTCCAATTCTACGTGTTCGACGGGAAACTGAGCTGCCAACTTTATCAGCGCAGTGCGGATTATTTCTTAGGCGTGCCTTTCAATATCGCAAGTTACGCGCTGTTGACGCACTTGATCGCGCGCGAGTGCGACCTTGAAGTTGGCGATTTCGTCCACGCTTTTGGCGACGTGCACCTGTACGTCAACCACTTCGACCAGATTAACGAGCAGCTGAGCCGCGACATCAGAGAAATGCCAGAGCTTAAAATCAATTCGGGCAAGTCAATCTTCGACCTTGAAGTCGAAGATTTTGAACTGCTAAATTACAATCCTCATCCGGCGATTAAGGCGCCCATAGCGGTATGATAAAACACAAATTTTTAGTTTCCGGAATTCTGTTCGCAGCGCTGCTTTTAATTGCCACGGTTGGTTTTGGAGTGAGTTATCCAATCTTTAATGACGGATATTATCTGACGGGCTACAACAAGGCTGGATTCAATAAAGAGGGATTCAACAAAGACGGTTACGACGCGCAGGGGTATAACGCCAAGGGGTATAACAAGGCGGGCTACGACCGCGATGGCTACAACAAAAAGGGCTACAACGCGCAGGGTTTCAACCACGACGGCTTTAGCAAAGATGGCTACAATATTTTCGGCTTTAACAAGGACGGCTTCGACAAAAAAGGCTACGATAAAGACGGGTTCAATAAGGACGGATTCGACGCGCAAGGTTACGACAAAGACGGCTTTAACAAAGATGGATTCGACGCGCAAGGCTATGACAAAGATGGCTATAACGCGACTGGCTACAATGCCGACGGGTTCAACCACGAAGGTTACAACGCGGAAGGTTACGACAAGGACGGTTTCAACAAAGACGGAATCGACAAAGAGGGCTACAACCGCGAGGGCTTTAATTCGGAAGGGTACGACCGTAACGGAAAAGACAAGAACGGCGTAACCAAAGAGGAAAAAGAGAAGGCGAAAGCTTTCAACGAGCTGAGCGAAGAAACGCAGGCGAAAATCGTCGCGGATAATCTGGTCGGCGTTCTTAAAATCAACGGTTCGGCGGTTACAGGTCTGCAAATCGAAACGGTGACTGGGGCGAAGATGGTATTCGTCCTAATTGGCATCGACAAAGGCCGGCTCGTCTGCAAAAACGAGGAAACGACGGTCACCGTGATGCAGCGCACGGAGCCAAAAGGTGGAAAAGGTACGCAAGTTTTCGCCGGCAGCATCCCGCCGCTGAGCAAAATCGAAATGTACGACAACTACAAAGCGCACGGCTTCGTGCACATTCCAAACGTAAAATAAAACAAAGCGGGCAAGTGAGCCCGTTTTTTGCTGCGCAGACGAAAAATAAGCGAAAAATAACACCAAAAACACGTAATCTGTAAAAAGATTGCGTGTTTTTCGTTGGATAAAAATTCGTATGCGGTTTTAACGCGGTTTTTAGGCATTTCAGACCTCGGATTGGGTAAAAAACGCGTTAAAACCGCATAATCGAAAATAAGCGTGGATGCGCGAACAAAAACCAGAGAAATGCGAACGCTTTCTTGAAGCGAAATTGAAAACGATTGCATTTTTACAACTCCATAGTTTTAGCCTATACTTAAATATATCAAATTATTTGCATAATAAGCAAAAATTAATAAAATTAACGAATTTTTATACAAATTTCTTAATAATTCAAAAAAATCAAAAGTTTAACTGTATAATTTTGAAAATTATATCTGGGGAGGTATATTTATGAAAAATAGGAATAAAGCAACGCTAATGCTAGGGGTATTAGCGGCGGCGGCAGCGATGAACTTTGCGCTTGCCGTTCCAAGTATCACTTATGCTGTCGAAAACGATAGCAGTAAAAGCAATTTCGAAAAAATGAGAAACGCTTTCGAAAAAGAACAACAGAAGAGTCGCGATAAAATTACGGAGCAATTAAGCTCAGAAATCGACTCGAGTAAAGCTGAGCCGTTCAAGGACTCAACTGTCGACATCATCGTCGAGTTGGATTCGGCGGCGGCTATTAAGCATATCAAGCATAGACCTGATGGGTCGAGAAAGAGACTGAAAGAAATTGATTCGGTTTCGGATTCGGTTATCGGTGAACAGGATAGCTTGAAAGATGCAGTTGATAGCGTTACGAAACACAAGAATGATTTTGATAGCAAAAAAGATCACTCATTCGGGTATTTGGTCAACGCATTCACGACTAAAGCGAAGTTGAGTGAAATCGATAAAATCGCCAAATTAAAAGGCGTAAAATCGGTCGGGGAAGTGAAAACTTACACACCTCAAGATGCCGGTCAAAATGATTTGGACAAAGTCCAAGAAGCGTGGAACGGCGTGGCAATTCCAGGCCTTAAACTGCACGGCGAGGGGATGGTAATCGCCATTGTCGATACGGGTATTGATTATAAACACAACGACCTGTCACACGCTCCGGATTCGGCTCGATTATCTGAAGATTCGGTAAACGAATTAATCGCAACCAAGGGGCTAAAAGGACGATACCTATCACCGAAAATTCCGTATGCCTATAACTACGCTGACGAAAACAGTACAGATGTTGCTGATCTTGATAGAAATACTATGCACGGAATGCACGTCGCTGGTATTGCAGGAGCTGACGGTACTGACTATCTAAAAGATAGCGCGAGAGATAGCCTGGAAAAGGCGGGAAAACCGCTAGATCAAGCAGCTAAAGATTCGATTGACTCGCTCGTCGCAGATGATATTCATCACATCGATGGAGCGGCTCCGCAAGCGCAATTGTTAGATTTGAAAATATTCTCGAACGGATTTATGAAAGGCGAAAGCTGTACTACACCAACCGTTGTAGCAGCGATTGAAGATGCCGTTAAATTGGGTGCAGACGTAATCAGCATGTCAATAGGTTCAGACAACGGGATAACTAGCGAAGATCTTGAAGATGTAGCTATCGAAAAAGCAGCCGAGCAAGGTGTCATTTCAGTGGTAGCTGCCGGTAATGCCGGTGACTATAATTCGTTGATAACAACGGCGGAGTTTCGAAAGGGACACGGGCAAGGGGTTTCGCAATTGAGTCAAACAGTAGGGGCGCCTTCGGTCAATCCGTATGCACTGTCGGTAGCGGCAAGTCAAAATAAATCCGCGCAAATTCCAGGGTTGGAAATCTTCGGTGAAGATGAAAAACAACTCAAAGCATTTGATAATGTCGACGGAAAACTTATTGGGATGTTTAGTAGAGCCCTTTATGATAGCAACGAACAACTAAAAGATTTCCCAGATTCAAACTATAACATCGTGACTTTAAAAGATAATCACGCGGCTTATTGGAATTCTATGCGAAAAGATATAAATACATCAGTAGTCAGTGGTTTATCAAGTGCAGGAATTAGTCTTGTTCCAGGTATGATGTTCAGCGAAGATAGTTTTGATAAATCTGGTGTTAAACGCTTGGGATTAGGGACCGATGAGGTTGACGTTCCCAATATGCCTTTCTCGCCGTGGGAGGATGCGCTACATTCTAGCGGTGTGATTGCAAGCTACGAACACGAACTTAACGTACTCAAGGAAGACGTTTTGAAAAGTAGAAATCCGTTTGATTATGATTTCGATAGTTTCGGTCTTGGTCAAGGATTCAAAACGGATTTAGATGGATATTCAGGCAATTGGCATAATCCTTTTGACTCTGAGGTTGATTCGAGCGAGTTTCCAGGAACGGATGTAAGAGGGAAAATTGTTATCGTTCCATGGGTTCGTTACCAAGGGTATCGCAATTACAGACCTGAAAAAACTTTAAGCGACAACTTAGATTCAGCAGGTGCAGCTGGGGTTATTTATGTAGCTCCTAAAAGTGGGTCGCCTAGAACCGAAAACGATTACGTTACATTTGCACTGAATAGACAGTTGAATGATGATTTTCACGGTACGGATATTGATTTCCCTGCTATAGTGATACCTGCAGATGATGGTGTTAAATTGGCGAAGAAAATCAACGAGCTTAACGAAGAGGCAATTAAAGCCGGAAAAAAACTGCCCGAATATAATTTGAAAAACACGTATAAAAATGTCGAAAATACAAAAAGAGGCAGAATGGCGGAGTATAGCAGTTATGGGCCATCGGAGGATTTGGAATTAAAACCGGAAATAACAGCTGTTGGATCGAACGTGTGGTCGTTGAAGAATAATAATGCATATCAAAGTATGAGCGGGACTTCGATGGCGACACCGCAAACTTCAGGCATTACCGCTTTGCTGCTTCAACATCTTAAATCGTTGACCGGCCATAAAACAGGTAAAGATTTAATTAAACAATCGAAAAATCTATTGATGAACTCGGCTACCCCGATTTTTGAGTCGCCATTTAGTTCTGATTACATGAATGTCCAAACCGATAATCCAGAAATTAAATTAGATGAAACCGATAAACTGAAATGGAGCGATGTTGATTTAAGACAAACTCCGGCAAGTGACGCCGATAAAGAAACGTTTGCTAAGCAGGAAACTTTAGTTTCGCCACGTCGTCAAGGAGCGGGTGAAGTTAATGCTTCTAAGGCGTTATCAACGACAACGTCGCTTACCGATAAAAAAGATGGAGATGTGTCGCTAGCTCTTAAAGAAATAGGGGCGCACACAAGTTTCAGCGTTGTATTGAAGAATTTTGGTAATACAACTAAATCGTACAAACTTGACCCGAAATATAATCACGTTTACGCCCAGAACGATATAAATGATTTAGATAGCGATGATAATCATTATGCAGTGTGTAGATCGCTAGATTTCCCTCTCAAAGAGAGCGTGGCAAGTCTTACGCTATCAAAAGGTTATGACGAAACTATTACTCTTGAACCAGGAAAAGAAGTAGAAATTAGCGGAACTCTTGATCTAAAAGATCCTAACTTTAAAGCTAATTGGCTAGAAGGGTATATCGGCGTTCAGGAAGTCGGAAGTGATGAAACAGCTGTTATTCCTTATTTTGGATATACAGGTCACATTGATGATAATCCTATTTTTGATAAGTTTGCATACGAAGATGGTTCAATCGGCAATCAGCAGAGATTTGAGGAAACGTGTCCTGTAGGACCGGGCAGAATGTTAGGCGTTGATTATTCTTTCGAACATGAACATGCGTACTTCGATGAAAATAAAATCGCGTATGCATCTGGAAATGCAGATGCTAAGCAGAAATTAATTCCATATATTAGTCTATTAAGAAATACTAAAAATCTACAATTTAATATTTTAGATAACGACAAAAAACTAATAAAAACCCTAAAAACAACAGCGTATGAATCTCCTAGTGTTTTTTCTTATTTCGGTGGGCACTTTACGTATTCCGATAAAGATATAAATTGGAACGGAACTAAAAAGAACGCTACCACTGGGTTAGACGAGCAAGTATCCGATGGCCAATATTATTATCAGTTAAAAGGAACTGGTACTCACGATGGAGATACAGAGCAAACAAAAGATATTCCGATAATAGTTGATAATACTAAACCTGAAATTTCTGACGTTAAGTTTAGTAAGGCTTTGGATGGAAAATATTACGTTGATTTCACCCTTACAGAAAATGGCTCAGGATTTTATAACGCTGAAGAAATCGGCGTAGGAGCGAACGGTCGAAGCACCAGCCTAGGCACAATCAAAGAGTTATTGGGTCAGGATTTCAAAGGAAGCAAACCTGTTCATCAGGAAGTTCCGGAATACATAGCTTCAGAAATAGTTGATGGAAAAAATGATTTCTTTTTGGCGGTTGATGATGTAGCTGGTAACACGGGTATATTTGAAAAGCCGCAATTACTTGAAAACGGCGAACCTTCTGATACGCAAGGATTCAGACTTCAATTGCCAGTACACGTAGGGGCAGATAGCAGTGCATTTGTTGTTATTGAAGATGAATCTCAGATTGATGTCATTAATCAATTAGTTCACGTTAAAGGCTATTCTGACAAAGAATTTTATATTAATAAAGAAACTAAAATAACTCCGGATGCTAACCATGAATTTTCAACGTGGGTTCATTATGATGCAAATACATACCACTCTAAATTAGATAAAATATTCGGTCCGAGCGGACAACCGTTAGATCATCTTTTTGAAAGAGCTAGAGATCTTGTTTTCTCTTATGATGCGGAAGGTGTTGAGCAGTTTGCAACTGCAAGCTTTGCTACAGATGCTCTCGCAAGTGATGGGCAACCAGTATTAAGTCCAGATAATCAATATGACAAACGAGATTACTTCGAAAAAGATGGTCTACCTCACGGATATGCTTCGGATGTTATCTCAAAAGAAATAAACCGCCTTAAAGCAGAAGGGGTTATTAGCACTGATAAACTGAGAGGAAAAGAGCCAATTTGGCTGACTGAGGGCTATGATATTGCAATAGACTCGACTCAATCCTATAGATTGGGAGATTCCGAAGGGGAAATGCCAATTGCCCGCGTTTCTGACGAAAGAAGAAATGATCACTTTGCAGTTATTAATTTGACAGCAGGCGAATATGAAAAGGAAGGAAAAGTTTATAGCAAAGACAATACTGAATTGCCTGCTCAATCGTTTAGACCTGATATCAGCAACCATAACGCTATTAAAACAAACTTTAAAACAGTAGATAATGGTAATGTAATTGAAGTCAGAGATTTGGATTGTACGGACTACACTTCGTACAGCTTCGTTTATCAAATGGGATATAAAGGAATTATTCAGTTCGATGCTTCTTATGAGAATGGAAAAGATTATTTTCTTCCGAATGAAGTTAATATCGTAAACAGTGCAAAAGTGAAATCTGGATTTTATAAAATAACAAATCCTGCTACAGGTGACGGAACTTATAAACTAGGGGTTGCACACGGTGATGATTTCAGAAACGCCCACGTTCTAGCGGGGGATGAAAAAGCTAGCGAAGCCAACGAATTTAAACCCGAAAGCTATGATCCGATAACTGGTTTCACCCGGTTTGTATATAATCTAAATTTAAAAAATACCAGCGAAAGTTACTTTACTTTTGTTTATGATTATATAGATTATTTGTCGGCCGACTATGACGCCGCGAAACAACTTAGCGAAGAACCGGTAGGACTCGCCAAAAACATGTTAGATTTCTACGTGGATGTTACTGCGCCTACGCTGAAGCTTAGCGATAAGTTCAAGCACACGGCAGATAATCCGAACGTAGATAATCCGCTGAACTTACCTAATAGTATCAATGATTTAGGCGAGTACACAATCAACTCGACTAACGGGAAATTGGATCTTGATGGTGTCTTTGGCGATAATCAAGGAGATTTCAACTTACGAGTTAACGGAAGCATGGTTTTCCATTCTAAGAATGCAAACCGCGAAGGAATCTGGCCAGCCGACAAAGAGAACTTTAAAGATGTTGACTACAAAGATGCGCTCAAATTAATTCCAGGCGTAGATAATTACTTCGAAGTAGATGTAACGGACCTTGCTGGAAACGTGACTCGTGCCCACATCTGGGTTACGCAAAACGGTTCAGGATCGGATGTTACACCGCCTAGTGATGACTCTTCGACGGATTCGCAAAACACTGGTGAACCACAAGATTCGACAGTACCAACGGATTCTCAAGAACCTACGGTTCCAACTGACTCAACAGAACCGCAAGATTCAACAGATCCAGCAACGCCGAGCGATACGCAAACTCCAGCCGTGCCTGGAACTACTGTGAACGTAGTGACGTCTGACTCATTAGTCGATGCTAACCGCGGTGGCGTTTCGATTGATTCGACTCAAATGGGGCGCGATATCCGCATCGCGATTGACAGCCCTAGCGTAAACGCGGGGGACACAATTACAGCATATATTTATTCGGATCCGACTTTACTTGGAACTTACACGGTCCAAGAGGATTCGAATGG
>JAISJW010000016.1 GCA_031261175.1 Lactobacillales bacterium
ATTGATTCTCCTCTTTCTTGTGGTTGATTTTAGTAGTGTAAAATCATTTTATCAGAAATTGGAATCAATATGTCTTTTGAGTTTTCGAACAAACCCCATTAGAAAGTATACAACCTTAATTTTTCGGCCGAAAAATTAAAAAATTCATCAAAATCCCCCTTTTTCTAAGTCTACACTTCGATATCAAGCTCAACTGGGCAGTGATCGCTCCCCATATAATCGTTTAAAATCTTAGCATCGACTAATTTAGAGTTCAACGACTCACTTGTGATGAAATAATCGATCCGCCACCCTGAATTGTTCTTTCGTGCGCTGAAACGATAGCTCCACCACGAATAAATCTGTTCCTGAGTAGGATAGAAATGACGGAACGTATCGACGTAACCGTTCGATAGCAAGACGTCAAACTTCGTGCGCTCTTCGTCCGTGAAACCAGCATTTTTGCGGTTAGTCTTAGGATTTTTCAAGTCGATTTCCGTATGCGCCACGTTCAAATCACCACACAATACAACCGGCTTATCAAGCCCGTTCAAATACTTCAAGAACACGTCTTCCCACGACTGACGGAAGTCCAAACGCTTCAACTCGCTCCCCGAATTAGGCGTATAGCACGTGATAAAGTAATAATCCGCGAATTCCAAAGTGATCACGCGACCTTCGATATCGTATTCTTCCACACCGATTCCATAAGTCACGTTCAAAGGTTCAGCCTTAGAAAAAACCGCAACGCCCGAGTAACCTTTGCGCGCTCGCGAGTAATTCCAATAAGCGTGATAGCCCTCCGGCTCAAACGGCGTCTGACCTTCTTGTAACTTCGTTTCCTGCAAACCGACGATATCCGCATCTAATCGAGCGAAATCCTCGATAAAATCCTTTTGCAAAATTGCCCGCAGGCCGTTAACATTCCAACTGATAAATTTCATAAAAATCCTCCAAATCTCTCCAAAATATAATAACACATTTTCACAAAACTTTTACAGTATTATAGAAAAAAATTCGTTTTAATGTTAAAATATTCGATACAGGAGGGATTCGTATGAACGGCACAATCATCAAAGCAATGAGCGGATTTTACTACATCGAAACGGCCGGCGAAGTCTTCCAAACCAGGGCTCGAGGCAATTTTCGCGACCGCGGCATCAAACCGCTCGTCGGCGACGACGTCGAATTCGAACCGAACGGCCTAATCATGGCAATTAACGAACGCCGAAACGAGCTGATCCGCCCGTCGATCGCAAACGTCGACCAGGCAGTCGTGGTGGCAAGCGTCGCCGAACCAAAGCTTTCGCTAAACTTGCTCGATCGAATGATCTCAGTATTAGAATATCACAACATCAAACCGATTTTGTATTTTTCGAAGCTCGACCTTTTGCCGGACGAGGACCTCGACGAAACACAGAACATCTTTGAATATTACGAGCGCATCGGCTACGCCGTCATCAACAACCTGAACCTCGAACCGCTAAAACCGTTATTTAAAAATAACGTCACCGTCTTCACTGGTCAAACCGGAGCCGGAAAATCTACGCTCCTAAACGAACTCGACACGACCTTGGATTTAAAAACTGATGCAATTTCCGACAAGCTCGGACGCGGTAAACACACGACTAGACACGTCGAACTTCATCACGTTTTTGATGGGTTAATTGCCGATACGCCAGGATTTTCGGCGGTTGATTTAACCCAAATCGACTCGGTTGTTAGCCTCCGCGAGACGTTTGTCGAGATGCGCGAGCTGCAAGGCGAATGTAAATTCCGCGAATGCACGCATACGCACGAACCCGGTTGCGCGGTCAAAGCCAGCCTTGAAGAGGGCTTTATTTTGGAGAGTCGCTACGACGACTACTTGCAATTCATCGAGGAAATCGAGAATCGTCGCGAAGAATATATTAAGAAAGCGAAAAAAGGATAATGAAAATTTCACCGTCAATTATGGCAGCGGATATGCTGAATTTAGAGAAAGACCTAATTCGGGCGCAAGAGGCCGGAGCCGATAGTTTCCACGTCGATATTATGGATGGCAATTACGTGCCGAACATCACCTTCGGGGTTTCGATGGTCGAAACAATCAACAAATTCAAAAACGTCAACGTTCCGATGGATGTTCACCTGATGGTCGAACGCCCCGAGGACTACATCGAGCCACTCGCAAAAGCCGGCGCGCACGGCATCAGCGTCCACCTCGAAGGGAATCCGCACATCCACAGACTCCTTACGGCAATTAAAAGCTACGGAGTCCAAGCCGGTGTGGCAATTAACCCTGGAACGCCGCTAATTATGGTTGAACCGCTCTTAGATGTCGTCGATTACGTCGCGGTCATGAGCGTCAATCCAGGTTTCTGCGGTCAAAAATTCATCAAAAATTCACTTGATAAAATCGCTCGCTTGATCCAAATTCGGGCGAAAAAAGAACACTATTTCGAAATTCTAGTCGATGGGGGAATTGACGAAGTTACCGGCTCGCTCGTTAAAGCGGCAGGTGCCGACACGGCAGTCAGCGGAGCGTTCGTCTTTAATGGTGACCTCGAGAAGAATCTAGCGATTCTAAAAGGCGTCTAAAATGATAATAAATATTGTCTGCGGCGGCATCCTGCCAAGCTCAGAATTATTTGATAAACACCGCTCGAACGGACTAAACATCGGAGTTGATGCTGGGGCAAAATGGCTTTTTGAAAACGGCTACCAAGTCGATATCGCGATTGGCGATTTCGATAGCGTTGACAAAAAAAGTTTCGAAGCTAAAGAAACGATAACGTCATCACCGATAAAGGATGACACAGATTCGCAACTAGCCCTCGTTACCGCAATCGAAAGATTTCCGAACGCAACTAAATTTCAAATTTTTGGAGCACTCGGAAAACGAATCGACCACGAGTTAGTCAACTTAAACTTAGCGGCTGAACCGAGATTTACGAGCATAAAAGAAAAAATCAAAATCTTAGACGAAGATAACGAAATCAGCTATCTCGGCGCAGGAACACACGTAATCGAACATAACGAAAACTTCGATTACATCGGTTTCAGCATCGTCAAAAACGTCAAAAACTTCGCCATCGAATCGGCGCGCTACACGCTAGAAGCATCCAACTTCGAAGCGCCGAGAACTTTCGGAAGCAACGAATTTATCGGCGCAGAGCCGATTCGGGTTTCACTTGCCCAAGGTCTTTTAATGGTAATAAAAACGAAATAAAAAAGTGCGAAAGTATTGAAAAGGTTTACAACTCGTGATATACTTTAACAAAACTACTTTAAGGGGAAACGAAATGTCTAAAACAATCATGTTAGCTTGTGCGGCAGGGATGTCAACAAGCTTGTTAGTTACAAAAATGGAAAAAGCGGCCGAAGAAAAAGGGATCGACGCGAAAATCTTCGCGGTGCCTGCTGGGGAAGCTGATGCTTACGTGGCGTCATCTCATCCTGACGTAATCTTGTTGGGCCCACAAGTTCGCTACTTGAAAGCGCAATTCCAAGAAAAATACCAACCACAAGGAATTCCAGTTGACGTGATCGACATGATCGACTACGGAATGATGAATGGGGAAAAAGTTTTGGCGACTGCCGAAGCTTTGCTCTAAGAGGTTCACGATGGCAGTAGATATGAATGTCGTGATGGGCTTAATCATGTACGGCGGCGACGCGAAGGCAAGTGCTTACGAGGCGATTTTTGCAGCGAAAGCGGGCGACTTCGAATTAGCGGACAGCAAAATTGTTGCGGCTAAGGCGGCGTTATCGGAGGCTCACCACCAACAAACCGACCTATTGACGAAGGCCGCGCAAGGCGAGCAGGTAGATATCGACATCTACATGATCCACGCGCAAGACCACGTGATGACTTCGATTGCATTTGTTGACATCGCTCAAGAAATCATCGACTTGCACAAAAAAATCGACAATAAATAACTTACGGCGGCCTGCGGGTCGCCTTTTTGATGGAATCTGCGGACTTTTGGCGTTTTGTGGTCTTTTTTAGGCAAAAATGACCACAAAACGCAAAAAGTCCGCTAATCTTATTTTTACCACTTAATCTTTGCGAGAAATTTTGCGAAACGCTCGTAAATTTGCTATAATTTTATAATTAAAGATGGAGGTGCGAGTGTGAAAGCGATAATCGTCAGCGACAACCACGGAAATCAACCGATTCTCCAGGAAATCGTCGAAAAATACTCTGGGCAAGTCGACGCCTTCTTCCATACGGGTGACGCGGAGTGGCGGGCAAGTGACGCCGACCTCGCGCACCACTTTATAGCGGTCGCCGGAAACAACGACTGGTACTACGAACTCCCCGATGAAGAAATCGTTGAGGTTAAAGGGTTCAAAGTCTTGCTAACCCACGGGCATCGGCACAACGTCTACTTCGGCATCAACCATTTACGCGAACTCGCCCAAAGAACGCAGGTCGATATTGTCCTGTTCGGACACATCCACCAGCAAGTGGCGCAATACATCGACGACGTCTTGTTCGTCAACCCCGGCAGCATCAGCTATCCGCGCGGTCAGCGCCCCCGCAAATCTTACGCAATCTTAGAAGCAACATCCGAAAAATACACCGTCACATTCATCGATGAAAAACACGAACCGATCAAAGAAATGAGGTACGAATTTGTTAGGTAGAGTAGTTGAAGAATTTCTCGATAACAAAAAGGGTAAGTTCCTAATGCCAGCCGACCAAGTCGCCGTGGTGTTCGATGATAACTCGCTCTCGCACGCCCTGCTCGTTTTGACCCAAACGCGCTACTCGAAAATCCCCGTTATCAACCACGCGGGCGAGTTCAAAGGGCTAGTCAGTCTAGCCGACGTCGTTGCAGCGAGTTTCAAAACGACCGAAATGGATCCCGAAATTCTAAAAAGTAAAAAAGTTGGCGAGATTGTCATCAACGACAGCATCGTCTTGTCCAGCGACTGGCGCCTCGACAGCGTCTGCCACGCCCTGATCGACCACGCCTTCGTGCCAATCGTTGACGATAACCAAAAATTCATCGGCATCATCACCCGTAAAGAAGTGATGAAGGCAATTAACCACCTGCTTCACGCGCTTGAAAAAAAATACGTGGTGCAGCCTAAAACAATGGACGAAGAAACAATTAAAATAAAATTAAAAGAGGATAAATCTAAATGAACGCAGCAGAAGAACTAATCAATTTCATCGCCACAGCTCCAAAAACAACACCGGTCAAAGTCACTTTGTCGGGTGCGCTAAAACAACTAAAATTCCCAAGCGAAGTCAAAGTCTTTGGGACTTGTCACTTCTGCATCATGTTCGGTGACTGGGCAATTATCGCGCCGTGGCTTGAAGAAAACAAACATCTAATCGACGAAGATTACGTAGTCGAAAATGACGGCCGCAACACTGGCGTTCCGTTACTTGATAAAAAAGAAGTCAACGCCCGCATCGAGCCAGGTGCGGTCATCCGCGACAAAGTCGAAATCGGCGACAACGCTGTTATCATGATGGGTGCGACAATCAACATCGGCGCAATCATCGGCGAAAAAACAATGATCGACATGGGCGCAATCCTAGGCGGCCGCGCAACGGTCGGCGCAAACTGCCACATCGGAGCAGGAGCTGTTTTAGCCGGCGTAATTGAGCCAGCTTCAGCTACTCCGGTCATAATCGAAGACGACGTTTTAGTCGGTGCCAACGCAGTCGTAATCGAAGGCGTTCGCGTTGGTCAAGGCGCAGTTGTTGCGGCCGGGGCCATCGTCGTTGACGACGTTGCACCTTACACAGTGGTCGCAGGCGTTCCAGCGCGCGAAATCAAAAAAATCGACCAAAAGACCAAAGACAAAACTGGTCTGATCGATGCGCTTCGCAATTTAGACAAATAACCCTAAAAACCTTTACATTTAGCCCAACTTTCTCTATAATAACCTCAGTGTATCTCTAAAAAATGATTTTTGCCCAAAACTTTCTATTGTCCATTTCTCTGTGTCAATCTCCGCGCACCATGCACCACATGGAGCTTGTCGATTTCCTTGATAAATGAAAAATAGAAAATTTTGTAACAAAAGCAGTTTTTAGAGCTCCCCTTAAAAGAGAGGTTAGCAAAATGTTGGATTCAAATTTAGTAGTGCGGGCAAATCGTACAGGCGAGCTTTACGGAGTCAAAATCGGAAGCATTTATCGCCATTTCAAAGGCAATCATTATATCGTCGAAAGCTTCGGTCTGTCGAGCGATGGAAATCTGAATATCGTTTATCACAAGCAGGGCAACCCGTTCCAAAAATGGATGCGCGACTTTTACGAATTCACCGACATCCACCCGCGCGAGCACGCAAAGCGTTTCGTCCTAATCGAGGACTAATATGGATTTAATCAAAGTTCGCCGCGAGTTCCACGAGCTCGCCGAAGAAAGTTTCCAAGAATTCAAAACCGCAGAACATATCCGAAAAATCGCTGGGCAAGTCGCCGGCGATTTTGACTATGTCGAAATTGCTGAGCATAAAACGGCGACTCTCGTTTTCATCAAGGGCACAAACCCCTCGAAAACAATCGCGTGGCGCGCCGACATCGACGCGCTGCCGATCAAAGAGGAAACAGGGCACGACTTCAAGTCGCTTGACGAAAACTTTATGCACGCTTGTGGTCACGATTTCCACACAACCATCGCGCTCGGCATCCTAGAACAACTTCTAAACGGGCCGCGACAAGAACAAAATTATCTAATCATCTTCCAACCCGCCGAAGAAAAAATCAGCGGCGCTGTGGAGTTGATCGATAACGGAATCCTCGACCCTTACAACATAACTGAAATCTATGCAGCCCACGTTTCACCCGAACATAAAGTCGGCGAAATCCTGACTAAACCAGGTGTCTTGTTCGCTGGAGCTTGCGAAGCACACGTAACCTTTACTGGACAGGGCGGTCACGCAGCGTTCCCGCATTTAACGCGCGACCCAATCGTCGCCGGCGCAGCTTTTCTAACTAACGCACAGTCGATAGTAGCAAGAAACGTTGACCCAATCGATGGTGCCGTTGTCAGCTTCGGTAGATTCACCGCCGGCGAAACAACAAATATCATCCCTGACACGGCATATCTAGCTGGAACGCTGCGCTCGCTTTCAAACGAAACGAACGAACTCTTAAAACAAAGAATCACCGAGCTAGCCCACGCCACCGCAAAAGGCTACAATGTCGAAGCGGACGTGAAATTGATCCAAGACGGAACAATTCCTGTTATCAATAACGAAGCCACGACGGCTAAGTTCATCGACTTCGCAAAACAATACGCCAATATCGACTTCCTTCCTATAAAAGAGAAGATGACCGGTGAGGACTTCGGCTATTTCATCAAACACTACCCGGCGACGATGTTCTGGATTGGCGTCGACAGCCCGTCAGGGCTGCACACCGCGACGTTCGACCCGGACGAGCGGGCACTTGCCAAAGCAGTTGATTTTGTAAGTGACTATTTGAAATCGCTAACGTAATATGATAGAATATTTTTGGGCAATGGAAATTGTGTGAAGTGAGTCAGAGCCGGAAGGCAGCAGCTATAAGCACGATTCCCATGTGCTCTTTTATTATGGTGTTTTTTCGGGGTGAAAGCCTTGAAAAAACGCCTTTTTTATGTCCAGAAACGAAATGTGAAATTTTTTCGAAAAAATGGGGCGTTTTAGTTGTTAAAACCGAAATTTATTGATAGAATTATTAAAGAGATATTAAAATTTAGAAAAATCTTAAGAATTCAAAATGAGATGAGGAAAAACTATGGGGATTAAAAGAGATCGCACGGATCGATTTCGGCCACCTAAAGCTTTAGGAGCCGCGCTAGTTGTTGGACTTCTCGCGATAGCTTCGGTATTTACGGCAATTGTGCCGTCCTTAGCGCTAACGTTTGAGGAATACAACAAGCAATCTTACGTCGACATTGTGCTTCACCATCGTTACGCTCGGGATTCAATTCTCCACGAGATTGTCAACGATGGTATCGCAAAAGATAGTCAGTATGGCGATAAGAATTCGGCTAAAGGCCTGAACAACGTGGTCTACGCAGCGTTCCAAGCGACTGACAAGTTTGACTCTCTCATCGCGAGTGGGCTGGACAAGAAGGATGCGACTTCTTCGATTTATGAAGAAATCAATAAGGTTTATAGAGAGCAAGGCGATTCGGCAACTGTGGAATACGTTTTAGCTAACTACCCATTAGTGGATTCGGCGTTAACGAAAAAGGTTGACGGTGAGGACGGGGTAGCTAAGTTCAAACTTGAAAAACATGGTTATCAACTTGATAGCGACGGACATAAATTAGTCTTCGACGCATCGGGAAATCCGATCCCGCTAGACAGTAGCGCACCATATGCGAAGTATATCTTCATCGAAATGGAACAGCCACCTGCCGTGCTTGATAAAACTACACCGCTGTTGCTCGTTCTGCCATTTATGTCAAACGACCAAGAGTCGCTTAACAAAGGCGAAGAAGCTAACTGGCTAAATGAAATCCACATGTATTCGAAAAACTATCTCGATCCTCGGGATGTGTGGTTCGTAAAACATGACTTGGGTAATGAGGCGAAGAAACTTGCCGGTACGCAGTTTGTACTATATAAACTCGACGGCGATACGAAGCGCTATCTATTCGCGCAAGATCCGGATATCTACAGCATCAGTTGGGTCGACAAATCGCAAGCGACGGTCTACGAAGCGAATAAAAACGGAGTCGTTTCGACGGCAAGTCAACCGCTTCCACCAGGAACTTATTATTTTGAGGAGATCAAAGCTGTTACGGGTTATGTAATTGATCCGGCGGCGTTGAAAGTTAAGGTAGTTGTTCCGTCTGATTTAACGAAACCGACAACGATTAACGGTGTCGCGGTTCCGAAAATTAGCGATGGTGTCGAATATGATATTCACGCAGCACCAAAAGTTACAAATGATACAGTTCCAGTGGTTCCGCCACCACCACCTCCGCACTACTTGCCATCGACTGGTGAAATGATTAAGTATGGAGCGATGGGCGCAGGGATCTTAATTATCGGGATTGGTCTTGCGGCGGTTGCTGTGAGAAATCATAAGAAAAAACAAAATATCTAAGAAAAGGAAAAATTAAAATGAAAAAGAAAAATAAAACATTATACACATCGCTCGCGGTAGGTTTACTGCTTGCACCAATGGCTTTAGGTTTAGTTGCTAACGTTCCGCAAATCGCTGAAGCGGCGGTAACGGTTGTAGCTGATGCAAAACCAGATTCAACGCAAGTTATCTTAACTAAAGTTTTGCGTGCTGGAAATGAAACAACTCAAGACATTATCAAAAACGGTGGGGCTAAATTAGGTGATGAAGCTCTCGCAGCTTTCGGTACTCGTTTAGCTGGTGTTGGCTTCACGGTTAAAGATGTTGGTGCTATTTATCACGATTTACGTTCGGGTAAATCTAACGATACTGTAAATTCATACTTAACAAGTGGTTCGCTTGCGATTGATAAAACAGTTAATGGTGACTCAACAATAGCGGTTAATGGTCACGTACTAGATGCGACTCAATCAATGCAAGTTATCCAAACGCTTGCTATTAAAGGTGCATTTGCGGGTGCGACCGTCTTGGATTCGGGTACAACGGATGCTGACGGTGAAACAGGATTTGTTTTAGCTGATAAAGATGCTGGCGGCCGTAATGCGGTTTACTTATTTGAAGAAGTAACTCCGGCTCCAGAAGAAAAAATCTTAACTCAAGCAGCTCCAATCGTTCTAGCTTTACCAGCTGTCAACGAAACTTCAGGTGCTGAAATTCCAACTGTTTACTTGTATCCAAAAGATTACGATGCTGAAACCGTAAAACGCATTACTGAAATCAATGATGCAACACCGGCTGCGGAAGATTCCGCTACTGGTAAAGCCGAAAATCACGGTAGCGCTACAGTTTACCAAGGTTCATTAGGAGCTAAAGTAGAATTTGAAGTTGACTTCCAAATTCCATTAGATATCGCTTCAACATTTAATACAGCTGAAGTTTCAGAAATCCCAACATTCACTAACTTAACGTTTGTCGACTCTCCTGACGCTCAATACCGTTATGATCAAACAACACCAATTACAGTTTCAGCGGCTGACAGCACTGAATTGTTCCGCTTCACATTTGCTGATGGAGCGTTTACTGCTAGCAGTACGTTGGATCAAAAATTTGCAAACGGCTCAGTTACTTTAGAAGGTGCTGAAGTAGACTTCGGATCTAAATCAAAAACTGTCATCGAATCAGCAGTCAAAGATGGCGCTCCAATCGTTACTTTAAACGGTGCGTTGATTAACTTGCCAGCGACTGGTATTACTCAAGCACAAGCTGACTCAGCTCGTGAAGTAGCTGAAGCGTTGACTCCTTATGCAGGTCAAGTGTTAACAATCAAATACGCTGCTTACTTGAATACTTATGATACTTCTGTTAAAACAGGATTAACTCGCACTAACATTCACGTAGATGCTAAACCAATCCAAACTTACGATAATAAATTCTTGTACGAAGCTGGTAACAAATTCACTCCAGCCTACAAAGACTCAACTGATTCACCAGATGTAACAGTTTACGGTAAATCATTCGTCAAAGTAGATAACGGAACAAAACTTGCATTACCAGGTGCAGGATTCAACTTGCTACGTAACGGTGCAACTAACATCGAATATTACGCAGGTGACTCTTCAGTTGCTGGTGGTGGAAAAGTTCAAGTTTGGAAATCAACAGGTATTCCTAAAGTTACTAACTTGGCTACTGTTCCAACTACTACTCTTGATGCATTCTTCTTAAATGCAGATAAACAACCTACAACAGATGCTACTGCATTTGAAACTGGTAAATCTTACAACATTGCTGAATCTGGAGTGCTTTTAGATTCATCTGGTACTAACAAAGATGCTGGTGCAGCCCTTGAAATCTTAGGACTTGCCAAAGGGAACTACTCACTTTACGAGTTCAAATATCCAAATAACACTTACGTTCCAAATACTACTTTAGCAGGTTTCGACTTCACTGTTGATTATACTGCGGTAACTTCAGGATCAACTGCTGGTTGGTCAGTTACACTTCCAACTCCAACAATCGGTGGATCTACTACAAGCTACAAAGCTTTAGTCAATGTACCGAAGACTGACTTGCCTAACACAGGTGGTATCGGTATCATCATCTTCGTGGTAACTGGTATCGCGTTGATGGGTGGAGCTTCATTCTGGTATATCCGTTCTCGTCGCGACGAAGAGTTCGCTTAAGCCAACTTAATTAAAAATTCAAAAAGCTAGTGGCCCATCCGCCCTAGCTTTTTAGTTTTTAAGGATTTTTTAAGTCTACCTCAAATGCTTGTAAAACAACTTGAAAGATGTTATTATATCAATAGAAATGTTAGTGATTTCCAAGGAAACACCAATCCCCTAACTGGTTTCGACAGTTAGGGGATTTTTTTGCGCTAAATTTTTAACGGGTGTCTTCCGAATCTAAACTCGAGATTTCAGGAAGTTGAGACTAAGTTTGGCTAAAGTAAATAGGTAAAACCAATCTAAGTTTAGCACTATGAATGCTAGTAATTCCAAGGGATATCACCTCCTTTCCCAGGAAGTGACATCAGTGAGTTTCGATCACTTAGTCCGACTTATAGAATAACACATTTCGCGACTGGCTTCAACTGCGATTTCCGAGCTTAATTTTTTCTCGGCGAGCAGCCGCTGACTTGCCTAAAGGGGTGGGCATCATCATCTTCGTGGTAACTGGTATCGCGTTGATGGGTGGAGCTTCATTCTGGTATATCCGTTCTCGCTAGCTGCGAAGAGTTCGCTTAAGCCAACTTAATTAAAAATTCAAAAAGCTAG
>JAISJW010000019.1 GCA_031261175.1 Lactobacillales bacterium
TATTGATTCTCCTCTTTCTTGTGGTTGATTTTAGTAGTGTAAAATCATTTTATCAGAAATTGGAATCAATATGTCTTTTGAGTTTTCGAACAAACCCCATTAGAAAGTATACAACCTAATATTGACGGTAGCGACAGTTCTAGCAAGCTCGACGCCGGCACTTGCCAGCGGGGTAGAAGCGCATAGCAAGCACACGCTTGAGGGGTTGAAGCGCGGCGCGAAGCCTAGCGAGGTGCGCGGCAGTAAAGTGACGCGACCGGTGACGGTTAAGGATGCACGATTGGATTTGCACAAACGGATTCACGAAAGTAATAAATCGAGAAGATGGAATCCGATTGACTTGCCCGATTCAATCGACCCGAGGGGAACGACGCTCGAAACAGCGGTTCGCGACCAGGGGCAGCAAGGTTTGTGCTGGGCGTATGCGAGCACGGACGTCCTAGCGATCGCAAAGAAAAAGCAGATAGGGGCTAGCGTCGAATATTCACCAAACTTTTTGAATTACATGCAAGCGGGACAAACTTTGGATTTCGAGGGTGGCGGTCGTTATTATAAGCCGGATGCGCTTTCGCTAAATCCGTATGCCCAATGGGACTTTGGCGGATACCCTTACTTGGATGACGGCGGAGATGCAGCCTACGTATCTGAGAATTTGCAGGTTCACCAGACGCGACCAGTGGCAGAAGCTGATTTCCCAACGATGGAGTATGTTGAAGAAATGGGCGGTATGTATGGCAGTTGGCAACTTGCCGAAGAGCCTCTAGAAAATCTGGATGCTTTGCTTGGGATCAAGGCGCTTGGCGATGCGACGGCGGATGTGAAAAACGTCGTGAAGGTTCAAGGGATTCATGAAAGCAGTAGCGATGCGGTGGCGGAACACACGCAGAAAATTAAGGCGTTGATCGCGCAATACGGTGCGGGCGTTATGTATATTAATGGGGAGTTGCTGTTCACTAATTTTACTAAAAATGTTGCGAGCGGGAATGTTTACAATAACGAGCATAACGCGCTGAACGTTCCGTTCGATTACAACGGAGGCGATGGGGAGATTTCGGTTCGCTATCAAGGCTATACTTACGATGTTGATGTTTTTGAACATAATCACGAAGTTACGGTTGTCGGCTACGATGATAACTATTCGCGCGATAACTTTAATGAAGATGTTCGTCCAACTTCTGACGGAGCTTTCTTAGTTAAAAATAGTTGGGGCGCATACTCGCACGATGGCGGCTACTTCTGGGTAAGTTACGAAGCGGCTACAATGGCGTTGTATGATGTTATTTCGTTCCAATTAGGTGCGCATGATGAACATAAAATAATCGATAATGCAAAATCGACATCTTCAATTGATATCTACGCGAATGACTTCCCTGAGTTTAGCGGGAAGACTTATGTGGCGGAAACTTTTGACGCGGCAGATGTTGATCGAAATGTAAAAAATATCAATGTGGACTTAGCGGGTGAGAACGTAAGGTATAGAGCCTCGATTGTTGAGGGGGATTTAAATATCGGCGGTGTTAATTCGGATGCAAGCAGCGAATTTGATCATCAAATCGCTTATACTGACTTTGCGGCGCACGCTAAGAAAGTAGTTACAGGATCTAGCAAATATAGCGGCGAGCAGAAACTTCCGTTTGATTTCAAATTGAAAGCTGGTCGCAAATATACGGTGATCGTCGAAGAGGCCGTGCCGAGTACGACGGATGTTGATTACATTATCAACGCGAATCCTTATATCGCACCGTCGGAAATGCCGGGAGCTTCGTATATGGGTGTCATCTCTGGCGGCGACGTCTACAGTTTGGACTTCAAGACATCGGATTTCTTCGTGACCGATATTTATGCGCGTGTTGCGGCGCAAAATAATCTATCTTTAGATTGGAAATAAATCGTTGAAGGTCGCTTGGGCAATTGCCTGGCGACTTTTTGCATGAATCTACATAAATTCGGTATGAAATCGCCCATTTTCTACCAAATTCATGTTGTGTATTTTTAGACTTGCATGAATTCGGTAGAAAAATGCTCTTTTCGTACAGTATTTATGTAAATTCATGTCAACGACTTCAATAATTTTATGAAGGCATTAAATTTAGCGTCATCCTTCATAATAAATTTGTTAACCCGCAACACTCGGATGCCCATACTGGCGTAAATAGACGATTTTTCGTGATCGTGGTTGATCGTTTTCTCGTTTTTGAAGTGATTATCGAATCCTTCATATTCAACAGCAATCTTTTGTTTTGGAAAATAGAAATCGGGGCGGATTGTATTGGTATCCGATAATATAGCTTGCGTTTTATTAAGGCGTAAAATTGGGTTGAACTGCGGAAAGTATATTCCGTGGTCTTCAGCTCGAATGTTGAACTTCCATTCGCCGAGGGATTCTATTTTTGCAGGCGCACGGCGCAAGAATTTCAAATCCTTGTAATACCGAGATTTATCAATTTCTTTTAATATGTTTTCTTTCAGGTAACCAGCTTTCAGAAGTTCAACATACGTTGCCATAATCTTATCCCGTGTT
This sequence comes from Lactobacillales bacterium, assembly GCA_031261175.1. Taxonomy (GTDB): domain Bacteria; phylum Bacillota; class Bacilli; order Lactobacillales; family Streptococcaceae; genus JAISJW01. The sequence goes on from JAISJW010000019.1 coordinate 2,522, forward strand.
TGATTTGAACAAATCTGTTTAAATGCCATCGATAAATTAACGACTCTTTCCTCGGCGATAAAACGAGTGTGCAAATTCATTGGTAAATTAGAAACATGTCGTTGTATGCCGCCGCTACTGCGTGCACCGGACAAACCGAAGATAGTAATTTTCGTGGGCAAGTAGTCATCGTATATAGATTCTAAATTTTTGCAATACAATAATAATGCACTTTCGTGTGAAAAAGCTTCGTTTGGTTTCATAGGTGTTTCCTCCTGATATTTTTAACCCTATACTATATATATACGTATTTTTTTGCGTTTTGTTACATTTTCCAGTAAAAAACTCACTCAAAAAGGAAATAATTTATGCTACAAAAAACAAAGTTGCAAAAATACAACTAATTATGTTATTATGTATCGAGAAATAAAGGAGAAAATGAAATGAAAAAAACAAATAAAATTATAGTTATATTGGCTTTGAGTGCAATGCTAGGTGCGCCTATTACGACACTTGCAGCGGATTTGCCGGATTCGGTAGATCCGCGCGGCACGAGTTGGGAAACTCTGGTGCGCAATCAATACCAACAGAGCATGTGCTGGGCCTATACGGTGGCAGACGTGTTAGCTATTTGCGAAGCGAAGCAAACCGGGCATAAAGAAGAATACTCGCCGAATTTTTTCAACTACCTGAGAGCGGGAAACGCGTTCAACTTTGGTGAAGAGGCGGCGGATTATAAACGCGATGAAGCATCAACGAACCCTTATGCAGAATGGTTCTACGGTGGCTATCAAGCGCTCGGAACGGGTGGAGATGGGCTTGTTGCGGCGATCGACTTGCAAACTTATGAGGCTAAACCGGTTAAGGAATCGCTTTTCGCTTCGGGCGGATTGTTGGATGGTGTAGAAGGAATCGTCGGGATTGCGGCGTTGGCGAAAACGCCGATAGAAGACAAGGATTCATTCTTCGCGTTGAAAGATGCGCAAGATCAAGTGAATGATGTGGAAAACGTGCAGATTGTCGAGCCGAATACGAGTGCCGAGAGCGAGGCGATTGCAGCGCACACGCAAGATGCTAAGACCCTACTTGCGACATTTGGGGCGGCGCAGATTTATACAAACGGATATCTGCTTCAAGATGAATTTACATCGAGCGTTGCTGAAGGGAATGTCTATAATAACGAGCATAACGCGTTGAACGTGCCGTTCGATTTTGCAGCGGAAACGAGCGGGAAAATCACAGGAATGTATAATGGCAAGTCGACAAACACAACGCTAACGGCGGCCAACCACCAAGTAACGGTGGTCGGCTACGACGATAATTTTTCGCGCGATAACTTTAACGAAGAAGTGCGCCCAGCAAGTGACGGCGCCTTTCTGATCAAGAATAGTTGGGGAAAAGGTCGTCACGATGGTGGTTATTTCTGGCTGAGTTATGAGTCGAAAATTGCCAATGTTTTCCCGCTAGTTGCCTACCAATTTGCGCCACACGTTGACCATAAATTGCTAGCGAACGCGAAGGCTACTTCGGCGGTGGATATTTTCGCGAGCAAGTTGAAAGAGTTCACGGGTAAAACGTATCTAGCGGAAACGTTTGATTCAGCGGCGACCGATCGCCACATCACGGCGATAAACACGATGATTGCGGGCGAGGATGCTAGTTTTAAAGCCTATCTTGTTGAAGGTGATTTGAACATCGGCGGGGCAAATGAAGACTCGACGAGCACGATGGATCACAAAACAAGCTATAACGAATTTAAAGGAATTGCTTTAAAAACAGTTACAGGTTCGGTCAAGTTCGATGGAGAGAAAAAAATTCCGTTTGATTACGTGCTTAAAAAGAATCATAAATATACAGTTGTGATTGAAGAAGATGTAACGGGTCTGGCAGGCAGAGCTGTCGATTACCCATTTGCGGGAAATCCCTATAAATCGAACGCCGAAGTTCCGGGACATGGCTACTTTGGCGTGATCGCCGGCGACGAAGTCTACAGTTTGGACTACAAATCTTCTCCGTACTTCCTAACTCCGCGTTACGAAAATCCGATTGCAGCGTCAAACAATATCACTTTAGACGTTAAATAAACATCCGAAAGGTCGCTTGGGCAATTGCCTGGCGGCCTTTTGAAAACGACTATATAAGCGATAGGCGCCGTGGTTGTTAATTGCTCGGAATTTGTGGTATAATTTGAGCATAATTTTAACGTGGGATAGTGCGAATATAATGGATAAGATGATAGTTAGAGGGGGCCGCAAGCTCTCGGGCGTGGTAAAAATCGACGGCGCGAAAAATGCGGTGCTGCCGATTCTCGCAGCGACACTCTTGGCAAGTGACGGGATTTCCGTCATCAACAATGTGCCGGTGCTGAGCGACGTCTATATAATGAACGATCTTCTTCGCCTTTTGGGTGCGAAGGTTGAATTTAACGAAGAACTAAACCAAGTGACAGTCGATGCGACAGGGACTTTAGAATGCACGGCGCCGTATGAAGTGGTTAGCCAAATGCGCGCTTCGATTGTAGTGCTAGGGCCTCTTTTGGCGAGATTGAGCGAGGCACACGTCGCGATGCCTGGCGGTTGCGCGATCGGGCAACGTCCGATCGACCTTCACCTCAAAGGGTTCAAAGCTTTGGGTGCGAAAGTTACGCAAAAAGCGGGCAGCATTTCGGCGGTTGCTCCGGAGGGTCTGAAAGGTCGCAAAATCTACTTGGACTTCCCAAGTGTAGGGGCGACCGAAAACATCTTGATGGCGAGCGTTTTAGCTAAAGGCACGACGATTATTGAGAACGTCGCGCGCGAGCCGGAAATCGTCGATTTAGCCAATTTGCTTAAGAAAATGGGCGCTAATATCTACGGAGTCGGAACGCAGCGCATTCGCGTTATCGGCGTTGAAAAATTAAAAGCGGCTCAGTATGCGGTTGTTCAAGACCGCATCGAAGCGGGAACGTTTATGGTCGCGGGAGCAGTGACAGGTGGCGACATCAAGATTCAAGATGCCATCGCCGAACACAACAAACCTTTGCTATCGAAACTTAGCGAAATGGGCGTTGACGTCATCATCGAAGAAGACGGCGTGCGCATCAAAGGACCGGAAACGTTACTTCCGGCATCGTTCAAAACTTTACCGCATCCAGGTTTTCCAACCGATTTGCAGTCGCAATTGACCGTCGCACAAGTTGCGGCAAGTGGGACAAGCCACGTCACGGAAACCGTGTTTGAAAATAGATTTCAACATTTAGAAGAGCTCGCTATTATGGGAGCCGATGTTCAAATAAATGGTAACACAGCTTTTATCAATGGTGGGAAGCCGCTTGATGGAGCAAACGTCGAAGCTACAGATTTACGTGCGGCAGCAGCCTTGATCATTGCGGGGTTAATTGCCGAAGGAGACACGGTTGTTCACAATCTGCAGTTTTTGGATCGGGGATATTACAAATTCCACGAGAAACTTGCCGCACTTGGGGCGGATATAAAAAGAGAAGAGGTTAAAAAATGAGTATCTTTAAAGCATTTTATCAAGCAACAAAAACGAACGCGCCGTTGCGCGAAAACACTAAAAGCCTTTATGTAGAGGCTGATGATGATATTATCGCAAGAGAGTATCTGGAAACGAGAAGCGAATTGTTCGAAACAATCGTCGCTTTGAATGACGTTGAGGTCGCTTATGAACAAGCGAATAACCCGGATTTCGCCGTGATCAACACGAGCGGAAAAGATGTGAAGGTTAAAGTCACTGCCAAAGTTCCAGCTGCTTTCGCGAAAGAAAGCGAATAGGAATTATGCGAATTAAAATTCAAAAAAATGAAGTAGGCGTTTACGCACTCGGTGGACTTGGAGAAATCGGGAAAAACACTTACGGCATCGAGTATCAAAACGAAATTATTTTGATCGATGCAGGGATTAAATTCCCAGAGGACGACTTGCTAGGGATCGACTACGTCATCCCAGATTACAGCTACATCGTCAAAAACATCGACCGCATCAAAGGGCTCTTCATCACCCACGGGCACGAAGACCACATCGGGGGCGTTCCGTTCCTTTTGAAGATGGCAAATATCCCGATTTACGCGGGGCCTTTTGCGTTAGCGTTGATCCGCAATAAACTTGAAGAACACGGCTTGTTGAAATCGACAACGCTGCGGGAAATCAATGACGATTCAGTTATTAAATTCGACAATTTAACGGTCAGTTTTTACCGCGTAACGCACTCGATTCCGGATGCTTACGGAATTGTTATCAACACGCCAAACGGGAATATCGTAACGACGGGTGACTTCAAATTTGACTTCACGCCAGTTGGGATGCCGGCTGACTTCCACCGCATTGCTAAAATCGGGGAAGAAGGAGTGTTGCTATTGTTGAGCGATTCGACAAACGCGACCGTTCCAGGGTTCACGAAATCGGAAAAGATTATCGGAGCTTCAATTTTAAATATCTTCAAAAAATGTGAAGGACGCATTATTTTCGCGTCGTTCGCGTCGAACGTTTATCGTCTGCAACAAGCTGCTCGCGCGGCGCATGCTTGCGGGCGCAAAATTGCCGTCTTTGGGCGGAGCATGGAAAACGCGATTGAGCAAGGTTTGAAGATGGGGTACATCGACGTGCCGGATGGGACGTTTATCGAGGTCAGCGAGCTGCGCAAATGCAAGGATCAAGACGTCGTGATTATGTGTACAGGTTCGCAGGGTGAGCCGAATGCGGCGTTGAGCCGTGTGGCGAACGGGAATCACCGGTTCATCACGATTCAGCCGAACGACACGGTTATCTTCTCGAGTTCACCAATTCCGGGGAACACGTCGAGCGTGACGAAGTTGATCAACCAACTTTCGATTGCGGGTGCTGAAGTTATCCACGGTAAAATCAACAATATCCACACTTCAGGACACGCAGGACAAGACGAGCAAAAACTTATGTTTAACTTGATTTCGCCTAAATACTTTATGCCAGTCCACGGTGAATTCAAAATGCAAAAAGTGCATGCGATGACCGCCGAAGAAGTGGGAATTCCAAAAGATAATATCTTTATGATGCGTAACGGTGACGTTTTAGCGCTTACACCTGAAAATGCTCGTTTAGCAGGCCATATCGATGCTGGTGACGTCTATGTCGACGGTAACGGAGTCGGTGATATCGGTAACCTTGTGTTGCGCGATCGCCGTATCTTAAGTGAAGAAGGTCTTGTTCTAGCATTTGCGACAATCGATATCGAACGCCGCCAAATCTTGAGCGGTCCAGACATTCAATCCCGCGGTTTCGTCTATATGAAGGAATCGATGGAAATGATGAAACAGGCGCAGTACGTCTTGTTCGAAGCCTTGAAGGAGGCACTTGCCGGCACTGATGAGCTGAGCGAAGCCGACCTACGTGACGCGATGACTCGCGCGCTGCAACCGTTCCTATACGAACAGACACGTCGCCACCCGGTGGTGCTTTCGACGGTGCTGATTCCGGACACGCAACGCACGCGCAACCCGCAATACGGACAAAAAACGAAAAATATTAAAATTAGTCCGGTGAAAAAACCAGCGAATATCGAAGCTGAATTTAAGCCAGAAAAGAAGACTGGGCCTAAAAAGCCTAGCGAACCCAAAAAAACGAAACCGGCTAACACGGTGAAACCTACCGAGCTTGAACGTCCTGGAAAAGTTGAAGCTGCGTTCAAACCGGAAAAAAAGGAAACAAGGTCTAAAAAACCTCGCAAGATTTTTGCTAAGCCTAAAAAGGACTAGCTTAGAATTTTGCTAGCAAGGGAGATTAGGGGATGAAAGAATCTCTAGATATGAAAAAAAAGGAAGTCGTCGCGATTATCATAGCGGTCATCGTTGTGGTTTGCGTCTTCGCGATCGGCGCGGTCAATAAATTCTTGATCGAGTCCGATAAAGAAAGCCAAGCAGTGGTGCACGAGCAACATAAAGCGGCGAAAAAATCATCGACATCATCGAGTTCAAAAGAGCAAACAGATGCGGCAAGTGAGGACTCGACCGATACTACAAAATTGCCGGAAACAGCGGCACCCGACTCGGGTATGCTTGATAGCTTGCGCGCGGCGGATCCAGAATATTGGAAGAAAAAAACCGACACGAAAAATCCTTATCCGGATTTGAAAAAATATAACGTGGTCGAAATCACGGTAAATACGGCATTGCAACAAATGACGATTACCGGCGACGGACAGTTGCTGCAAACGATGCTTTGTTCGACGGGAGACGCGACGCCACTTGGCGATTTCGCGATTGAGAACGAGCAAGGTGCGAGCTTCTATGCGAGCGCGGCTGGTGAAGGTGGAAACTATTGGGTGAGTTTCAAAGGCCACGGCCTGTACACGATTCACTCGACACCGACTGATAAAGCGGGTAATTTCATCGAAAGCGAAGGTCAGCTTTTGGGCACGAAACACACCAAAGGTAGCATCCACTTGAGTCAAGAAGATGCAAAATGGTTATACGAAAACGTAACAATTGGAACAGTAGTTCATATTGTATAAAAATTAAAGTAACGGAGGAAAAGTGGAAATGAAGATTACATTCCCAGATGGAGCAACACGCGATTTTGAAGCTGGCGTAAGCGTCTTTGAAATTGCCCAAAGCATTAGTAACAGCCTGGCGAAAAAGGCCGTAGCTGGAAAAATTAACGGGGAGTTAGTCGACACGACCACCACGGTTACTGAGGATGCGGCAGTTGAAATCATCACGCCGAGCGAACCTGAGGCGCTAGAAGTTCTGCGCCATTCGACGGCTCACTTGATGGCTCACGCGATCAAAAACCTTTTCCCGCACATCCAATTCGGAGTCGGTCCAGCGATCGACAGCGGCTTCTACTACGACACGAACAATGTCGGCAGCTGCACTTGCCACGGCGAAGCTTCGCAAATTAGCGAAGAAGACTTGCCGGCAATTGAAGCGGAAATGACGAAAATTATTCGCGATAACGAAAAAATCGTTAAACGCGTTGTGACGCGCGCCGAAGCTTTAGAAATCTTTGCGCACGACAAATATAAAATTGAATTAATCAATGCTTTGCCAGAAGACGAAACGATTACGATTTACGAACAAGGTTCGTTTGCGGACTTGTGCCGCGGTCCTCACTTGCCATCGACGGGTCGGATTCAGGTCTTCAAATTGTTGTCAGTCGCAGGTGCCTACTGGCGCGGAAAATCCGACAACGACGTGATGCAACGCATCTACGGAACCGCGTTCTTCGACAAGAAACAGTTGAGCGAGTTCATCAAAGCGCGCGAAGAAGCTAAAGAACGCGACCACCGTAAACTCGGAAAAGAGTTGGGCTTGTTCGCTTTGTCGCAAGAAGTCGGAAGCGGTTTGCCGTTGTGGCTACCGAAAGGTGCGACAATCCGCCGCACAATCGAGCGTTACATCGTCGATAAAGAATTGAGCTTGAATTACCAACACGTTTACACGCCGATAATGGCTAATGTGCAACTTTATAAAACCAGCGGACACTGGGACCACTATCACGAAGATATGTTCCCGCCGATGGATATGGGCGACGGCGAAATGATGGTCTTGCGCCCGATGAACTGCCCACACCACATGATGGTTTACAAAAATGATATTCACTCGTATCGCGAGTTGCCGATTCGAATTGCCGAACTTGGAATGATGCACCGTTACGAAAAATCAGGTGCATTGAGTGGTTTGCAACGCGTGCGCGAAATGACCTTGAACGATGGGCATACGTTTGTGCGTCCGGATCAAATCAAGGATGAGTTCAAACGCACGTTGGAGCTTGTTATCGAAGTTTATCGCGATTTCGGAATTGAGGATTATGTCTTCCAGTTGAGTAAACGCGATCCGGAAAACACAGAAAAATATTTCGATGATGACGAAATGTGGATTAAGGCTGAAACGATGCTTCGTGAAGCCTTGGTTGAGCTAGGCGTTGATTTCGAAGAGGCTGAGGGCGAAGCTGCTTTCTACGGTCCGAAACTCGACATCGAAGTTTACACTGCCATCGGCATCCGCGAAACTTTATCTACTATTCAATTAGACTTCTTGCTACCTGAGCGTTTTGAGCTGACTTACGTCGGCGAAGATGGCCAGGATACGCACCGCCCAGTCGTTATCCACCGCGGGATTGTTTCGACGTTTGAGCGTTTCGTCGCTCACTTGATCGAAGTCCACAAAGGTGCGTTCCCGACTTGGCTTGCGCCGATTCAGGCGACAATCGTTCCCGTTTCGGCTGAAGCCCACCTCGACTACGCCTACACTGTGCGCGAACGTCTTTTAGAGGTCGGCATCCGCGTTGAGGTCGATGACCGCAATGAGAAGATGGGTAAAAAGATTCGCGAATCGCAAATCATGAAGGTTCCGTATCAACTTGTCGTTGGTGACAACGAGCAGGCCGAAACGACGGTCAACGTCCGCAAATACGGCTCGAAGGAGAGCAATACTGAGCTCCTTGATACGTTTATCGAGTCGATTCAAGCTGATATCGCAAATTATTCAAGAAAAGCGGGCGAATAAACCCGCTACAAGGTCGCCAATTTGGCGGCCTTTTTGCGCTAATCGCTTTTATCGCGTTTTTGTCGCATTTCGAGCCTCGAAATGCGACAAAAACGGCTTAAAAGCGATTAGGAAATTTTAAAGCGAGAGAAATTTGCATATATCGCAAGGGTAAGCGGTTGCTCGGAAACTTGCCCGACATGGTTTTTGATTTTATGGTATAATTATTTAAGATATAAATGGAATGAGGTATAAATAATGGGTAAAACTTTATTTGATAAGATCTGGGACAACCACGTGGTGGTGAAAGGCGAGGGCGACCAGCCGGATTTGCTGTTTGTCGACTTGCAGTTGATCCACGAGGTGACGAGCCCGCAGGCTTTCGCGGGACTGCGCGAAAATAATCGTGCGCTGCGCCACCCTGAGCGCACGTTTGGGACGATCGACCACGATGTGCCGACGGTGAACCCGTTTGAAATCAAGGATGAAATCGCACGGTTGCAAATCGAAACTTTCCAAAAAAATTGTAAAGAATTCGGCGTTGAGTTTTGCGATAACGGAAGCGAGCGTCAAGGGATTGTCCACATGGTGGGGCACGAAGTGGCGCTGACGCAACCGGGTAAAATCATAGTCTGTGGCGATTCGCATACAGCGACCCACGGCGCGTTCGGCGCGTTCGCATTCGGGATCGGAACGAGCGAAGTTGAACACGTGATGGCGACGCAGACAATCTGGCAAAAACGGCCTAAAAACGCTAAAATCGAAATCACAGGTACGCTTCCTAAGGGTGTTTACGCAAAAGACGTAGTGTTAGCTCTAATCGCTAAATACGGCGTGGACTTTGGAGTGGGGTATGCCTGCGAATTCACCGGAAACGTGGTCGAAGAATTACCGATGGAAGAACGCGCGACATTGTCGAACATGGCGATCGAAGGCGGAGCGAAAATCGGAATGATTGCAGCCGACCAAACGACTTATGAATATCTAAAAGGTCGCGAATACGCACCGAAAGATTACGCGAAAGCGGTCGAGTTCTGGAAAACTTTGAAATCCGACGCGGACGCACAATACGACAAAACATTAACGATCGACGTAACCGGTATGAGCCCTTACGTTACCTGGGGTACTAACCCCGAACAGGCGATTCCAATCGATGCTTTGACACCAAAAGTCGAAGACATCAACCACGAAAAAGCCTACTCATACATCGGCCTTCACCCTGAGCAAGACATCAAGGAAGCCCCAATCGACTACGTCTTCATCGGCAGTTGCACAAACGGCCGAGCGAGCGATTTCATCGAGGCGGCTAAATTCCTAAAAGGTAAAAAACTTGCACCAGGCGTTACCGGTTGGGCAGTTCCAGGAAGCCGTCCGGTAAAACGCGAAATCGAAAAACTTGGTCTAGATAAAGTCTTTACGGATGCAGGTTTCGAATGGCGCGAGCCGGGATGTAGTGCTTGTCTAGCGATGAATCCGGACAAGATTCCAAGTGGAAAACGCTGCGCCTCAACGAGCAACCGCAACTTCGAAGGTCGCCAAGGAAAAGGCGCTCGCACTCACTTGTGTTCGCCGGCGATGGCGGCACTTGCCGGGATTAACGGGCACTTTGTCGACGTTCGCGATCACTTATAATTCGTAAAAAGGGAGATAAAAAATGGCATTAATCGAATTTCACGATGTGGAAAAATACTACGGAAAATTTCACGCACTAAAAAAAATCAACTTAAAAATCGACGCTGGGCAAGTGGTCGTAATCATCGGTCCATCGGGGTCGGGTAAATCGACGCTGCTGCGCACGATCAACGCGCTTGAAACGGTTGATGGCGGTCACTTGTACGTCTGCGGCGAAAATATCGCCGACAAGAAAACGAACTTGCCGAACCTGCGCAAAAACGTGGGGATGGTGTTCCAACACTTCAACCTTTACCCGCACAAAACGGTGATGCAAAACATCACGTTGGCACCGGTCAAAGTGCTGAAAGAATCACAGGCCGAAGCTGACCGCGTGGCGAAAAAATACCTTGAATACGTAAATATGTGGGACAAAAAAGACTCGTATCCGGAAATGCTTTCAGGTGGTCAAAGTCAACGTGTGGCAATTGCCCGCGGTTTGGCGATGCACCCTGAGTTGCTCCTGTTCGACGAACCGACGTCGGCGCTGGATCCGGAAACGATCGGCGACGTGCTGAACGTTATGAAAAACCTTGCTAAAGAGGGGATGAATATGATCGTCGTGACCCACGAAATGGGCTTTGCGAAGGCGGTTGCGGACCGGATTATCTTTATGGCGGAAGGCGAAATTTTAGAGGATGCGACGGATGTCGACAAGTTCTTCGACCAGCCGCAACATCCGCGCGCGCAGGAATTCTTAGATAAAATTATCAACCATTAGGAGGAGCGAGATGTTAAAAAAATTAATACTAATCGCGGCAAGTCTCCTACTCGTCCTACCTTTAGCCGGCTGCGGAAAAAACAGCTTGGCTGACTCGGATGCGTTGACGCGGGCGAAACTGACGAACCAAATCTTTTGGGGCGTAAAATACGATACGCGCTTATTCGGGTTGATGGACGTTAAAACGGGCGAAGTTCAAGGTTTCGATATCGACATCGCAAAGGCGCTGACGAAAGAAATCCTAGGCTCAAAAGGCCACGCTGTCTTCATCGAAGTTACTTCGAAGACGCGGATTCCGCTGCTTAAAAACGGGAATATCGACGCGATTATCGCGACGATGACAATCACCGATGAGCGTAAAAAACAGGTCGACTTCAGCGATGTTTACTTTGCTGCCGGTCAATCTTTGCTCGTTAAAAAGACGAGTCCGATCAAATCAATCGAAGACTTGAAAGGTAAGCGCGTGCTAGCCGTTAAAGGTTCGACTTCAGCTGAAAACATCAAAAAAGCCGTTCCATCGGCTCACATCTTAGAGCTTGAAAACTACTCGGAATGTTTCACCGCGCTTAAATCAAACCAAGGCGACGCGATGACTACCGACAACGCAATCCTTCTTGGGATGGCGTCACAAAACCACAACTATCACCTTGTCGGCGGAACTTTCACCGACGAGCCTTACGGAATTGCCGTCAACAAGGGCCAACAGGACTTGCTCGAAGCGATCAACGACGCCCTTAAAACGATTCACGAAAACGGCGAATACGACAAAATTTACGCGAAATGGATTGGAGGTGTCAAATAATGTTACATTTATTAACGACCTACCACGCCGAATTTCTCGCGGGATTCCTCGTAACAATTCGGGCAAGTGTCATCGCCCTTATCGCGAGCCTAATCGTCGGAACTTTAATGGCGATTTTCCAACTCGTACCTAACAAATTGATCGCAGGCCTAGCCAAAGCTTACGTCGAACTTTTCCGTAACATTCCGCTAGTCGTAATCGCGATGTTTTTCTTCATCGTGGTCCCAACGATGGGCCTTCAGCTCGACGGTTTCGAAGCGGGAACGATCGGACTTGCCATCTATACCTCGGCGTTTATCGCCGAAGTGGTCCGTGCCGGAATCAACGCGGTGGACCGCGGGCAACTCGAAGCGGCACTGTCGCAAGGGCTGACTTATTCGCAGGCGATGCGGTTTATCATTCTGCCGCAAGCGTTTAAAATCGTGATTCCACCACTTGGAAATCAATTTATCAACTTGGTCAAAAATTCGTCGATCCTTGCCGTCGTGGCGGGTCTGGATTTGATGTACCAAGGTGACGCGATCGCGGCCTCAACATTTGAGACGATCCCGAGTTATATGCTTGTCGGTCTGTTTTACCTAGTTATCACGATGCCGCTGAGCTACCTGATGAATTACCTAGAAAAGAGAGGTGCTTAGTATGATGTATGCAATTTTTCTACTAAAAGGTCTCGCTGTCACTATCTCGGTCGCACTAATCGCAATCGTGCTGAGCTTCATCATCGGCTCGGTGCTCGGCGTTATCCGCTACTATAAAATCCCGGTCTTGTCGCGCGTCATAGGTTTCGTCATCGATGTCATCCGCAACTTGCCACTGCTTCTAATCATCTTCTTCAGCTACTTCGCGATTCCGCAATTCACCGGAATCCGCATGACAGCCTTCGGGGCGGCAATTCTCGCCCTTACCATCTTCGAGTCGGCGATGCTTTCGGAAGTTATCCGCGCAGGTTTAGTCGCGGTGCCAAAAGGGCAAATGGAAGCTGGTCTTTCGACCGGCTTGTCACGCATCGAAACGGTTCGCATTATTATCGTGCCTCAAGCTTACAAAATGATGATTCCTGCGATCGTGTCGCAGTTCATTTCTTTGATTAAAGATACATCTTTGGCCATCATTATTTCGCTGCCGGACTTTATGCACCAAGCGCAAATCATCTACGGGGAAAACTCGAATTACGTGATCCCGATGTTCGTGGTGCTCGCGGTTGGCTACTTCATCGTCTGCTACGCATTGTCGCTATTGAGTCGCAACCTAGAGCGCCGCTTAGATACGAGTAAAGCTCGTTTATAAAACATTTAGGCCCTTTGGAATTCTGATTCCGCCCCGAATGACAAGATTTTTTGAAAAACGGTCGATATTTGGCAGTTGGGGGCGGGTATAAAATCTATACCCGCCCTTTTGTGCCAAAATAAGGGCAAAACTTCGAAAATCTTGTCATCCGGGGCGGATTTCGTCTTATAAAAAACAACCTTTAAAAGACCTTTAAAAGAAATTGCGTAAATTTAACGAAAAAAAGGTAGTTTTCTCACCATGGTTGCATATTTTTACGCACGAGCGTGTGAATTGCTTTTTTTTGGTTTGTGATATAATTTGCTTATTATAAATTAATGGGAGAATAAATTTTGAAAATTTTAAAGTTGGCTAAGGCTAGATACAGAGCGGGATTAGTATTAGGTATATTACTCAATTCGATAGTCGGGTTTAATGTGGGTTACTTGATCAAAAGCGCATCAGATTTAGCGACGGACGCTTCGATGGAAAAGGTGCTAAAATTCGCGGTTATCAATATGGTGTTGTGGATTGGGGCTGGTCTAGGTCAATTCTTGACTCCTTATTTCAAAGCGCAAATTGTAAGAGATATCAATGTAAAAATGAAATCCATTTATATTGATATTAAGTTAAAAGATGATGAAGAAATAAACAAAAGCGCGACCATAATCGCGGGAATCAACAATAATATAAAGCAGATTGAAACTAACTTCATCAATCCGCTAGTTACAACGTTATCTAGCGCGTTGATTTTCTTAGTTGCAATAACTTATATGTTCAGTCTGAACATCTTAATCAGTCTGATGTTTATCGCATTTTCATTCCTAGTGCTAATTCCTAGCAAGTTAGCCGGTAAAAAGCTTATTGCGTACGGCGAGAACTTCACTGAAGCTAATGGTTATTTCAATATCGTTTTGAAAAATTATCTTTACGGATACAAAATGCTGAAGAATTATGCCTCGGACAAAATTTATTCGAAAAAATTAAATGAAGCTCTTGTAAATGAAGAGACGAAAAATTTCGAACTTTCTGTCGGTCAAAATAAAGTTGCATTCATTTCGATATTAATTGCAGGTGTTTCTTTTATTGCACCTTTCGCACTCGGAATTATCGCGATGAATTATTTTCCGACTTTCACGTTTGGAGCGCTGCTTGCGGTTTTTCTGGGTAACGACCGGGTAGTCAATCCGCTGCTAAGCGTTCTGGGTGGTTATAATGCGATCAAAACTTCGAAAACCGTGCGAAGAGAATTCGAAGGCGTTTTGGGCAAGTGGGCGCCTGCCGGCGAAAAAGCCGAAGCGAATGCGCTACCAGTTGTCGAAAAAATCACTTTCAAAGGTTTGAGCAAAGCGTTCGATGAAAAGGTGATTCTGGAAAATGTCGATCTTGAAATCAATCAAAATGATAAAATTTTAATCGTCGGAGAATCTGGAACAGGAAAAAGCACGATTCTTAAAATGTTGCTAGGTCAAATTAATCACGATGCCGGCGAGCTTGAAATAACTGCTCAAAACAAATCAGAAGATGAACTGTTTGCCTATATTAGTCAAGAGCCAATAATTTTAGATGGAACGATTAGAGAAAATATTTTAATCAATCGCTTCGATTTAGATGATGCATCACTTGCCCAAATGTTAAAAGATCTGAACCTAGAAGATCTAGGTTTGGACTACGTCTGCGGTCCGGAAGGGGCCAATTTATCCGGCGGGCAGAAACAGCGAATCGAAATTGCCCGGGCGGTCGCAAGTGGACGTTCGGCGCTCTTGATCGATGAAGCAACGGCGGCGCTCGACAATAAGACTTCGGAAATTGTCCGCGATTTCTTATATCAATTGCCGATTACGATCGTTGAAATTGCCCATCATTACGATTTCGACGAGATGAGTAAAACCTTCAAAATCTACGAGCTGAAAAACCGAAATATCCAGAGGATAAATTAAAAATCCGCGTTTAGGCGAAAAAACCAAAAAAAATTTCGTGAAACGCTTGCAATTAATATGCTAGTGGTATAAAATGTAGATAATTACGATAGTAGGTATATCGTAGAAGGAGAGGTAAGCGTAATGGCATTGACTGATGAGACTATGCGTTTTGATTTTACTGAAAATAATAAAGCAGAGATCCGCGAAACTTTGAAGACTGTTTATCGTTCTTTGGAGGAAAAGGGCTACAACCCGATTAACCAAATCGTTGGTTATCTATTGAGTGGCGACCCTGCTTATATTCCACGTTATCAAGATGCACGTAACTTGATTCGCCACTTTGAACGTGACGAAATTATGGAAGAGCTAGTTAAAGTTTATTTAGCTACTCATGGTATCGAAGGTAAATAATTCATACCGCCTTTTAAAATTGTCGCTAGGAAGCTAGCGGCTTTTTTGCTACTATTTAGGAAAGAGGTTTTTATGAGAGTTTTAGTAAGTGGAGGCGGCACGGGTGGACACATCTACCCGGCGTTGGCCTTCTTGAGATACGTAAAATCGGTGGAGCCGGCAAGTGAGTTCCTCTTCGTCGGAACGACGCGCGGCTTGGAGAGTCGCATCGTCCCGGCCGAGGGCATCGACTTCGCGCCCGTCGAGATCCAGGGCATCCGCCGGTCGCTTTCGCCGGCGAACCTGAAAACAGCGTGGCTGTTTTTGAAGGGCTTAGGCAAGTCAAAACAAATTCTGCGCGACTTCAAACCGGATGTCGTGTTAGGAACTGGTGGCTACGTGGCTGGACCGGTCGTTTATGAAGCAACTAAATTAGGGATTCCAACGGTTATTCACGAACAAAATTCGTTTCCAGGAGTTTCTAATAAATTTGTCAAAAACAAGGTGGATTTAGTGTTCACCGCTTTTCCTGAAGCTGAAAAATTCTTTAAACCAGGAACCGTTCAACTTGTGGGAAATCCGCGTGGGGAAGAGGTTGCTAATGTCGCTATTGATGATTCAGTTTTGAGTGCTTATGGGTTAGATCCGGCGAAGAAAACGGTCGTTATTTTTGGTGGTTCTAGGGGGTCGCTTACGATTAACGAAAGCGTAATTGATGCGTTGGGTCATTTCGAACAGGTTGACTACCAAATTTTATACGCTTGTGGCGAAATTTATTGGGAAGATTACAAAGAAATTTTTGCTAAATACGAAGATGTTCCGAATATAAAAATAGTTAAATATATTTCGAATATGCCAGAAGTTTTGAAGAATTCTGACCTTGTGGTTGGGCGTGCGGGAGCGACTTCAATTGCCGAAATTACGGCTCTTGGTCTGCCGGCGATTCTGATTCCGTCGCCGAATGTGACGGCTGATCACCAGACGAAAAATGCGATGAGCTTAGTCAATGCGGGCGCTGCGAAGATGATTACGGATGCTGAGAGCAACGGCGTTATCTTGGGTGAGACGATTGATGAGATTATCGACCACGATGATGTTTTGGCTGCGATGAGTGAGGCGAGTTTCAAGATTGGGATTCGGGATACGTCGCAGCGGATGTATAAAGAAATAAAGGCGCTGATCAATGAAAAAAATTAAAATCATCGGAATGGGTTTGATCGGCGGCTCATTGGCTCTCGCAATAAAAAAAGCCCATCCGAACTATTTGGTTTACGCAAGCGACCTCGATGAGCGAAATTTAGTTTTAGCGCGCGAAATGGCGGCAATTGACGGCGTCGATTTAGACGACGCCGAAGCGGATGTCATTATTGTGGCGACGCCGGTTAAAACGGCTGAGTTGATATTAGCTAGTTTGCGAACGGATGCTTTGGTGACGGATGTTTGTTCGACTAAGGTGAGTTTAGCTAAGGCGGCTTCGCACCTGCCTAATTATGTCGGAAGTCATCCGATGGCGGGGAGCGAGAAGGCAGGAATGCTCGCGGCTCGCGTTGATTTGTTTGAGAATGCGCGGTTTGTTTTAACGCGAGATAGCGAAGAGTTGCGCGATTTATATTCAGCTACTAATGCCAATTTTTCGGTGATGGATGCTGAAACTCACGATGATATCACGTCGCAAGTTTCACATCTTCCACAAATTATTGCGACGACTTTGGTCAATAGCGAGCGTGATTATGATGCTATACAACCGTTGAGTCGTGAACTGATCGCTGGTGGTTTTCGCGATATGACCCGGATTGCATCGAGCGATGTTGACATGTGGGTTGATATTTTGAAGACTAATCGCGATAATGTTGTGGAAAAGATTTCGCGTTTTCAGGCGCGGCTTGAGCAGATTAAGGTAGCCGTGATCGATGGTAACGAAGCGAAAGTTCGCGATTTGTTTGTGGCGAGCAAAGTTTTTCGCGACACAATCGCGAAGTCGACTGGAGCGATTCAAGGCTTTTATGACCTTTATTTGGGGATTCCCGATGAAGCTGGGTCACTTGCCAAGGTTGTTGCGATTTTAGCGAAGCACGAGATTTCGCTGATCAATATTCAGATTTTAGAAACGCGAACGGACGTTAATGGCGTGCTGCAGGTGAGTTTCCGCAATGAGCGCGAACGCGAGCGGGCGCGGGATGTTTTGAGCGAATATAATGTGATAGAGGAAAATTAGATGAAATTAAAAATTAATTCTTCGGGGCTGCGCGGCGAGTTGACTGTGCCGGCGGATAAGAGTATCAGCCATCGCTCGATTATGTTCGGGTCGATTGCGCACGGAAAAACGACGATTAAGAATTTTTTGCGGGCAGAGGACTGCTTGTCGACACTTGCGTGTTTCCGGCAATTGGGCGTTGAAATCGAGGATGATGGTGAAGTGATTACGGTTCACGGTCAAGGGTTCGAACATTTAGTGCCACCTTTTGAACCTTTAGATGCTGGCAATTCAGGGACGACAGTTCGTTTGATGAGCGGGATTTTAGCGACGTTAGATGGTTTGTCGACAGATGTCATCGGAGATGCTTCTTTGAGCAAGCGTCCGATGTTGAGGATTAAAACGCCTTTGGAATTGATGGGTGCTAGCGTTAGTGGGCAGGGTGAAAAGATTACGCTGCCGATTACGGTTAAAGGTACCAAATTAAAAGCTATTCATTATGATATGCCAGTTGCTTCGGCGCAGGTGAAATCGGCGATTTTACTTGCCGGGCTGAATACGCCGGGTGAGACGAGCGTTCGCGAGGACGCGATTAGCCGTAACCACACCGAAGAGATGATTAATTATTTCGGAGGTCATTGCGAGAGCGTGAAGGGACATTCGAGTGTGATTGGGCCGCAACGACTTGAAGGGCGTGATATCACGGTGCCGGGCGATATTTCGAGTGCGGCGTTTTGGATTGTCGCGGGCTTAATCGTGCCGGGTAGTGAAATTATTTTGCGCAATGTTGGAATTAACGAGACGCGCACAGGAATAATTGATGTTGTAAAGGCGATGGGTGGCGATATTAAAGTTATCCCGGATAACGAGCTGACGGCGACGATTGTTGTGCGTTACAGTGACTTGAACGAAACGGTCATCGAAGGTGAAATTATTCCGCGCTTGATCGATGAACTGCCAGTAATCGCGCTTTTGGCGACTCAGGCTAAGGGTGATACGATGATTCGCGATGCGCACGAGTTGCGCGTTAAGGAAACCGACCGGATTACCGCAGTCGCGACGGAACTTCGCAAACTAGGTGCTTCGATTGATGAAACCGAAGACGGAATGATTATTCACGGGAAAACTCGTTTGAATCCGGTTGCGGACGGCGTGACAGAGCTTACAACTTACCACGATCACCGCATTGGAATGATGAATGCCATCGCAGCGCTCTTGGTTGACTCTGGAAAAGTCGAATTGACGGGTGAAGCAGCGATAAACATCTCGTATCCGACGTTTTTCGACGATTTAGACGCAATTAATCACAGTATAATTTAAAGTTATTCCCGAAAATGCGTATTTGGGACATTTCGAGGTCTGAATTGTCCCAAATCGGCAAAAAAAGGAATAATAAATTTTTACAATTAAAAACCACGGCGATTAAGCTGTGGTTTTTAGCATATATTCTTCGATGATGTAGGCTAGGCCGTCTTCAACGTTAGATGGAGCGATTAAGTCAGCGAAAGGTTTCAACTCGGGACGTGCGTTACCCATTGCGACACCTAGGCCGGCCCATTCGATCATGGAGCGGTCGTTTTCGCTGTCGCCTATTGCGATAACTTCGTCTTGCTTGATCCCTAATTTTTCAGCGACGGCCGCGACGGCGGTGCCTTTGCCGGCCGCGCGGTTGATGAATTCGTAGAAGAAATCTTCCGTGCGCAGCGTCGTGAATTCCGTGTGAACCCATGCGGGCAATTGAGGAATCGAGGCGTCGACAACTGCTTCCTCGTCGATCATCATGACTTTAATGATATCGATATGTTCGTCGGCGATAATCTCCTCAGGTGTGCGGTATTTAATTTGCAGACCAACGTGGAAACTTTCCCAAGTCGTATACAGCGAAACGTCGCGATCGCTTGTGTACAAACCGTCAATCGCGTTGACGTGGAAGTGAGCACCAGTCGCGTGAACCGCTTCATACAACTTCAAATACTCATCCTTATTCATCCCGACTTTTTTCAGAATTTCGCCACCGACCGTTTGAACGAGCGATCCATTGTAGCAAATCACGAAATCTTCGGGCGCGTAATCAAGCTCTTTAAGTAAAGGAGAAACCCCTGGTAGTGGGCGTCCAGTCGCCAAAACAACATGCAATCCCGCTGCGCGTGCCGCGGCAATTGCCCGCTTCACCCGGGGTGTGACTTTTTTGTTGTCGTCGAAGAGTGTGCCGTCGAGGTCGACCGCGATTAATTTGTATGCCATTGACTTGCCTCCAAAGGTTATAAATGTAGATATAGTATAGCATAAACGGGGCGGATAGTGGTATAATATTAGCGTAAATTAAAAGAGGTTAATGAAATGACTGAGGAAAATTACCGGACAAAGTTGATTACGATCAACAACAATTTTAAGAATCATCAGGGCGAGGAAGATTTTTCGAGCGATACGCAGCTGATTGATTTGGTGGAAACGATTGACGACGAGACAGCGGATGGCTTGATCAGTCGCAACGAAGAAGCGATTAGACGGCGTGAGGAAGAAGAACGTCAGAAAGCTTTGAAGGCGCAGCGACTTGCCCGCCGGAAGAAGCGACGCCGTGAAACGTTCGAGGCGTTTAAAAATCGAAGACGAGAGGATAAGCGCGAGCTTAATGAAGAGCAGTTTATGAATAAATATAACAAGAAAAAATCGGGTGCGCAAAAAGCGATAATCGCTGTGGTCGGAGTGCTGCTAGTGCTAGTTGTGGCAGCTCTGGTGGGGCTTTATACCTACGATAATTCGCTGAAGGCGGCGGATTTGAAGAACAACGAACCGGTGAGTTTTCTGGTTAGTGAGGGTGAATCGACGCCTGCGATTGCGAGCAATTTGCACCGTTTGGGGTTCATTAAAAATGCGACGGTGTTGCGGATTTACTTGAAATTGAATCCGAAGGCGGCTGGGGCTGGGTTCCAAGCCGGTTATCACACGCTGAGCCAGAGTATGAACGTTAAGGAAATTATCGAAAATCTTGAGCAGCCCGGGAATGCGAAACCGACTGGGTTTGTGATTGGGAAGGTCGTGATTCCTGAGGGTGAAGGTATAGCGCAGATCGCTGACGATATCACGCAAAACGTCAAAACTAAGGCTGGCGGAACAACTCCGTTTTCGAAGGATGAATTCTTAGCGTTGATGACGGATGACGCGTTTATCAAGAGCGAGCAGGAGAAATATCCGAAGCTTTTGGCTGGGGTTTTGGACAACAAGGACGTGCGCTATCCGCTCGAGGGCTACCTGTTTCCGGCGACTTACGACTATTCGAAGGATATGACCGTTAAAGACTTGGTCGACGAGTTCCTTGAAACGATGAACAACCGCATGAGCGACTTCTACGACGAAATCGCGGCAAGTGGAAAGACCGTTCACGAGATCTTAACGTTGGCAAGTTATGCCGAAAATGAAGCGATTACGACTGATGACCGCAAAACAATTGTAGGCGTATTCGAAAATCGGGTGGCTAAGGATATGCCTTTGCAGACTGATGTTTCAGTGTTGTATGCGATGGGGAAACATAAAGAAATCGTGACGAATGCGGATCTGAAAACTGATAATCCGTATAACTTATATCTGTATAAAGGCTTAGGGCCTGGACCGGTCTGCTCGCCTTCTTTAGATGCGATCACGGCAGCGGTTGAGCCGGCAGTCAGCGACTACTTGTATTTTGTCGCTGATATCGAAACTGGGAAGGTTTACTTCTCGACGAACTTTACGGATCACCAAAAACTTGCCAAAGAGCACGTTTACGACAAGCAGAAGTAGGGGTTTGAAGTGGTTAAAATTATAAGCAAGAATTCGGATGATTTCGAGTTCATCGAGACTGGCCGCGTCGTCAAGACGCAGGGGTTGCGCGGCGAGGTTCGCGTGCACAGCTCGACGGACTTCCCGGAGATCCGCTACGCGGTGGGCAATTCACTGAAACTGTTCCGCGATGGCAAACCTACTTTGGATGTAGTTGTTCGAAGCTATCGTCGTCAAAAGAACTTAGATATCGTCGGGTTCGCGGGTTATGATTCGATAAACAACGTCGAAGAATTTGTCGGGGGCGCCTTGAAGATTGCTAAGAGTGATCAGCACGAACTAGACGATGACGAGTTTTACTATCACGAAATCGTCGGCTTGAAAATTGTCGATGAAGAGAGTGGCGAGTTGCTCGGCACGGTTTCGGATGTGATGAACTTAGGTTCTAACGATGTCTGGACGGTTAAGCGCCGCGGTGCCAAAGATTTTATGCTACCGTTCATCGAATCGGTTGTTAAAAAAGTAGATGTAAAAAAGGGTGAGGCTCTGGTCGAAATCCCTGAAGGTTTAATTGATTAATATAATCTAACTCCTCTTTTGAGGAGTTTTTAGTCCTAGTGACTCCGAATGACCGTAAACTTTGGATTTCACCCTGTTTTTGGACGGTTTGAGTACATATAGATTTTATATGTACTCAAACTGTCCAAAAAAGGGCGTTTCTCACAAAAATAAGGGCATTTGGAGTCAGTCGTTTGGAGAAGAGAATGAAAATAGATATTTTGACCCTGTTTCCAGGGATGTTTGACTCACTGCTAGGTGAATCAATCGTGAAAAAAGCGCAAGAGCGGGAATTGCTTGAGATTAATACTCATGATTTCCGCGATTTCGCGAATGACAAACACAATAAAGTCGATGATTATCCGTATGGTGGCGGCGCGGGAATGCTTTTGCAAGTCGGCCCGATTGACCGAACGCTGAAATCAATCGGTGGCGCGCCACACGTGGTCTTGCTAGATCCGACAGGTCGTAAATTCGATCAAAAGGTAGCCGAGGAACTGGCCGAGGAAAAAGAATTGGTCTTAATCTGCGGGCATTACGAAGGTTACGACGAGCGCATCCGTGAACTAGTCGATGAAGAGGTTTCAATCGGCGACTTCGTTTTGACTGGCGGGGAGTTAGGCGCGGCGGTGATGATTGACGCGGTATCGCGTCTGATTCCGGGAGTGTTGGGAAATGAAGACAGTGCCGTGACGGATTCGCATTCTAGTGGGTTGCTTGAACATCCGCAATACACAAGACCGGAAGATTATGATGGCAAGTTAGTGCCCGAAGTCCTACTTAGCGGGAATCACGCGAAGATTAAAGAGTGGCAGACAAAAGAGTCGCTACGTAAAACATTGGAGCGTCGCCCTGAACTGCTAGAAAATTATAAATTCAACACGCTTGAAGAAAAGTTATATAACGAATTATTAGCGGAGCTTCCTAAGCCCGAAAAGGAACGCGAATTCGATAGCCCGGCTATCCGCGAATTCTGGGCTGAACATTCGCCCGAACCTGATGCCGACTACATCGCTGAACCTTTCGGCGCGACGGGCCTTTGGCAAATCGTTTTAGAAGGTAAAAAAACAGCAACCTCTTCTCTTGAAATCCTATATAAATATGATGAAGTTCCGGAACCTTATGTCGGCAGCTACTACGTGACTTTGGACGACGAACTTAACCCGGTTGCGATTACGCAGACGACCGAAGTTCGCAAATATAAATTCAAAGATGCCACGCCGGAAATCGGCTTGCTCGAAGGTGAAGGGGACTTGACCCTTAGCTACTGGCGCCGCGCACACAAAAACATTTTCCGCAAGTGGCTCAAAGAAGATTACGATTACAAATTCCACGACGATTTAGTCGTGGTCACTGAAATATTTAAGGTGGTTTATGCTATACCAAACGTTCAAAAGTAACGAAAAAATTCAGGGGCTTTTAAACGAAATCGCCCCCGAATCTAAACAACTCGCGCTCGGCCTCAGTGGCTCGGCGCGTTCTTTGGTGTACGCGAGCATCGCAGAACAGAACCCGAACAAAACGCTCATCGTCGTCCAAAACAACAAGCAACTCTACGATTTGCTTGGGGAAATCGGGCAAGTCATCGGCGCTGACAAGATATTCGCAATGCCGCTAAGCAACATTTTTGCGGAAAATTTGAGCCTCGAAACTATCGATGAACTCGAAGACAGGCTTAAAACTTATGAGTTTTTAGCGAGCGAAAAACAAGGTGTTGTCATTGCGACGGCGACCGCGGCATTTACATATGCGCCGACTATTGAAAGCGTTAAGTCTAACTTTATGAACATCAAAGTCGGCGATGAGTTAGGCGAGCCGAAAGCGTTGTTTGAAACGTTGATTAACGCAGGTTACGTCGCTGAGCACACCGTTATGTCGCCGGGCGAAATAGCGTTAAGAGCAAGCATCATCGACATCTATCCGGTCGATTTTGACAATCCAGTTCGGATTGAATTTTGGGATACAGAAATCGATTCAATAAGATATTTCGACAGCGAAACACAGCGCACGATCGAAAAAGTCAACGATATTTGTTTGATGCCCAAAACGGACGTCCTGACAACGAAAGAAGACCTAAAACGCGCTTCCGCAGAACTTGAAAAAATCAAACAAAAAGTTCGTAAGAAGCTCGAAATCAATGGCGACCTCGAAAAAATCGGGATTCTCGAAGAGGAATTAGAACCGATTATTCATGCTTTTAAAAATGATATCCATCACGAAAAAGAGCGTAGTTACCTTGATTTACTGTATTCGAGTAAGGTCACGCTAGTCGATTTATTCAAAGATGAAGACGTCTTTATCGTCGACGAATTAGCCCGTATTAAAGAAACCGTCGAGATGTATCAGGGCGATATTAAAGAGTATATTGTTGATGATTACAACGAACTTCAAGGTCTATCATCTCTAACTTTCGGGTTTAATCCGGTCGAAAAGATAATCAACCGTCCTAATCCGCAACTTTATTTTTCAGTCTTCAATCGCGGTTTAGTTGACCTGAAACTAACTAAACTGACCCACTTCGAATACGAAGAGGGAACGAAATTCTTAGGCAATTTAGACATGCTCCGCAGCGAAGTTGAGCGCCTCGAAAAGCTAAAATATCAAGTAATTATAGCGGCACCAAAAGAAAAAATTGATCCAGTTCTAGGTTATACCAACCCAAAATATAGTGATTTAAAACTCCATACCGGTTTTTATTTCGAAAATGAATTAGCCCTAATTACGGAAGCAGAAATCTTTAAAGGTGTTTACAACAAACCGCAACGAAAACGCCAAAACCTAAGCAACGCCGAAAGAATCAGCTCGTATAGCGAACTCGAAGTAAACGATTTTGTCGTGCATGAAAACCACGGAATCGGCCGCTACGTTGGCGTATCAACCATCGAAGTCGAAACTGGCCACAAAGATTTCATCACCATTCTCTATTCGGATGGTGGAAAACTCTACGTCCCGCTCGAAAATATCGCGGAAAAAATTGCGAAATATTCAGGTAGTGATGATGCGAAGCCGCGCCTTGATAAACTAGGTTCGAAAGCTTGGCAGAATCGCAAAACTAAAGCGAGCAAAAAAATCGAAGATATCGCCGATCACCTGATTGACCTATATTCGAAACGCCAGTCGCTACAAGGGTTCGCATTCTCACCTGACACGGAATTAGACCACGAATTCAAAGAAGCCTTCCCGTTCCCAGAAACGGACGACCAAATCCGCTCCATCGCCGAAATTAAAGACGATATGGAGAAACCGCGTCCGATGGACCGGCTCCTAATCGGAGATGTTGGTTTCGGGAAAACCGAAGTCGCCCTCAGAGCTGCGATGAAAGCGGTGCAAGATGCTAAACAAGTCGCGCTCCTTGCGCCGACAACAATCCTAACTCAGCAACATTACGAAACGATGATTAAACGTTTCGCTGGATTCCCGGTCAACATCGCCGTCTTAAACCGTTTCAAAACGAAAAAACAACAAGACGAAATAATCGAACAAATCCGGACAGGGTCAATCGATATTGTCATCGGGACGCACAGGCTATTAAGCCAAGATGTAAAATTCGCCGACCTTGGACTACTCGTAATCGATGAAGAACAGCGATTTGGCGTCAAACACAAAGAACGCCTCAAAGAGTTCAAAAACCAAGTCGACGTCTTAACTCTTTCAGCGACGCCGATTCCGCGTACGATGCATATGTCGATGCTCGGCATCCGCGATTTATCGCTCCTTGAAACGCCGCCGTTCAACCGCTTTCCGGTTCAAACGCGCGTTCTCGAACATAACGACACGACGATTAAACAGGCGGTCGAACGCGAACTCGCCCGCGATGGGCAAGTCTTCTACCTCTTCAATCGCGTCGAAAACATCGACTCCGTCGCAGCAAAAATCTCCCAACTCGTGCCAACAGCCAGAGTCGGTGTCGCGCACGGCCAGATGACGGCGAACCAACTCGAAAACGTAATTTATGATTTCATCGAGAAAAAATACGATGTCCTAGTCGCAACGACCATCATCGAAACCGGTGTCGACATTCCGAATGCGAACACCTTAATCGTAGAGAATGCCCAGAACTTCGGACTTTCAACGCTCTACCAACTCCGCGGGCGCGTGGGAAGAATGGACCGAATTGCCTATGCTTATTTCCTAATTCCGGAGAACAGAATCTTAAGCGAAGAGAGTGAAAAACGCCTTCAAGCAATCAGAGATTTCACCCAACTCGGAGCAGGTTTTAAAATTGCCAAGCGCGACCTTAGTATCCGGGGTGCGGGGATGATGTTCGGGAAGGTGCAACACGGCTTTATCGACGAGCTCGGATTTGAGATGTATAACCGAATTTTAAGCGAAGCGATATCATTAAGAAAAGGCGAACCGAAGAAAATCCAAAAAGAAGTTCGGATTACGCTCGATATCGAAGCCTATATCCCGGACAATTATTTAAACGACAGCAACCAAAAAATCGAAATTTATAAGAAAATTAAAGAACTCGAAACGCTCGAAGAATATAACGAACTTTATGACGACATCATCGATCGCTTCGGGCCGGAGCCGAAAGAGGTTGCGAATCTGATGGAAATCGGGCTGATTTCGATGTATGCGAAAGAGGCGGATATTCTAGCGGTTACCCAAACAAATAAAGCCAAACAACAGCAATACGAAATCAATCTTAAAAACACAAATACGATGCAGGTTTATGAAGCGGCGCGGGATGTGAAAATGCAAATGGAGGCGAAACTCGATTCGCTGAAACCATATATAATTTTCAGAAACAATCAACCAGAGCACGCGCTCAAAGACTTGATCACGTTCACT
The DNA here is from genome assembly GCA_031261175.1 of Lactobacillales bacterium. Lineage (GTDB taxonomy): Bacteria > Bacillota > Bacilli > Lactobacillales > Streptococcaceae > JAISJW01. Next base: position 29,036 of record JAISJW010000019.1, read on the forward strand.
AAAGAATTAGCGAGGATAAAAACAGATGAGATTAGATAAATATTTGAAGGTGTCGCGCATCATCAAGCGCCGCACAATTGCCAAGGAAGTTGCGGACAAAGGACGCATTAAGGTTAATGGGTTACTTGCCAAGAGTTCGACGGATGTGAAGGAAAACGACACGATTGAAATCACGTTTGGGAACAAAATTCTCGAGGTGAAAGTCCTGCGGATGCTCGACTCGACGAAGAAGGAAGACGCCCAAAAAATGTACGAAATTCTGCGCGAAGAACGCCGTGACCAACAAGAAAATAACTAAAATATTAATTTTATCTTTTAGGTATACAAAAAACGCAAAAAATGGTATAATGTTTTACGTCTAAATATATCAAAAATTAGATAAAATAATTAACTTGTCAGGTAACAAAAACCCACAAGTGTAAATAGTTGGAGGAAACTAAAATGTCTGAAGAATTTTCTTTAGAAATGCTGGAAGCAAACGAAGTCTCACTAGGGGATGTCGTTGAAGCTACAGTTCTAAAAAACGATGATGATAAACAATTCATCGTATCACTTTCTGGGGGTTACCAAGCTGTTCTGCCTGTTCGCGAAATCGCTGAAGGTGATGACGTGAAAGTCGGCGACGCGTTTGACGTCGTAGTTAAAAAACCTATCGTTGGTAACGATTCTGAAAATGGTTCATTTATCGTTTCTAAGAAAGCCTTAGAAGCCCGTAAAGCTTGGGATACATTTGCCCAAACTCACCACGAAGGTGATCAAGTAACTGGTGAAGTCGTGAGCGAAGTTCGCGGTGGACTAGTTGTTAACGTTGAAGGTGCTCGTGCATTCGTGCCAGCTTCATTGTTGAGCGATCGTTTCGTTCGCAACCTTAAACAATACGTTGGTCAAACTTTGACTTTCGTTATTGCTGAAATCAACCCGGCTGAAAACCGCCTTGTCCTTAACCGTAAAGAACTTGCGGCTAAAGAAAAAGTGGCTCAACTGGCTGAAATCCTTGGCAAGTTAAACGTCGACGATATCGTTGAAGGAACTGTTGCTCGTATTACTAACTTCGGTGCATTCATCGACCTTGGTGGTATCGACGGTCTAGTTCACGTATCTCAACTTTCATACGATCACGTTACACGTCCAAGCGACGTTGTTGAAGAAGGTCAAACTGTTAAAGTTAAAATCCTTGATATCGACTATGAAAACGGTAAAGTTTCGCTTTCAATCAAAGCGACTGAACCAAGCCCTTGGGACAAAGCTGTCACTGAAATCGCTACTGGCGACATCCTTGACGGAACTGTTAAACGTATCACTGACTTCGGTGCATTCGTTGAAGTTATCCCTGGCGTTGAAGGTCTAGTTCACATTTCTCAAGTTTCACACGACCGCGTTGAAGACGTGAACACTGTGTTGAAACCTGGCGAAGGCGTGAAAGTCCAAGTCTTGAACATCGATAGCGCTGCTAAACGTATCGCTCTTTCGATCAAAGCTACTCAAGAAAAACCAGTTAAAGCTCTTACTGAAGAAGAAAAATTAGCTGCTGAAATCGCTAAGCGCGAAGCAAATGACGCTGCTGAAATCGCTAAAGCTGTTGAAGCTTACAAAGAAGCTGAAGAGCCTTTGAACAACCCGTTCGCTGCTCTTAAAGCTGAAATCGCTGACTCAACTCCGACAGCTGAAGAAGAGTTGGAAGCTGACGAAGCTTGCGAAGCTCTTCCTGAGTTGTAAGATCTTAAAAACCGAAATATAGGCAAGTCACCCGCTGGGTGGCTTGTTTTTTCGTCCGATAAAACACTGTTTTGAATTTTAGGAGGAGTCAGGTAGAAATTTGGAGCTTAAAATACGGTTAATTGGCACCTGACTCCTCCTAAATTTTTTTACAAAGGAAATACTGCGAATTTTAGTAGGGATGTGATATAATGGAATTAAGTGTAAAACAAGGTGGTGAGACGTGTGCTGAATATATATAGAACAAACGATGCGCGGGAGCTTGAGAAAATCGAGACAGAAGTCGATGGTGCGTGGATCAATTTGGTCGACCCGACGATGGACGAGTGCGAAACGATCGCGAAGAAATTTAATATCGACCTTGGCGACCTGAGAGCACCGCTCGATAGCGAGGAACGAAGCCGTATTGAGTTCGAGGATGGCTACACGTTGATTCTAGTGGATATTCCCGTAATCGAAGTTCGTAATGGTAAGGACTGGTTCGAGACGATTCCGCTTGGTATCATCAAGACGGATGAAGCGATTATTACGACTTGTCTGCAGGAAAGCAATGTTATCGGAGCATTTGTCCGCGAGCAAATTCGCGAATTTTACACGTTTAAGAAATCACGTTTTATCTATCAGATTTTGTATCGCAATGCGCAAGTTTATTTGGGTTATCTGAAAACAATCCAGAAAAAGAGCGACTTGGTTGAGAAAAAACTGCACGAATCAACGAAGAATAAGGAATTGCTTGAGTTGCTCGAGTTGGAAAAATCCTTGGTTTACTTCGATACATCGCTGCACGCAAACGAGCGTGTATTGGTGAAATTGAACCGTTCGGATGATGTGCGCAAATATCCGGAGGACGAGGAGTTGCTCGAAGACGTTATCGTCGAGAACCAACAGGCTCTTGAAATGACAAACATCTATGAAAACGTCCTGACTTCTACTATAGATATTTATGCTTCGGTTATCGCGAACAATCAAAATACGATTATGAAACTGCTTGCGATTTGGACAATCGTTATGTCGGTTCCGACGATGATTTTCTCGGCTTACGGAATGAACGTCGAAACGAACTTTATGCCGTTCGCCCACGCGAATCACGGCTTCTGGCTGATCGTCATCTTCAGCGCGCTGATCAGTTGCAGCTTGCTAATTTACTTCTTCAAGAAAAAATTCTTCTAACGAAAAGGGGATAAACCTGTGTTTGTTTACATATTATTAATTATCTTAATCTTATTTTTGGTAATCGACTTGCCGCAAAAGCTCAAACGCGAGATCCCGAAAATCAAGGACAACCTCGACGGATTGGGGAAACCTTTCGACTCGGAAGAGCCGGTGGTGGTGCGCGATGTCGAGTCGGGCAAGTTGCACTCCATCAATATGGGGAACCCAATCGGCTTTGTTTTGGCAATTGCCGGTTACTTATTGATCATCGCTTGTATCATAATATTAATTTTAGGGCTTTAAGTTTGCGACTTGCCCCGGATGTGTGTTATAATTACATTAATGTATTAATAGTTTCTATAGCAACAGAAGTCTTTCTAGTGTTAACGTTTCAATTATACAAATAATATTAGGAGGATTTCAAACATGGCAAACGGAACTGTTAAATGGTTTAACGGCGAAAAAGGTTTTGGTTTTATCACTGCTGAAGATGGAGCTGATGTATTCGTACACTTCTCAGCTATCCAATCAGATGGTTACAAAACTTTAGACGAAGGTCAAGCTGTAACTTTTGAAGTTGAAGATGGTCAACGCGGCCCTCAAGCAATCAACGTTCACAAAGCGTAATTATGCTTAAGTCACCCTTAGGGGTGGCTTTTTTTGTAGGCAATTTTAAGACAGGAGCGTTCAGAGGGCGGTTTCCGGAGATTTTGTTGTATAATATAAGTATGAAAAATGACAAAATTGTGGTGCGCGGTGCGCGCGAGAATAATCTGAAGAACATCGATATCGAGATTCCCCGTAATAAGCTGGTCGTTATTACGGGTCTTTCTGGTTCGGGCAAGTCGTCGCTGGCTTTCAACACTTTGTACGCCGAGGGGCAACGTCGTTACGTTGAGAGTTTATCGGCGTACGCGCGGCAGTTTTTGGGGAATATGGATAAGCCGGACGTGGACTCGATTGACGGGTTGTCGCCGGCGGTTTCGATTGAGCAGAAATCGACGAATAACAATCCGCGCTCGACGGTGGGGACAGTGACGGAGATCAATGATTATCTGCGTTTGATGTTTGCGCGCGTCGGGGTGCCGATGTGTCCGAACGATCATATTCCGATTACGAGTCAGTCGATTGAGCAGATTGTTGATGAGATTGAGAAGCTTTCTGGTGGGGCTAAGTTGCAGATTATCGCGCCGATTATTCGTGGGAAAAAAGGTGGGCACGTTAAGGTGTTCGAGCAAATAGCCAAAGAAGGTTACGTGCGGGTGCGCGTGAACGGCGAGGTGTTCGACATCAGTGAAGTGCCGGAACTCGATAAAAATAATACGCATAATATCGATGTTATAGTTGACCGGATTGTTCTGAAAGAGGGCGTGCGTTCGCGGCTGTTTGAGTCGGTCGAAGCGGCGACTCGTTTGGGTCATGGATACGTTAAAGTGGATGTGAATGCGGGCGCTGAAGAGTTGTTCTTCAGTGAGCATTACGCGTGTACGCATTGTGGATTCACGATTCCTGAAGTTGAGCCTAGGTTGTTCTCGTTTAACGCGCCTTATGGGGCTTGTGAAACGTGTCACGGGTTGGGTGAGAAACTCGAAATCGATCCAGATTTGTTGATTCCTGATGATACGAAGACTTTGAACGAAGGCGCAATTGCGGCGTGGAATCCGATCAGCTCGAAATATTATCCGACATTGCTTGGATGTGCGGCGGAAGCTTACGGCATCGATATGGATACGCCGTGGAAGAAGCTGCCGAAGAAACATCGCGATATCGTTTTGAACGGATCGAGCAAAAAATTTCACTTTTATTACGTGGGTGACTTCGGAAATGTCAGCGATAAAGAAATGGCGTTCGAGGGCGTTTTAGCGAATATCCATCGCCGCTATAAGGATTCATCGAGCGAGTTTGTCCGCGAAACGATGCGCAAATATATGCGCGAACTTCCTTGTCCGACTTGTCACGGCTACCGTTTGAACGAGCAGGCGCTGTCGGTTAAAATCGAAGGACGGCACATCGCGCAGGTCAGCGAGCTTAGCGTTTCAGAAGCACACGAATTCTTTAAAAACTTAGAATTAAAAGGAAACGAAGCGGATATTTCGCGCCCGATTGTCAAAGAGATTTGCAGCCGTCTGGAATTTTTAGAAAACGTTGGTTTGAACTATTTGAGCTTATCGCGCAAGGCGGGAACGTTGTCAGGTGGGGAAGCTCAGCGGATTCGCTTAGCGACTCAAATTGGATCACAACTAAGTGGAATTATGTACGTGTTGGATGAGCCATCGATCGGCTTACACCAACGCGATAACAATAAATTAATCGAGTCGCTGCGTAAAATGCGCGACCTCGGAAACACCTTAATCGTCGTTGAACACGATGAAGACACGATGCGAGCCGCCGATTTTCTAATCGACATAGGCCCAGGTGCGGGTCTGCACGGTGGTGAAGTCGTCGCTTCGGGGACGCCTAAACAGGTTGAGAAAAATCCTAAATCTTTGACTGGGCGTTATTTGAGCGGAAAGGAAGCAATTCCGGTGCCGACTGAGCGCCGCAAGGGTTCTGGAAAATCGATAAAAATCACTGGCGCTGAAGCTAATAACTTAAAAAATATCGACGTTGAATTCCCGCTTGGAAAATTAATCGCCGTAACCGGTGTTTCCGGCTCAGGAAAATCGTCTTTAGTTAATTATGTCTTGAAGCGCTCACTTGCCCAAAAGTTAAATCGCAATAGCGAAAAACCGGGTAAATACAAAAAAATCACGGGCTACGAAGGGCTTGAAAAAATCATCGCGATCGATCAAAGTCCGATTGGACGCACGCCGCGTAGCAATCCGGCGACCTATACAGGTGTCTTTGACGACATCCGTGGTTTGTTCGCCCAAACTAACGAAGCGAAAATTCGCGGCTATCAAAAGGGCCGTTTCAGCTTCAACGTCAAAGGCGGCCGCTGCGAACGTTGTAGTGGTGACGGGATCATCAAAATCGCGATGCATTTCCTGCCTGACGTTTACGTTCCGTGCGAAGTCTGTCACGGAAAACGCTACAACTCGGAAACTTTAGAAGTTCATTACAAGAGCAAAAACATCGCCGAAGTCTTAGATATGACAGTGACGGATGCGCTTGAATTCTTTGAAAACGTTCCGAAAATCCGCAACAAAATTCAAACGATCCACGACGTCGGTCTAGGCTACGTCAAGCTTGGTCAAAGTTCGACGACCTTGTCGGGCGGGGAAGCGCAGCGGATGAAACTCGCGAGTGAACTCCACAAAAAAGAACACGGCCAAAACTTTTATATTTTAGACGAGCCGACAACCGGCCTCCACGTCGACGACATCAAGCGCCTTTCGGAAATCCTGAATCGCCTCGTCGACCACGGAAACACGGTGCTCGTCATCGAACACAACCTCGACGTCATCAAAGTCGCGGACCACATCATCGACATCGGCCCCGAAGGTGGCGATGGCGGTGGCACGGTCGTTGCGACCGGCACGCCGGAGGCAATTGCCCAAGTTCCTGAGAGCTACACGGGTCAATATCTTAAACCGCATTTAAACGGTTGTATACTTTCTAATGGGGTTTGTTCGAAAACTCAAAAGACATATTGATTCCAATTTCTGATAAAATGATTTTACACTACTAAAATCAACCACAAGAAAGAGGAGAATCAATAT
>JAISJW010000028.1 GCA_031261175.1 Lactobacillales bacterium
TCTGCGGACTTTTCGCGTTTTGTGGTCATTTTTCGCCAAAAATGACCACAAAACGCGAAAAGTCCGCAGTTTTTAATTTACTTGCCCAACGCTTTAAAAATACTTAAGAAAAAAGTGGAATTTGGAAGCGAAAATCGCAAATATGTTATAATTAAGAATATCAAAATTCAAAAAGGAGTCAAAAATGAAACGTATTGCTGTTTTGACAAGTGGTGGTGATGCACCTGGTATGAACGCGGCCGTTCGGGCGGTTGTTCGTAAAGGGATTAGCGAAGGTTTAGAAGTCTTCGGGATCAATTATGGATTTGCAGGGCTAGTGGCTGGAGATATCCGCCGTCTGGAAGCTCAAGATGTGGGTGATTTCTTAGGTCGCGGTGGAACAATGCTTTATTCGGCGCGTTACCCTGAGTTCGCTCAATTAGAAGGGCAATTAAAAGGGATCGAGCAACTGAAGAAATTCGGAATCGAAGCCTTGGTTGTCTGCGGTGGTGACGGAAGTTATCACGGGGCGATGCGTTTGACGGAACACGGTTATCCAACAATCGGAGTTCCCGGAACTATCGACAACGATATTCCATTGACTGAATATACAATCGGTTTCGACACTGCGGTGAACACTGTAGTTGACGCCATCGATAAATTGCGCGACACGGCAGCTTCTCACGTACGGACTTTCGTCGTTGAAGTTATGGGTCGCGACTGCGGAGATATCGCTTTGCAAGCCGGCGTTGCTGGTGGAGCCGATGCGATCGTCGTTCCGGAAATCGAATACGATTTGGCTGAAATTGCTGAGCGTATCCGTGTGGGCCGCGAACGCGGTAAGAAACACACGATCATCGTTCTTTCTGAGGGCGTTATGAGCGGTGAAAAATTCGCGACGCAGCTTGAAGCGTTTGGCGATTTCCACACGCGCGTTTCGGTTCTTGGCCACATCCAACGTGGTGGTTCGCCGAGTCCATTCGACCGCGTACTTGCCTCGAAAATGGGTGCTTACGCCGTTGATTTGTTGCTTGAAGGCAAAGGCGGTCTGTGCGTTGCGATTCAACAGAACAAGCTGGTCGGCCTTGACATCATCGACACGCTGACGAACCACAAGCATATCGGCGACCTTTCACTTGCCGAACTGAACAACTCTATTTCCCACTAAGATATTTCCGCGGGCAATTGCGCTCCGCGTAATATATACTACTAATTATTCTAGGAGAATTATTTAAGTCATGAAAAAAACTAAAATTGTATCAACATTAGGTCCCGCTGTAGAATTCCGTAACGGAAACACTCAATTCGATGACGCTTGGTCATGGGGAGACGCTGTTGACGTTGAAGCTACTTCAGATAAAATCGCTGAATTAATCAAAGCTGGCGCTAACGTTTTCCGTTTCAACTTCTCACACGGTGACCACGAAGAACAAAAAACTCGTATGGAGTTGGTTGACCTTGCTGAGAAAAAAGCAGGCATGATCGTTGGTAAATTATTAGATACTAAAGGTGCTGAAATCCGTACTACTTCTCAAGCAGATGGATATTCTGACCGTAAAGGTTACATCGATTTCGAAGTTGGCGACATCACTCGCGTTGTTGCTGATGCAGATCACGTTGGAACAAAAGAAAAAGTAGGCGTTACTTACGAAGGAATCTTCGACGACGTTCACGTTGGCGGACACATCCTATTCGATGATGGCCTAATCGACGGTTTAATCTTAGAAAAAGACGAAGCTACTCGCGAAATCGTTATCGAAATGCAAAACGCTGGTAAACTTGGTTCGAAAAAAGGTGTTAACGTTCCTGGCGTTTCATTGAGCCTTCCTGGGATCACTGAAAAAGACGAAGCTGACATCCGTTTCGGTCTTGAAATGGGCGTAAACTTCATCGCCGCTTCATTCGTCCGCAAAGCTCAAGACGTTCTTGACATCCGCGCGATTCTTGAAGAAACTGGTAACACACACGTTCAAATCATCTCGAAAATCGAATCTCAAGAAGGTATCGACAATATCGAAGAAGTTGTTGCGGCAAGTGATGGCGTAATGGTTGCCCGTGGTGACATGGGTGTTGAAATCCCGGCTGAAGATGTACCACTAGTTCAAAAAGAAATCATCCGCCTTTGTAACCAAGCCGGCAAACCAGTCGTAACTGCGACCCAAATGCTTGAAACAATGCAATCTAACCCTCGTCCAACCCGCGCTGAGGCAAGTGACGTGGCCAATGCCGTATTTGATGGAACTGATGCTACAATGCTTTCAGGCGAATCAGCTAACGGTAAATACCCAGTTGAATCAGTAGCTACAATGGCTAAGATCGACGAAAAAGCTGAAACTGAAATTCAAAAACTTGGTAAAACTAACGTTGATGAATTCGATAAAACTGACGTAACTGAAGCTATCGGCCGTGCCGTTGCGAAAGCTGCGATCAACCTAGGAATCAAAACAATCGTTGCCGTAACTGAATCTGGTTACACTGCACGTATGATCTCTAAATACCGTCCAACTGCTGATATCTTAGCTATCACTTTCGACGAAAAAGTTTCAAAAGGTCTTACAATCAACTGGGGCGTTCAACCAATCGTTGCTGAAAAAGTTTCTTCAACTGATGAATTGTTCGAACTAGCTACTAAGAAAGCTGTTGAAGCTGGACTTGCCGAAGAAGGCGATTTGATCCTGATCACTGCTGGTGTCCCAGTTGGTGAACGTGGAACTACAAACATCATGAAGATCCAACTTGTTGGTAAAAACCTAGTTAAAGGTGCTGGTATCGGCGAATACGCTCCGATCACTGCCCGTGTTCACGTTGCTAAGAGCCCAGATGAAGCTGCTCGCATCGTTGAAGGCGACATCTTGGTTGTTCCAACTACTGATATCGACTACTTGCCAGCGATCAAAAAAGCTGCCGCTGTAATCGTTGAAACTGGCGGACTTACTTCGCACGCTGCTGTTACAGGTATCGCGCTTAAGAAACCAGTTATCGTCGGCGCAACTGACGCAACTAGCGTTATCACTGACGGAATGCTTATCACATTCGACTCTAAACAAGGTGTAGCTCACAAAGCTAACTAATTACGGAAATCCGGCGTTTAAAAGCGTCGGATTTTTTAATTGCCGGCAATTAAAAGCCCTTTAAAAACTAGAAAACGGTTTCAAATAGTGTTACAATTAAAGAATACAAAAAACTAGAAGAGGTATGAATGATGAAAAAAACTAAAATTGTCAGCACGTTAGGGCCTGCGGCGAACGACGTCGATACGATTGTCAAACTTATTGAGGCAGGGGCGAACGTTTTCCGTTTCAACTTCTCGCACGGCGAACACGCTGACCAAGGTGCGCGCATGCAACAGGTTCGCGATGCCGAAAAAATCACGAATAAACGTGTAGGGCTTTTATTAGATACGAAGGGTCCAGAAATCAGAACGACCGTTCAAGATACGACTGAAGAAGAATTCGGCCGCGCCGGCTACATCGAATTCAACAAAGGCGACATCACGCGCATCTCGATGGATTCTGAGCTCGAAGGAAAAAAAGACAAAATCGCCGTGACCTATCCGGGTCTCTACGACGATGTGCAAATCGGCGGGCATATCCTGTTCGATGACGGCTTGATCGATATGCAAATCATCGAAAAAGACGAAGCCAATCGCGAGCTAGTCGTCGAGGTCCAAAACAATGGAATGCTCGGCTCACGCAAAGGGGTCAACGCTCCCGGTGTCTCGATTTCACTTCCGGGAATCACCGAAAAAGACGAGGCCGACATCCGCTTCGGCTTGACGCAAAACATCAACTACATCGCGGCTTCATTCGTCCGCAAAGCGCAAGACGTGCTCGACATCCGCGAAATCCTCGAAGAGGAAGGTCAAACCGGCGTCCAAATCATCTCGAAAATCGAGTCCGAAGAAGGAATCGACAACATCGACGAAATCATCGCGGCAAGTGACGGCATCATGGTAGCCCGCGGCGACATGGGTGTCGAAATCCCGCCACAAAAAGTGCCACTAGTCCAAAAAGACATCATCCACCGCTGCAACCAAGTCGGAAAACCAGTCATCACCGCAACTCAAATGCTCGAAACGATGCAGGTCAACCCTCGCCCAACCCGCGCGGAGGCAAGTGACGTCGCTAACGCGGTCTTTGACGGAAGTGACGCGACAATGCTTTCGGGCGAAACAGCGAACGGTAAATATCCGGTTGAGTCGCTAGCCATGATGGCAAGTATCGACGTCGATGCGGAAAATCAACTGCAAGAACTAGGAACGAACCACATCCACGAATTCGACAAAACGGACGTAACTGAAGCGATTGGCCGTGCCGTTGCGAAAGCTGCGATTAACCTAGGAATCAAAACAATCGTTGCGGTAACTGAATCGGGTTACACGGCGAAAATGATTTCGAAATATCGTCCAACCGCTGATATTCTAGCGATTACGTTCGACGAATTCACGTGTCGCAGTTTGACTATCAACTGGGGCGTTCACCCAATCGTATCGGAAAAAGTAACGACAACCGATGAAATGTTTGAGCTTGCGACACAAAAAGCGGTCGAAACTGGACTTGCCGAAGAAGGTGATTTGATCCTGATTACAGCCGGTGTACCGGTCGGCGAGCGTGGAACAACGAACATCATGAAGATTCAACTTGTCGGAAACAATATCGTGAAAGGTTTCGGAATCGGCGATTACGCACCGATTACAGCTCGCGCGCAAGTCGCTCACTCAGCTGACGAAGCCAGCTCAATCATCGAAGGCGAAATTCTCGTTGTGCCAACGACGGACATCGATTACTTGCCCGCAATTAAGAAGGCAAGCGCCATCATCGTCGAAGCAGGCGGCTTGACGTCGCACGCGGCCGTAACCGGCATCGCGTTGCGCAAACCAGTCATCGTCGGCGCAGAAAATGCAACGCATTTAATCACGGACGGAACGATCATCACTATCGACTCGAAACAAGGGGTCGTCCACAAATCAAACCAATAAACGCATCACAGATAGATAAGGTTAAATATATAAAAAGATCCCGCGAATTAGGAATAATTCGTGGGATTTATAGAAAAAAGTTGCTAATAGAAATTAAATTCTATGTATAGGTTCTTCCCATATATCAAACATATTATCACCTCCTTAGAGATGAATAATATATCTAAATGAAAATAATTAAAAAAATGTATAGGATGTTGGCGAGGTAAATATGAAACATTCAGAATTAATACGCAAATTAAGAAAAGAAAGAGGATTGACTCAATCTCAACTAGCGGAAGGGATATGTTCGCGAGGAACTATTTCAGGGCTAGAAAAAGGAATTTCGCAACCATCCTTTGAAATAATAACTCAGCTGATAGATCGATTAAATTTATCGTTGTCCGAATATGATTTCATTTTGCGTGAAAAACAGTTTACGAAAAAACAAAAAGATTTAATCTACATAGTAAACAATCCGGAAGAAATAGATTCACTATTGACTAGATATAAGGAGACAAATGATTTTTATTATTACTGGATATATATTCAAAGAATGCTAGTTTTAGAAAAGAAAAGAGGGAAAACGAGTTTCAATGAATACTATAAAGAAAGGGAAAATATAGAGAAGCGACTAAACCAAATTGAAGAGTGGACAAGCTTTGAATGCGCACTTTTCATTAACAGTTTATTTTTATTTGATGATGATTTCATTTTCAGAAAATACGATTTAAATATGAAGGAAATGTTAGACCAACAGTATGTTTCTCAATATGCTGATATTTATTCGGCATTTTTACTTAATGCTGTTACCTTGTTTTTCGAACGAGATAATGCGATGCTTAGAGATTATTTTTTGAGAGAACTTAACCAAAAAAGCATGAGACCTCAAGAAATTTATTATAAAATGCATGTTACCTTTTTTGACGCCCTGATTTCGAAGCAATATATTGCTGCCGAAAAAATAATTTTATGGTTTAACATTATGAAATATGAGAATAAAGGGGACGAACTGAAAAGATTTCTAGAAAAACATAAAAAATGACAACATCCTATGCATTCGCTCTTTTGTTTAAAAGTTACTGTTATCATTTCCATGTAATTACAATAATAATAAAAAGAAACGGAGAAAAGAAATGAAAAAGAACAAATTAATCGCAGTAACAATGCTAATTGGACTGGGGTTGAGTTTTAGCGCAATCCCTCAGGCGTCAGCAGGAACTTTATCTGAAGCTAGCTATAACGGAAGTTTTACTAGCGAGTGGCACAAGAGCGCAGGGACTCACGCAAAAGGAGTAGATTATGGATTTAACACGTTTTTGATTAATGAAGATTTGGCCTATGCTTATTATGATGGAGGCGATCATCACGCAGTCATAATTAATGGCGGTGGGACTCATAACGGTCCGACAGTAGCTAAAGGAAAAGTATCGAATTACGAAATTCAGCATCAGGGATCAAGTGTAATTTATCGTAGCGCAAATTAAGCGTAAGGCCGGTGCTAGAAATAGCATCGGCTTTTTAGGAGATATTGATGTTAGCAATCAAGAGAGTTATAACAGCGATTTTAATTTTCATTGGAATTGTCTTTGCTACAGAACTGTATGTTTTTCACTTGGATTCGTTTAAAGATGCGGCTTGCTCGGCTGGGTTTATATTCGATAAAGCAGCTAGAACTAATACGAACCAAGAAATGGTTGATGATTTCATAGCGGCAAGCGAAAAAACTGGCGCTAAAATTTATTACATAGCTGAAAAATATCCAGCGGATAATTTGAAAGGGATTGACATCTATGGCACTGGGGCTGCATTAAAAGATTTGAAACAAAGTTTCATTTTGCCAGGGGAATATAATAGTTACATAGTAGGCAATGTAAAAGTTGAATTTAAGAAATTTTCTGAAATTCCGGATATAAAAAAACTTGAAACGCTGTATTTTACCAATTATAGAAACGATAAGGTGATTAGCCAGTGTTGCGAGGAATTGAGCGATAAATACTTGTCCGGAATCCCTAGAATACGAGGTTTTGATAACTACAATAAGTATTTAATATTTACTACAGTCATTATTTTACTACTCGTTTTCTTCTTAAATATCTACGAACTGATTTTCAGAATGAAAGAAGTAACGGTTCTAAGTATATTAGGGGTCAGCTATAACGCAACAAGGTTTAAAAATTTATTTATCGATTCCTTGTTAATGATTTTTGAATACATCATCTTCAAAAAAGTCATTGATAGTAACCAGCAATCAATTATTCCACTTTCTGGATTTGTTATTTTCCTAGTGATGATGATTTTAATCTATACCCTGATAGGAAAAATGAACATTAGGAAAAATCTTTCGAGAGCGATGGATTTTAGCAGATTCATAAATATGAATTATATTTGCAAAACAGTTGTATCCATACTTGCCTTATTATTGCTATCAACTAATATTATCTTAATAAAACAGGCAATTGACTACGGAGCGCAGAAATCGTATTTTGATACGCATAAAAATTATTCTTATGCGAGAATTGATGATGTAGAAAATGCGCTTGACGTGCAAGAAATTTATCAAATCGATTTTTTGAAAGCTAATAATTCAAAAACGCTTAGAAGATTTCATTTAGTTGGCTATGATTTCAAAACTCCAGTAGTTGAAGTGAACCAAAACGGTTGGAAAGATATATTAAAAACGAATCCAAAATTTAAAGCTTTTTCCGAAGAAGTTAACACTGAAAAAGTGGTGGTGATAAAGCCCGATAATATATCTGCTCGACAGGATAGCGAATCGGAAGCAATAGGGGGATCCTATTACGGAAACGAATACAAGGATAAAAAGACTTTAACATATAAATTTCCTAACAGGTTAATTGCCATAGATGGTTATGAGCACGCGAAGCTGAAAAGTGTATGGTTGAAGAATCCAGTTATAATTATAGATAATAATGATAGTAGATTAGATTTCGAGAAAAATTCTTCGGTCGGCTTCGGTGTGTATGACGTTATGATTGACATGGCACAAAAAGATTTTGGCAAGTATATAAAAGAAAATAAACAAGGCGACTTGCTTCACCAATTGACTTCAATCCAAGACATATATTTAACAAATTTAAAGGCGCTAAATCGGGGATTTAAATTTTTGTCGGTAATAACTGTTTTGATTTTCACGATGTTTATGATGCTGATAATATTTACGGTAAAAATGAATTATTCAGTTAATGCAATTGAAATAATGACGAAAAAAATTCTCGGGGTAGGCCTTATAAAAAGAAACTCAATGATATTCGTCACAACAGCTATAAGTGCCGTGGTTTCGATGTTATCTTTAGTGGCGGTTTTAATATTAGGAAATTTTGATTTCGTACCACTGGGAATAGTAGTGGGACTTGTATTTATCTTGATCGAAATCGGAATTGTTTTTGCGTCAATAATAAAAGTTGAAAATCAATCAATAATTAAAATTTTGAAAGGTGGCAGGGTATGATCAAGGTTACAAATTTAAGCAAAAGTTTCGGAGAACATATCCTGTTCGAACGCTTCAATTTGGAAATTGAGGAGGGAGACTTTATTTGTATCTCGGGAAAAAGCGGAAGCGGAAAAACTACTTTATTGAATATGTTAGGAATGTTAGAGAATTGTGAAGATGGTGAAATGTTTTACAAAAACAAAAACTTCAAAGATATTAACAAGCTGAAATTTTACCGCGATGAAGCTGGGTTTGTTTTTCAAAATTTCGCATTAGTCGAAAACAAATCGGTTAAACAAAATTTAATGATGGTGCCCAAGAAATCTCGCACTGACTTGCCGGTTGAAAAAGCCCTTGAACTTGTGGGGCTTGAAGATAAAGAAGATGAGAAAATCTATTCACTATCGGGCGGGGAGCAACAACGAATAGCGCTAGCGAGGTTGTTTTA
This sequence comes from Lactobacillales bacterium, assembly GCA_031261175.1. Classification (GTDB taxonomy): domain Bacteria; phylum Bacillota; class Bacilli; order Lactobacillales; family Streptococcaceae; genus JAISJW01. The sequence continues at coordinate 8,839 of JAISJW010000028.1, forward strand.
TAAAAAATGCGATGTTATTTTTTGTGACGAGCCGACCGGTTCGTTAGACAGAGAAAACGCGGATAAAATAATGCAAATTTTACAAAAGCTCAATGATAGTGGAAAGACGATAATAATTGTGACTCACGATGAGTTAATTAAGTCACAAATAAAAAAAGTGGTGGAATTATGATGAAAAAGATTTTAATAGGAGTGGTAGGTTTAATTGTGATTTTGCTTTGTGTAGGGGGAGTTTCATGGAAAGTAAATTACGATTCATATTATAAATTGACCGCTAAGAACTACAAAAAAGTTAATTCTCAAATATATTATAAAAAAGACGATAAAACGAAAGATGAGTTGGAGGTTTCGTTTCCGCATTTTCCGAGTTATACCGGCAATATAATTATAAATAACCCGACTAACACGGTAAGTTTTCTTTATTGGCCAGGATTTAATCAAGGTAAGGGGGATGAGTTTGGGGCGACTATATATAATCCAGATGATAAGAAAACCTGGTTGATTCAGCTAAATAAAAATTCAAATATTTTAGAGAAATCTAAAAATCAGTTCACCGACAAACAGCTGATTGTAATCGATAAACTGATGAAAGAAAATATTTTGGAAATAAAAAGGTTAAAAGCAGAAGCCGTCAAAGAGTGGCATTTGCCCAAATAAAAAAAGCCGAGTAGGAAATCTACTCGGTTTTTTCGCTGAAACGCGGGGCTATGAAGAATGAGATGAGAACGAATAAGTTCAGGATCATCAGCGGCGATGCCAGCGGTAATGATAGATGGACAAAGAGCATTGTTATCGTCAGGAAGATAAGGCAGCTCGAAATTGCCAAGAGTATATTTTGAAGCGGCGTTCTTTCTTTGAAGTAGAAGAACATGATAAGCGTAATGACGTAAAGTGCTTCGGTGATGGGATAGTGGGTGAATTGTTTCGATTCGCCGATCAAATACAGGGCGAATAAAAGAAAATTCGTAATGCTGATTCCGATTGTAATTGTGCGTGCCACAGGCGTCCCTCCATATCCATTTGCTATATGAATTTTAACAGAAACGGGCAAGTAGTTGCAAATTTGCGGTTTTGATTTAATCTTTTCTTATAGTTTGTGAATGTGATATAATATAAATACAAGGAGGTGCTATTATGTTAGTTCAAGATGAAAAAACTGGATTGTTAAAATCTGTGCCAATCAAGCTAGATGCCAAGGGTGCTGATAATTTTATGGAGCAAATAAAAGAATCAATAAAAGCACCGCGAGATTTCGAAAAATTATTTGGGAAGAAAAAAGAAAATGACTAGGGTTGAGTATGATCCTGAAAAATTGATGCTTGTTGATTATCGCTTAATCGATAAACAGCAATTTGAATTCTTTGATACCGGAAATTTAATAGTTACCGAAAGTTTTCACGTCGACTTAGCCAAAGAAATTTCTGAAGATTCGGGTTATAAGGCTTTTTGTATGATTCCCAACGCAGGAAGTGTAATTCTGGGTTTTTTCAGTTTATCTAAATCTGCTGAATTCGAACTTGAAGAAGGATATACCTTTGTGCGTAATTATAATTACATAAAAATTGATTGGTTTGGTATATCCAAGGAATATCACCATTCAGGTAAACTTCAAGGATACGGAAAACACTTAATTTATCACGCATATAAAATTATCATTGATTTGCATCCGGAAGTTGAAATCATTTGTTTGGAGGCAAAAGTTGATGCAATAATTGCGTATGAACATTACGGATTTGAAGTGATAAATAATGCAGTAGTTTCCGGTGGGGCTGATATGTTTGTGCCTGTAAGCGTAGCTCAAGAATATATAAAAGTTTATGAACAAAACGAATTAAAATAAAACCGGGTAGAATATCTACTCGGTTTTTTCGATGTAATGATAGCGCTCGATGAGCAAAATGATGATGGCGACGAGCATAAACGGAGTGATGATGGCCTCGCGGACGTGGATGAAAAGGATCGACGTTGTGAGAAACATAAAGCAGGTCGAGAAGGTTAGCTGGATGTGGTTGCGGCGTTTGCACGTGTAGTAAACGAATAAATAGACGAGAAAAAGCAGCTCGACCGGAATGAAATGCATAATGTGTTCTTCGTTTCCATAGGTAAATAACGCGAAGAGAAGAATGTTGGTAACGGTGATAACTCGTGGCAAATAATTAGTCATATTTGCACCTCTTTCAATTTTGATTTTTTATTATTTTATCAAAACCAAGCAAAGGTTGCAAATTCACAACAAAAACTTAAATTAACCCTTAATTTTCAAAAATCAGACCTAGAAAAATAAGGTGTTATTTGCGTATATTGCAAAAATTATTTATAATATACAAAAGAGGTGATTTTATGTTCAAATACCCTAACCTAGGTGGAAGATTCCAACTTTTCAGAAAAACGGCAGCTTATTCGCAAGTGAAAATCGTTGAGCAATTGAACAAACGAGGCATCACAATCAGCAATTCCGACATCAGCCGCTTCGAAAACAAAAACACACCAATCACGACCGAAAAACTTTTAGCGATGCTCTACGTCCTCAATTATTCGGTGACCGACTTTTTCTACGACGAAAACGTGACCCAAGTCGCCCGCTTGCTCGAAAAAGTGCAGGGGGCAATTGCCGCCGGCGATTTTGACAAGGAGCGAGTTTACGCGGAGTCGGACGTGGAGATTTTTTCGACGCATCAGATGAAGATAACGAATGCGATGGTTGACTGTATCTACGCAAATCACGCTGGTAAAAAGGTTCCGACAATTGCCCGGAATCTTTTGAACAAGTTCTTTTTCAAAAAACGTGATTACATTCGGATGCAATACGTGATTTTGTGCAACTGCGTGAATGCCCTTGATATCTATACGCTCGACGATCAGATTAATTATCTTTGCGCGTATCTGCAAGAAAATGAGGATCTGCCGCGCGACGTGAAACACCTGATTGTGCAGGCGGTTTTGAACATGGTTCTGGCGAAAATGAGCCTTAAAGACAGCAGCGGCGTCTTTGACGTGCTTGATCTTTTGATTGTCCACATCAATAATAATGACTTTGAAACTTTGATGAAACTTTGGATTATTCGTGGGGTGACTCAGCTTGAAAGTAGCCTGTTTGCGAAGGCGAACGAAACTTTCGATAGCATAAAAAATACGCTCAACAATTTGGGCCGCTACTCGATGACCGCTGAATACGAGGCGCTGATCGATGAAGCGAACAAAAACTATTTATATAAGAAACCGACCAATTACGCTGGGTGGTTGACGGTTTATATTCCAAATTAATGAAAAACCGCCCCGAGTGACAAGATTTTTAGTTTTTTGCTCTTATTTTGGCAGTTGGGGGCGGGTGTAAAATCTATACCCGCCCTTAACTGCCAAAAATCGCCGTTTTTTTGAAAAATCTTGTCATCCGGGGCGGGTTTGGTCGAAAACCAAAAAAGCGGACCGTTTTAGGGAAACGATCCGTTTACAAAATAAATAAAACAACTGTCAAATTAGGGGTGACAATCATTTCTAAAGACAACGTGTTATCGCAAAAAACTAAAAGGACAACAGAAAATATTATAACAAAGTTGTAAAAATAAATCAATATACCTTAAAAAATATAAAAGGTTGTAAAAATGTATAAATATTCTGATTTTGGTAGGCGGTTTAAAACGTTCAGACAAACCGCAAAATACTCGCAAGTAAAAGTCGTGCATGAGCTCAATAAAATGGGCATCAAAATTCACGAATCTGATCTAAGTCGCCTTGAGAATAGTAATCATTCCATCGGGATGGCGCGCCTGAGCGCCGCCCTCTACGTGATGAATTATTCGATTAGCGACTTTTTCCGCGACGAAAACAACACCGAAATCGCGCGTCTTCTCGCAAATATAATCTCGGCAATTGAAGACAACGATTTCGACAAATATGAAATCATAAAAAATGTCAATCTTGAAATATTTAGCGATCCGCTGAAAGAGCTGACGCTGGCGATGGTTGAAACCATCTATGCGGTGAACGAAAAACAGGAAGTCTCGCAGAATGCGCGCGTTTTTCTTAACGAATTTTTCTATCTCAACCGGCAATACATAAGGCTCGAATATTTGATTTTGAGCAACTGTGTCAGCGCGCTAGACTATGACACAATCGAAGACCAAATTAATTTCTTACTTAAATTTTTCTTTGAAGAAGCGACATCGCTGAGTCGGCGGAACCTCGTAATTCAAACAATCGCGAACTTGCTCGTAGCGAAACTCCACCTCGGTAAAACCCAGAGAGTCAAAGAAACTATTGATCAACTGATTCCGGTCGCGGCCGACAATGACTTGCCGCTTTTAACGAAACTCTGGACAATTAGGGGAATCACTTATTTACAGACGGAGTGCACGATGGAGGCGATGGCTGACTTTGCGAACGTCAAGATGATGCTCAGAAATTTAAAACGCGAAAAAATGCTCAAAGAATTCAGTGCTTGGATTGATGCCGTCCACCACGATTTCCTCGAAGGAAAACAGACAAATTCACTAGCATGGCTCAAAATTTACATCCCAGAATAAAGCAAATATTAAGTCTAAAGCCGGCGGAGCCGTGACTTGCCCAATTAATGGTATAATAGGAATGTTGCACATATAGACAAAAATGGAGAATTTTTCAAAATGAAATTAAGAAATGACATTCGTAACGTTGCGATTATCGCCCACGTCGATCACGGTAAAACTACACTAGTTGATGAATTGTTGAAACAATCTGATACGCTAAGCGAACGCGCGCACCTTGACGAACGCGCGATGGATAGTAACGATCTTGAAAAAGAACGTGGTATTACGATTCTAGCAAAAAATACGGCTGTTAAATATAAAGATACACGTATCAATATCATGGACACGCCAGGACACGCGGACTTCGGTGGTGAAGTTGAGCGGATCATGAAAATGGTTGACGGCGTTTTGCTTGTCGTTGATGCTTACGAAGGAACTATGCCGCAAACGCGCTTCGTTCTGAAAAAAGCCCTTGAACAACGCGTTACACCGATCGTTGTCGTAAATAAAATTGACAAACCTTCAGCTCGCCCTGAATTCGTTGTCGACGAAGTACTAGAATTGTTCATCGAACTAGGTGCCGACGAAGATCAACTCGACTTCCCGGTAATCTACGCGTCGGCCTTGAACGGAACTTCTTCGTTCAGCGACAATCCTGACGACCAAGAAGAAACAATGGATAACGTATTCGAGGCAATTATCGAACACATTCCAGCGCCGGTTGATAACTCTGACGAACCTTTGCAATTCCAAGTATCGTTGTTAGACTATAACGAATATGTTGGACGTATCGGGATTGGACGCGTTTTCCGCGGCTCAATGAAAGTCGGAGATCAAGTATCGCTTAGCAAACTAGACGGAACTGCAAAAAACTTCCGAGTTACTAAATTGTTCGGTTACTTCGGTCTTGACCGCGTTGAAATCGACGAAGCAAAAGCCGGTGATTTAATTGCCGTCAGCGGGATGGAAGACATCTTCGTTGGGGAAACTGTTACACCGACTGACGTTATCGAACCGCTTCCAATCTTACACATCGACGAACCGACTTTGAAAATGACTTTCCTTGTCAACAACTCGCCATTCGCAGGTCGCGAAGGTAAATGGGTTACGGCTCGCAAAATCGAAGAACGTCTTTTACAAGAACTTCAAACAGACGTTTCACTTCGTGTTGAAAACACTGACTCGCCTGACCGTTGGACGGTTTCAGGTCGTGGTGAACTTCACTTGTCAATCCTGATTGAAAACATGCGTCGTGAAGGTTACGAATTGCAAGTTTCTCGTCCGGAAGTTATCGTGCGCAGCATCGACGGCGTAACAAGCGAACCGTTCGAACGCGTGCAAATCGACACGCCTGAAGAATATATGGGATCAATCATCGAATCATTGAGCCAACGCAAAGGCGAAATGAAAGACATGATCAACACAGGAAACGGCCAAGCTCGCTTGATCTTCCTTGCCCCAGCCCGCGGCCTAATCGGTTACACGACTGAATTCCTTTCAATGACGCGCGGTTACGGAATCATGCACCACACCTACGATCAATACTTGCCAATGCTAAGCGGCCAAATCGGCGGACGCCACCAAGGTGCGCTTGTGGCAAGTGAAAACGGGAAAGCGACTGCTTACTCGATCATGCGTATCGAAGAACGTGGCCAAGTATTCGTTGAACCAACGACTGAAATTTACGCTGGTATGATTATCGGTGAAAACTCGCGTGACAACGACTTGACAGTAAATATCACTGAAGCTAAAAAAATGACTAACGTTCGTAGCTCGAACAAAGACCAAACTTCAGTAATCAAAAAAGCAAAAGTTATGAGTCTTGAGGAATCGCTAGAATTCGTCAACGACGATGAATATTGCGAAGTGACTCCTGAGTCAATCCGCTTGCGTAAACAAATCCTTGACAAAGGTGAACGCGAACGCTCGGCTAAACGCAAAAAATCAGCAGAATAATTCAAAATACCGGGCAATTAAGCTCGGTATTTTTTGTCTAATCGCTTTTAAGCCGTTTTTGGGACAATTCAGCACTCGAAATGCGCCAAAATCGCGATAAAAACGATTAGGCGATTTTACACTTGCCAAAAATATTCGAAAAGTTTGTAAATAAAGCAAAATCTGGGCGAGAAATCGGTAAACTCTTGTTAAACACGTTAGATTTTGGTATAATTTTGAGTAACTTATCACAAAGGATGTGAAGATTTTGAGCGAAATGAAAAATGGTGCTGAACTACTGATCGAAACCCTTGAAAATCTAGGGGTGGATACTGTTTTCGGGTATCCGGGTGGGGCAGTGCTACCTTTATACGACGCGGTTTATCACGCGAAGAAGTTGAACCATATTTTGGTTCGCCACGAGCAAGGCGCGGTCCACGCGGCCGAAGGTTACGCGAAGTCGACGGACAAAGTCGGCGTGGTCATTGTAACGAGTGGGCCCGGAGCGACTAACGCGATCACGGGAATTGCCGATGCGTTTAGCGACAGTGTTCCGTTGGTTGTGTTTACCGGTCAAGTGGGAACGCCAGGTATCGGGAAAGATGCGTTCCAAGAGGCGGATATGATCGGGATTACAATGCCGATTACGAAATATAATTATCAAGTCCGCAATATCGAAGATTTACCTCATATTATCAAAGAGGCGTTCCATATCGCGTCAACTGGGCGCAAAGGTCCGGTCGTGATTGACCTGCCGAAGGATATGACGGTGATGGAAACGGTGCAACCGGCGGAGAGAGAAATCGATATTCCGAGCTATCAACCGACGATTGAACCGAACCAACTTCAAGTAAGTAAACTGGTTAAAGCGATTGAAGCGGCTAAAAAACCGTTAATCCTAGGTGGGAACGGAATTGTCTTAGCCGGTGCGGATAAAGAGTTCGTCGAGTTTGTCGACAAATTGCAAATTCCAACCGTTACAACGTTATTAGGCCTTGGCATCATCGATGTCGCTAACCCGAACTTCTTAGGAATGGTCGGAATGCACGGAAGTTACGCAGCGAACATCGCGATTACCGAATGCGACCTTTTAATTAACATAGGTTGTCGTTTCGCCGATCGCGTGGCTGGTGCGCCTAACGACTTTGCGAAGAACGCAACTATCGCGCACATCGATATCGACCCAGCTGAAATAGGGAAAATTATCGAAACGCAAATTCCAATCGTGGCGGACTGTAAAAAAGTCCTTGAAGCCTTGCTTAAAGCGAAAATTAAAGAACCAGATATTTCACGTTGGCGTAAACTTTGCGCCCAACATAAAAATATGCACCCGTACACTTACGAAGTCGAAAAAACGGGCGAGTTGATCAAACCTCAACACGTTATCGAGCTCGTTGGTAAATACACAAACGGGGACGCCATCGTTGTAACCGACGTCGGCCAACACCAAATGTGGAGTGCGCAATTCTATCCGTTCAAACATAATCGTCAGCTTATCACAAGCGGCGGTCTAGGCACGATGGGCTTTGGCGTGCCGGCTGCAATCGGTGCGAAAATCGCCAATCCTGACAAAGAGGTTGTCCTGTTCGTCGGCGACGGCGGTTTCCAGATGACCAATCAGGAGCTTGCGCTTTGTCGTCAATACGACATCGACATCAAGATTCTACTATTAAACAACGGCGTGCTTGGGATGGTTCGGCAGTGGCAAACTCGCTTCTTCGAGGAGCGCTACAGCCAGACGACCTTCAACAACGAAGTCGATTTCCAAATCCTTGCTGAGGCTTACGGCATCGACCACGTTCGGATCGATAACGCTGACACACTTGCCCAGGAGCTCGAAGAGCATCTTTCGAATCACCACGCGGTTCTGATCGAGGTCATCGTTGACCCGGACGAGCACGTGCTGCCGATGGTGCCTGCCGGCAAGGCGAATTATCAAATGATTGGGGTGGGGAACGCATGAGAAGAATAATCACCGCACTTGTAAACAACAACCCCGGCCTGCTGAACCGCTATTCTGGGGTGCTTTCAAGAAGGCAAGTCAACATCGAATCGATCACAATCGGCCCGTCGATCATCGACGGAAAAAGCCGCATCACGATCGTAATTACGGTCGATGACTTGAAGGAAAGCGAACAAGTAATCAAGCAATTAAACAAACAAATCGACATCATCAAGGTCGCTGACATCACGGACGAATCGCACATCGAACGCGAGTTGGCGCTGATTAAAATCAATGCGAAACCGGGTGAGCGCAGCGAAATCTTTACGGTCATCGAACCGTTCAGAGCGCAAGTCGTCGACGTCGGAGCCCGCACGGTCGTGGTTCAAGTCGCCGGAACGAGCGAAAAGGTCGATGCGTTCTTAGAGCTTGTGGCACCTTACGGGGTCAAGCAAGTTGCCCGCACTGGGGTTACAGGGTTCTTAAGAGGAAGCAAAAATTAACCGCTAATGTGGTATAATTATAAAAACAAAAAATGAATGGAGTATTTTAATGTCTGCAAAAGTATATTACAAAGATGACGTAGTTTCAAATTTATTAGATGGTAAAACAATCGCGATTATCGGTTACGGTTCGCAAGGGCACGCGCATGCGCAAAACCTCCGCGACAACGGTAACAAAGTCGTTATCGGGATCCGTGAAGGCAAGTCAGCTGAAGCTGCTCGCAACGACGGTTTCGAAGTTTTATCAGTAGCTGACGCTTCAAAAGCAGCTGATTTGATTATGATTTTAGCACCTGATGAAATTCAAGGTGACATCTTCAAAGATCAAATCGCCGCTGGCCTAGAAGCTGGTAACGCTTTGGTATTTGCCCACGGTTTCAACATTCACTTTGAAGTAATCGTTGCACCGGCTGACGTCGATGTGTTCCTAGTTGCCCCTAAAGGTCCTGGTCACATGGTTCGCCGTACGTTTACTGAAGGTTTCGCGGTTCCTGCGTTGTTCGCAGTTTACCAAGATGCGACTGGTTCGGCTCGCGATTTAGCGTTAAGCTACGCTGACGGTATCGGCGCTACTCGCGTTGGTGTTCTTGAAACAACGTTCAAAGAAGAAACTGAAACTGACTTGTTCGGTGAACAAGCTGTCTTGTGTGGTGGTCTTGAACAGTTGATCCACGCTGGTTTCGAAACATTGGTTGAAGCTGGTTACCAACCGGAAATTGCCTACTTCGAAGTTTGTCACGAAATGAAATTGATCATCGACCTTATTTATGAGGGAGGATTCGAGAAGATGAACTGGTCTATTTCGAACACCGCTGAATACGGTGGCTACGTTTCAGGTCCGCGCGACATCGTCCCTGAAGTTAAAGCGCAAATGAAGTTGATCCTAGCGGACATTCAATCTGGCAAGTTCGCCAACGACTTCGTCGCTGACTACAAAGCCGGCTGGCCTGAATTCCACAAATTACGCGCTGAAAACGCTGGACACCCAATCGAAGAAGTTGGTAAACGTCTACGCAAATTAATGCCATTTATTTCTAAAGAAGTTTAATTTCGGAAACCGACCTGTCAAGGGTCGGTTTTTGTTCAGTAAAACGCGATTTTAAATTTTAGGAGGAGTAGGGTGCGAATTTTGGTTCGAAAATGCTGGAAATAAGCACCTAACTCCTCCAAAAAATTACCCACCGGAGAATAACGAGAAATATGGAACTTATAATTAGAGAAGCAACCCAAGATGATAAAGAATATTTACAACTAACACTGTCGCGACTGTTCGAAGTGTGCGATAACTTTGTGGCATCCGACGTACCGTTTGAATTGGTGAAAATGAAGCAAATCGACGGAATGTTTGGCGAACATTCGCGGACGTTCATTTTAAATGCGGATGGCGAAAACGCCGGATTCATTCACTCTGAAATTTACGAAAACGCCTATTCGACTATCGAAAATATTTACGTTGAGCCGAGTTTCCGCAATAAAGGACTCGGGCAAAAAGCAATCGCGTATATTGATGATATCGCAGTCAAAGCGGGTTCGAACGCTTTAGATATTAGAATGACCACAAAGGGAAATTAAGTGAGGTTTTATAAATGGAACAAAAACTTACGGATTTACCTAATATAGGAAAAGAATTGGCGCGACAGTTGAATGAAGTCGGAATCTATAACTATGATGATTTAGTCGATCGAGGGTCTGAAGAAGCCTGGCTTGCGATAAAAGAAATCGACTCATCGGCTTGTTATAATCGACTTTGCGCCTTAGAAGGAGCCCTTCAAGGAATCCGCTGGCACGATTTAAGAGAAAACGATAAAAATCGGTTGAAAGATTTTTATTCAGCCAATAAAACCGCCCCGGATGACATGATCTACTGAAAAAAGGTCGATTTTTGGCAGTTGGGGGCGGGTATAGATTTTATACCCGCCCCCAACTGCCAAAATAAGCCTAAAAAACAAAAAATCTTGTCATCGAGGGCGGTTTAGGCCCCAAATGACACGATTTCCAAAATTTTGACCTTATTTTGGCACAAAGGGCCTGGATATATCCTATCCAGGCTCTTTTGCGCCAAAAATCGACCGTTTTCCGATAAATAGTGTCATTTGGAGCCGAAGTCTTTAATTTTTAAGGTGTGGCGATTTTTGTTGACTTGCCCGAGGTTTTTTTGGTATAATTTGTAAGTTGTACTGTGGGCTCTCGCGCTTATTTTACAACCGCGCAAATCAAGTAATCAGTCCCGATACAAAGGGCGCTTGTGCTGGCGAGTCTAAAAATTATTTTAAGGAGGGACACAAGGATGTCTTATGCAATCATCAAAACTGGTGGGAAACAAGTAAAAGTTGAAGCAGGTCAAGCAATCTACATTGAAAAATTAGACGCTGAAGCTGGCGATACTGTAACTTTCGACCAAATCGTTTTAGTAGGCGGTGAAACTACTAAAGTTGGTACTCCATTGGTTAAAGGCGCTACTGTAACTGGTAAAGTTGAAAAACACGGTAAACAACGTAAAGTCGTGACTTTCAAATACAAACCTAAAAAAGGTAGCCACCGCAAACAAGGTCACCGTCAACCTTACACTAAAGTTGTCATCGAAGCTATCAACGCTTAATGATCAAGGCAATTTTTAGTTTTGGCGAACAGAACAAGATTCAAGCATTCACAATTTCCGGACACGCTGATTTCGATTCAGAAGGCCGTGATATCGTGTGTAGCGCAGTCTCAGTTCTAGCGCAAAACGCCATCAATTCGGTTGAAGCACTTGCCCATATTAAGGTGGATGCGGAGATTCGCGATGGATATTTGAGCGCAACTTTCCCGAGTGGAAATATTAAAATCGAAACTATTCTAGATAGTCTGTACATCGGCATCGACGACATCGCGGATCAATTTCCGACGTACGTCGAGATCGACAGACGATAAAATTCGAAGGGAGAAACCTATAATGTTATTAAATTTACAATTATTTGCCCACAAAAAAGGTGGGGGTTCAACTTCAAATGGACGCGACTCGCAATCTAAACGCTTAGGCGCTAAGGCTGCTGATGGTCAAGTCGTTTCAGGTGGATCTATTTTATACCGTCAACGTGGAACTAAAATCCATCCAGGATTGAACGTTGGACGCGGCGGCGACGATACATTGTTCGCTAAAGTTGACGGACGCGTTAAATTCGAACGTCTTGGACGCGACAAAAAACAAGTTTCAGTTTACACTGAAGCCGTTTAAAAAAAACTTAGGCAAGTGAGCGCGGCGCCGCAAGCGCCGCGTAAGTGACTTGCCCAATGCACGCCCTGGCGTGCGTACCTACTACTTGGAAGATCGGTTCACCGGCTGTTTTCTCGGTTCTAGGAATAAAAAAATAAGGTGGAAAAAGCAAATGGCTATTTCAAAAGAACAAAAAAACGAAATCATCGCTAAATATGCTCGCAAAGCAGGCGATACTGGTTCTCCGGAAGTGCAAATCGCAGTTCTAACATGGGAAATCAATCACTTAAACGACCACATCAAAGCGCATCACAAAGATCACTCAACTTACCGTGGTCTGATGAAAAAAATCGGTCACCGTCGTAACTTGTTAGCATACTTGAAAAACAAAGATGTTAACCGTTACCGCGACCTAATTTCTTCGTTAGGTTTACGTCGTTAATTTTTGGAAAGTCTGCTGCCTTCGGGGGGCAGATTTTTTTTAGGGGAGAAAAATGTATAAATATTTATTAAAAATGAAATGGATAATCGTGATCGATTTCATAATGTGTATAATTAGTGAGTTTGCGATTGCGGGCTTACCATATTTCACGAAAACGTTATTTGAGGGGAAATTCGTTTTCAGTCTGATCGGTTATTTTGTAGCGGTCTTAACGATACTCGTTGCGAGTTATGCCACCAATATTTTCGGGTGGATATATGCCGTTCGCTTTTCGCGGGCGCTGAAAAGCGACTTCTTCAAAGCGCTTTTGAATCTGAAATTTCATGAATTCGCTGAGCGGCCTGCCTCGCATTATTTGGCGTTTTCTTCAAATGACGTTGAAGCGTTGGAAAAAGACTACGTACCGCCGTTCCTTGATTTATTCAAGCAAGGAATTGCCTTCGTCATTTATGCTAGCGTGATGGCTGTCGCAATGGATTGGAAAATCGGAACGGTTTTAATCGTCAGCGCGGTGGTATCACTTATCATTCCGCACCTGATAGGAAAAAACGTCGCGAAAAAACGCAGCACCTATATGGACCGCCAGAAAGATTATTTTGCGAAATTAGCAGATTTATTCGAAGGTTTTTCTTTGGTAACGCAGGAAACGAAGGCGCAATTTGATGCTGATCAAAAGGTTTCTTTAAACGAACTGTTGAAGCGTTACTGGCTCTACGGTCGTCGCAAATCGATCGCCCTAGTCATCAACGGACTTGCCTTCTACATCCCGCAAGTCACTTTGTTCCTCTACGTCGGAATTTCGCTGATGCACCACACAATCTCGGTGCCCGTAGCGGTGGCAAGTTTCGGCTTCGTCGAGCTCTTTACGGGCGCGCTGAACTCGCTTCTATATGATATCACGACTTTAAATTCGATTCGCGGAATAAAAAAAGGCGTGCTCGATTTCATCAACAAACCGGTTGTGGAACGCGAGCCGCTTGTTGAAATTAACGAGCGAATTGAGCTGGTTAATGTGAAACGCACGCTAGGTGAATTAGAGGTCGATATTCCGAGTTTGACGTTTGAAAAAGGTAAAAAATATGCGATTGTTGGCGAAAACGGTAGCGGAAAATCAACTTTGTTGAAATTGCTAGCTAACTACGAATCGCTTGATTCCGGTCAGATTTTAATTGACGGCGTGGATCGGACGACTTCGATGCGTGACGAATTAAGCGTCGCGGATCAACGTCCGCACGTGTTCGACGCCGGCTACGATGACAATATTTCGATCTTCGGCAGCTATGGGGCGAATGATGAAATCGTCAAATCGGTCGGTATGGATGCTTTGAAAGAGAAGGACACGCTCGCTGAAATTAGTGGTGGCGAAAAACAAGTCATCAGCCTGCAACGCGCGATTAACGAAGACAAAGAGGTGCTGATTCTCGATGAGCCATTTTCGGCGGTCGATACTGGAAAAACCGGTCAACTTTACGACTTCCTTGCGGGGTTGAACAAAACGTTGATTATGGTTACGCACCAAATCGACGAAACACTGGATATGTTCGATTACATCGTCACAATCGACAATGGGCGCGTAAAATCCGTCCAAACTTACTACGAATACGTAGCATAAAATAAAAAGATTCCTTTTTATGCGTATTTGGGACATTTCGAGCTCTGAAATGTCCCAAATCGGCATAAAAAGGAATTTTTAAATTTAGATTAAATCATTATCAATCAAATAGTTGTAGCTACCTTGACCAGCTTTAGCACCATCCCCAACGGCCGTTGCGATTTGGCGGAAGTGTTTGCGCCGAACATCGCCGACCGCAAAGATCCCCTTAACATCGGTATGCATATCTCCATCGGTCGGAATCCAACCCTCGTCGTCGAGAATCCCGAGGTTTTCGAAACATCCCGAGTTCGGTAGCAGGCCGACATAGATGAAGACACCACTTGCAGCGAGTTTAGACACCGCACCGGTTTTAACGTTTTTTAGAACAACGCCTTCAACTAAAGCCGAACCTTCGACTTCTTCGACAACACTATCCCAAACGAACTCGATTTTAGGATTCGCAAACGCGCGGTCCTGTAAAATTTTCTGAGCGCGCAACTCGTCGCGGCGATGCACCACTGTAACTTTTGAGGCGAACTGAGTCAGAAATTGCGCTTCTTCGATAGCGGAATCTCCGCCACCAACCACGACCACATCGCGATCCTTGAAGAACGCACCATCGCAGACGGCACAGTAAGAAACTCCGCGACCAGCATATTTAGCTTCGCCGGGAACATCGAGTTTACGGAACACGCTACCAGTTGCGATAATCACAACCTTAGCTTCGAAAACAGCACCATCTTCGCAAGTCACAATTTTCGTAGCACCATTATCAACGACCGACGTAACAATTCCAAAATCACTGATAACACCGTGTTCCAATGCGCTTTCGTGCATATTGCGCCCCAACTCAAAACCAGGAATTTTCGTAAATCCAGGATAATTTTCGATGTGCTGAGTGTTGTTCATTTGCCCACCGGGAGCTCCCATTTCGAGCAGCAAAGTCTTCAGATTTGCCCGGGCCGCGTACAGTGCCGCCGTCATTCCGCCGGGGCCGCTGCCGATAATTAAAACGTCATAAGTCATACCAATCTCCTCGTGAATAATTAATAAGTTAATTATAACACACGAAGCGCCGAAACGACAAAAAATTGAGAAGCGGGCAAGAAAATGATTTTGCGAATTATTTTCTTACGTATTTTTTTGCGGTTTGTTACATTTTCAGGCGAAAAAGTTCGATTATTTTTCGCTTACTGTTTTTTAACGCGTTTTTTAGGGGGTTAGAGGTCTGAAACCCCTAAAAAAGCCCTTAAAAAACAGTAGGTGGTTTTGGCTTGCCGAAAAGGGGGCGACTGTGTAGAAATATGGGCGGTTTTTTGGTATAATTAGGGACATAATATAGAAAAAGGATGCGAAATTATGACGATGACGAAAAAGGAAGCGCTGAAACGCATGGCGACCGAGCTTGAAATTCCGCTGCTCAACCTGAACTTGCCACTGCAGCAGGAGACTTTCACCGAAGAGGAGTACCTGAAGCTCAAGAAGGACTTCGGCGACTACTTCGAAAATTACGTAAGGAATATTGAACATTAAAATGACCGACACACAAATCGACCAGAAAAAATCCAACAAAGGCGAACTCGCCAAATACCTCGTTGCGGGCTTAAGTGCCACCGTCGTCTACTTCATCGTGCGGCTAGCGGTCTTCGCCGTTATCAACGCGGCGAACCCGACCGGGGAAATCAACGCGACGATCAGTGCGGCAATTGCCAACGTTTCGGCGACCGTTTTTGCGTTCTTCACCAACAAATATTGGGTGTTCAAATCAGATACCACCGGTTGGAAAAACTTGCTCAAAGAATTCGGAATCTTCTGCATCGGGCGCGCGTTCGTGTTCGTCGAGGACATTCTGATCAGCTTTTTGTTCATCGACAAATTCGGCATCGACGTGATCCACTTCTTCCACTGGCTGAAACCGCTCGAAGGAATCCCGGTGATCAGCATCGTCGTGCCAACCACAAAACACGGCAACTTCATGTTCTGGACGTGCTTCAATCAAGCGTTCGCCATCGTTTTCAACTACGTGGTGAGCAAATTCATCGTGTTCAAGGACGAGAAATAAAGAGGAAAAATAATGAAAATTTACAAAGAGGTGCTAATCATTCTCGTTTTCTCTTTTCTCGGCGAGATTATTTCGAAGCTTTCGGGCCTTCCCGTGCCTGGCTCGGTCATCGGGATGGTGCTTCTTTTCGCTGCGCTAATGACAAAAGTCGTTAAAGTGCGGCAGGTCGAAAACGTGGGCAAGTTCCTACTCGAGAATCTGACGATTCTCTTCGTCCCTGCGGGGATTGGGCTGATGTTGCACTTCGACGTTATCTTGCGTCACTGGGCGCTAATAATAATTATTATCGCGGTGACAACGATTTTAGCGCAAGGCGTTATTGCGCTGACCGTGCAAAAAATCAAGCGCAAATTCGAGCCTGAAGCAAGCGCCTGTTCGAAGTCTGATGAAAAAATCGCTCAATCAATATCTAATCTAGACGGATTGGAGGAAACGCCAAATGTTTAATTCATTAACTAGCAACATCATGTTCGGGCTAATTCTATCCATCGGCCTATATTTCGTCGGCGTCTGGATCCACAAAAAATTCCCGAATCCGTTTCTTTCGCCCTTAGTCACAGCGGTCATCTTAGGCATTTTATTCCTGAACATAACCGGCATAAAATACGAAAATTTCTACGACGGCGGTCAATTCCTAAACATGCTGATAACCCCTGCAACCGTGGCAATTGCCATCCCGTTATACAACAGTTTCCACCTGTTAAAAAAACACTACCGCTCAATTTTAGCGGGGATCGCCATCGGTGCAACTTTTGGCGTTTTAGCGACCGGCGGCTTAGCGATGATTTTCGGCCTTGATAAAATTTCGATTTTGTCGCTTATGCCTAAATCCGTGACAACAGCGATTGCGCTCGGTGTCTCGGATAAACTCGGCGGCAGCACATCACTAACGCTCGCTGCGGTCATCATCACCGGAATCGTCGGTTCGATTTCAGGACCATACGTTTTCAAAATATTAAAAATCACCGATCCGGTCGCAAAAGGAATTGCGATGGGAACGACAGCGCACGCGGTCGGGACGGCCGAAGCGATCAAAATGGGTCGCGTCGAAGGCGCGATGAGTGGACTTGCCATCGGGGTTACGGGTGGTTTGACGGTTATAATTGCGCCGATTGTGGTGCAACTTTTACAGATCAAATAGGAAGGAGGGGAGCGTATGGCTAAGAGAAGGTTGAAGGACGGCGACCTGGTGCGGATTCAGAGCTTCAAGCACGACGGTAGTCTGCACCGGACTTGGACGCAAAATCAGGTCATCAAACAATACGGCGACGTGATTCTGTGTTATAATCATAAGACGACGGTCATTGAGTCGAACGAGAAACGGTGGTCGACGCGCGAACCCGCCTTCGTGTATTTCCACAAAAAATATTGGTTCAACGTCGTGATCATGCTCAAAGAGGCGGGGATTTCCTATTATTGCAACATGGCAAGTCCAGTCGTGGTCGACGAGGAAGCGATTAAATATATCGATTACGATCTTGACGTCAAGGTTTTTCCGAACGGCGACAAGAAGTTGCTCGACGAAAATGAATATAAATATCACAGCGAAAAATACAATTATCCGCCCGAAATTGCGGAGATTATGACCGAACAATTGAAGGTTTTAATCGAGATGATCAACCAGAAACGTGGGCCTTTTGCCGATAAATTCGTCGACATTTGGCTGAAGCGAGTTAAGGAACTCGAACCGGAGCAAAATGAGAGAAAAACGACTACTTGAAGACAGTCAGAGAACCCCGGGGGCAAGTGCCGGGCCGACTACTAAACGCCGAAAAAATTCGACATTTAATAAAATAACCCGCGTCTTTATCAATATAATAATGGCGTTGGTTTTTGTTGCGGGCGCGCTTTTAGTTCTCTATCCTTTTGTGAGCGAGACAATCAGCAGCTATATGGATGATTTGGTCATCATGGCTTATAACAACAAAACGACAGCGATGAATTCGCAGGAGCTTTCAGCTTTACGCGCCGACTTCTCGAAAAAAAATGAGGAGTTAGCCGACAAAGGCTCAGCCCCAGGTATCACTGATGAAAGTATCGCTGACGTCGAAGAAAAAGACGGGAAAATCGACCCGAAAAAAGTCGATGAACATTTCTTTCAAGACCACACAATCGGGGTTATCGATATCCCGAAAATTAATTTAAAACTGCCAATTTTTGACCGCACGAACGAGATGTTTTTACAACGTGGAGCGGCGAAGCTTGAGGGGACGAGTTATCCGACCGGAGGTCCGTCGACCCACTCGGTTCTAAGCGCCCACCGCGGTTTGCCGAGTGCGAAATTGTTTACTGACTTGCCCGAACTTAAAAAGGGCGACATCTTTTTAATCAACGTTTTGGGCGACAAACTTGCCTACAAAGTTGACCAACTGAAGACAGTTCTGCCGACGGATATCAGCGCTTTGTATATCGAGCAGGGCAAGGACATGGTGACGCTGATCACCTGTACACCGTACATGATCAACTCCCACCGGCTCTTGGTTCGCGGACACCGGGTGCCGTATCTAGCGGCTTATGACCAGATGCTCGAGGATTCGAATTTCAGCCGTAATTTGAAGCGTTTGATCTTCCTACTTGTGATGGCGATGATGATTATCGGCCTGATCGCCTACGCGTGGCGCAATATCCAACTTGCCAATCTCGCGCGATTCCGCTTCAACATCGGCTTCAAGGTTGTCGGCCCGGACGGCGAGTTTCTGCCGAACGCGAAGTTCCAGCTGTTTGCGAAGGGCGGGGTCGATCCGATTCTGCAAAACGGGGACGTCATCACGACGAATCCGCATCCGCTGACTAACTTGGTGGAGTTCAAAAACATTCCTGGGGGCAATTATACGGTCCGCATGGTCGGTCTGCCGGCAGGCTACCGCGTTATGAAGAAAATCAACGCGACGGTTTACAGCGTCAACGATTTGCGATTCAGAGTTAAGATGCCTTTATTGACTAAGAGTGCGACGTCGATTGATGACGATTACGCGCAAATGATGATCGATAAAGATGTTTATGAAACGGTTCGCGCCGAGCGGTTGGCTGTGTTGAAAGCGGCGAATCCGCCGAAATGGCGCTTGATTAAACAACGCCGAATCAAGAAGTTGTCGAAACCGCATAAATACCGCTACATCCCAATCAATACTATAAAGTTGAGTAAAAAATAATGTATCAAAAATTTGGAAAAAGAATCATTGATTTTTTAGTTTCACTTGCGTTTATTATCGTGTTTTGTTGGCTCTTTGCAATTCTGGCAATTATCATCAAAGTGACGAGTCCGGGACCTGTCTTGTTTAAACAAAAACGGGTCGCGAGGACGCCCGGCGTAGATTTGCAGTTCTTTGAAATCTTTAAATTCCGCACGATGTATATCGATACACCAAAGGATATGCCGACACATTTGTTAGATGATCCGGAAAGTTTCATCACGCCGATCGGCAAATTTTTGCGCAAAACTTCTTTGGATGAATTACCGCAAATGTTCAATATTTTAGGTGGCTCAATGAGCTTTATCGGTCCCCGTCCAGCGCTGTGGAATCAGGAAGATTTAATGGAGTTGCGCGTCGCAAACGGATCAGCGAAAGCTGTGCCGGGGCTGACGGGACTTGCCCAGATTTCGGGTCGCGACGAGCTTGAAATCGGCGTGAAAGCCGGGCTCGACGGCGAGTACGCGAAGAAGATTTCGTTTTTGGGTGATGTGAAGATTTTTGTGATGACGTTTGTGAGCGTGCTGAAAAGCGACGGTGTCGTCGAAGGGAAAAAATGATGAAGACAGCAGTGATTGTGGCAGTTCATAATGGTTCCGCCTATTTGCATGACCAGCTTGAGAGCATTTTGGCGCAAACGGTCGCACTTGATGAAATTATTGTGAGCGATGATGCATCGACGGATGATAGTGTGGCGATCGCGAATTCTTTTGGGGTTCGGGTTGTGCGCAATGAGACGGCGCTTGGGGTTGTCGGGAATGTCGAAGCAGCTCTGCGTGAGTGTGATGCGGATGTGATTTTTCTCGCCGATCAGGATGACGTTTGGGTAAAAAATAAGGTCGAAAAAATGTTGGCTGTGTTCGAAGAGCGGCCGGAGGTTAATTTGGTCGTCAGCGATTTAGCGATTGTCAATGGCGATTTAGTCGAGACGGATTCTTCTTTTTTCGCGGTTCGCCACGCTAAGTTTGGGGCTTTGAATACTGTTTTGAAAAACTCGTACGTCGGAGCTGCTATGGCGCTTCGCCGTCCTTTGCTTGATGTCGCATTGCCGTTTCCGGCAGGACTTCCAATGCACGATCAGTGGCTTGGGTTGATGTCTGAGAAACAGCATAGTGCCTACGTTTTGCGCGAGCCTTTGGTGTTGTGGCGTCGTCACGATTCGAACGAAACCGATGTTAAAAAGGGTGGGTCACTTGCCCAGAAAATCAAGTGGCGCCTCGTGTTGATTAAGGCGCTGCTATAATAATTTGAATTTAAAAAGTAGTGTGTTATACTTAATGTAACAACTACTTTTTTTATTTGTGAAGGAGAAAAAATATGATTTTCATGCGTTGTAAACATTGCGGAAAATTCGTGGCAGTCTACGAAGATGGCGGTGGCGTAGCGGTATGCTGCGGTGAGCCGATGACGATTTTAGAGGCGAACACGAGTGACGGAGCTGGAGAAAAACACGTGCCAGATGTGAAAGTTGACGGAAACAATGTCCACGTTCAAATCGGTAGCGTGATGCACCCAGCTCTACCTGAACACCACATCGAATGGATTGTCATCGTGACAAATCTCGGCGAAGTCCGCCACACAATCCCAGTCGGTGACGACCCCGCGAGCGATTTCGTCTTATCAGACGGCGAAAAAGTCGTCGAGGTCTACGAATACTGCAACATCCACGGCCTTTGGAAGGTCTAACACTTGCCAACTAGCTCCTTTTTAACAAGATTTTGTTAAAAGGGGCTTTTTTTTGTGAAGAAAGAGTGGGTGTAAAAATTGCTAATCGCATTTAAGCCGTTTTTGTTGCATTTCAGGCCTCGAAATGCGCCAAAAACGCGATAAAAACGATTAGCCCTTAGAAAGCCCTGAAACCTAGGGTTTTTCAGTTTTATTTTTTTACAGCGTTCAATATAAAGCGTATAATGTAAATAGGGAAAACGCACCTAGAAAAGGGGTAGCAAAATGAACGATATAAAAAGAAAAATTCTAGCGATTTTTATGCTAGTAGCAATGATAACCGGGACCAACATCGGGGCAATTGTGCAGGTCGCTGCGGAGGCTCCATCAGCTGCGCGACTAAATTTTGGTCTTAGCGACACGGTTGAATCTTATAACTATGATGGGTCAGCTCATCCGGTTAGGGGTATTAACTCAAACCCGTCGGTTGCTCTTCCTTATTCGGCGTGGGTTGACGAAACAATCGGGGGAATCCAGTATAGCGTTAACGGAATCGACGGTTGGCAGCGCGAACCGATAACGTCGACAGGCGAAACTAGTTTAACAAATTCGGGAACATATTATGTAAATTACCGCGTTTTTGTAAGGGTCAAAATGATCCCTAATTCTTCTAATTGGGCAGACTCGATCACTGGCAGCAAAACGATAACGATTAATCCCAAGAATCTTTCAGTGACGGCTACGCCGGGACAAAGCAAAGAGCTGGGCAAGTCAGACCCGGTCTTTGAATATTCTTTTGATGGCTTAGTTGAGGGCGATACTTTTACGGGGGCTCTTGAGCGAGATAGTGGTTACTTAATTAATGATTACGAAATTCGCCAAGGTGATTTGAGTGCGGGGACTAATTATACGATCAGTTTTACAGGGTCAACTTTCGCAATAAATCCAACAGCTAATTTACTTGCCTTCTATGAGGCCTTAGTTGCTACACCGGCACCTGATGATATTAAAGATTTTGCTGATGTCGATAAAGTAGTTGATTTGACGAGGGAATTCGAAATTTTAAGCGATATCGAGAAGGAACAAGCTCGCTTTACCTTTCCTAACGTCGACGAACACATTGACGAAGTTCAAAAAGCAGCTGGGGTGGTGAATCACAATATCGCAGCAGGTTCGGTCGACGGGGTTGACTTGCCATGGAATTATCGGTTGATGGTAGAAGATGGAACTACGCACGCTGATTACGGAAATCTCGCCGTCAAGTTAGCTAGCCGAAACTTGATTCGAGCTCACAATATCTATCTGTTTGATGTCTTAAACGAAACGGAAGTTCAACCTGACTCGGCAGTCAAAGTTGTTTTGAACGATGTCGATTTAGTGGGAGAGGTCAATCCGATTTTACATCATTATCACGGCGATGCGTTGAGAGTGGTTGATGGAGCGATTTTTGACAGTGAAAACAAAACGTTAACTTTCGAAACTGACTCGTTTAGCTTGTTTAGTATTTCGGTCGACTTGAGCGCAAAAGCCCCAGTAATACCAGCAATTCCGAGTACTCCCTCAGGTGTAGTTGAACCCAAGGTTCCGGCACTCGAAACAGTGAAAAAGCTTCCTGTTACAGGAACGACTAAGGCTCTGCCTGCAACGAACGAAACAAGCAGTCAGTTGCTATTAGCTTTGGGATTATTTGCCTTTGTGAGCATTGGATTTGTTTTTAGAAAAAGAGTAATTGAATAGTTTATTATGTACTAAAACCGGAAACGCGCAAGAAAGCCCTGAAAGCTAGGGGCTTTTTTGCTTACTTGCCGGAAAAATGTTATAATAGAGAAAGAAAAAACAAGGGAGCACACGCGAAAATGAGTATGTTTTTGGATCAGGTAACAATTAGCGTTTTAGCCGGTAAAGGTGGAGACGGGATGGTAGCATTCCGCCGCGAAAAATATGTGCCTGACGGTGGTCCGGCGGGTGGCGATGGCGGTCGAGGCGGGAACGTGATTCTCGTCGTCGATAGCGGAATGCGCACGTTGATCGATTTCCGATACAACCGCAAATTCAAGGCGGATCAGGGCGACAACGGGATGAGCAAGGGCATGCACGGGCACGGCGCGAAGAGCCTCTACGTCAAGGTTCCTGAGGGGACGACGGTTCGCGACGCCGACACTGGGCAAATCCTAGCCGATTTGACAGAGCATGGCGAAGAGTTGGTCGTGGCTCAAGGAGGGCGTGGAGGGCGTGGCAATTGTCGCTTCGCGACGCCAAAAAACCCAGCTCCGGAAATTGCGGAAAATGGCGAGCCGGGCGTGGAACGTCGAATCGAACTTGAGTTGAAAGTTTTGGCTGACGTTGGTTTGGTCGGATTCCCAAGCGTGGGTAAATCGACTTTATTATCAGTCGTTTCAGCTGCTCGTCCGAAAATTGGTGCGTATCACTTTACGACTTTAGTTCCTAATCTAGGGATGGTCGAAACAAAAGATGGTCGCTCGTTCGTAATGGCGGATATGCCAGGTTTGATCGAAGGCGCGGCTCAGGGTGTGGGTCTAGGGACTGAATTTTTAAAACACATCGAGCGCACACGAGTTCTGCTACACATTATCGATATGAGCGGAATCGACGGACGCGTGCCTTACGAAGATTATTTAGCGATTAATAAAGAGCTTGGCGAACACAACTTACGGTTGCTTGAACGCCCGCAATTAATTGTTGCAAATAAAATGGATATGCCTGAAGCGGCTGAAAACCTAAAAGAATTCAAAGAAAAATTATACGCTGAATACGATGAGTTCGACGACAATCGTCCGCACATTTTTGAAATTTCAGGCGTTACGCATCACGGAGTTGACTCGCTTTTAGAAGCTGCGGCTGATTTGTTAGACGTAACCGATGAGTTCAAATTGTATGACGAAAGCGAATTCGAAGAAGTCAAAGTCTACAAATACGTCGACGAAGAACCGAAATTCACAGTTGAGCGCGATGACGACGCGGCTTGGGTGCTTGAAGGCGACGAGCTTGTCAAACTGTTCAAGATGACGAACATGGATCACGACGAATCAGTGCAAAGATTCGCTCGGCAATTGCGCGGCTTAGGGGTTGACGAAGCCTTGCGAGCTCGCGGCGCTGAAAACGGCGACACGGTCCGCATCCTAGACTTTGAGTTTGAGTTTGTTGAATAGGCGTTTCTAATTTTAGGAGGAGTTAAGTGCAGTTATTCTTGTAAATTAACGGCAAAATTGCGTTTAACTCCTCCTAAAATAATAAAAGACGTTTTAATGAGGTGAAAAGATGAAACACGTATTAGTGGTTGACGATGAAAAAGCGATTTCTGATATTATTAAATTCAATCTAACCAACGATGGCTACGAAGTTTTCGTTGCCTACGACGGGGAAGAAGCGCTCGAAGTCTTCAAGGAACACGAAGAGCAAATCGACCTGATATTGCTCGACGTCATGCTTCCGAAAAAAGATGGCCTCGAAGTCGTTAAAGAAATCCGCAAAACGAGCGAAACGCCAATCATTATGATTAGCGCTAAAGACTCGGAGTTCGATAAAGTCTTAGGACTAGAACTCGGAGCGGACGATTATGTGACGAAACCGTTCAATAACCGCGAGTTACTTGCCCGGGTTAAGGCGAACATCAGACGCAACCGGATTGCGAGCGAGCCGAAGCCGGATGAGTCGCAAGCCAAGATTGAAATCGGCGACTTGACGATTCACACGGATAAATATATCGTGACGCGCAAGAATAAAAAGGGCGAAGACGTCGGGATTGACCTGACGCACCGCGAATACGAGCTATTTAAATATCTCGTGGAAAATGCGCCGCAAGTAATCAGCCGGGATACGCTGCTCCAAACCGTTTGGGGCTACGATTATTTCGGGGACGTTCGCACGGTAGATGTTACGGTGCGCCGCCTGAGAGAAAAAATCGAAAAGGAACCAAGCAAACCAGAATTGCTATTTACGCGCCGCGGGGTGGGCTATTACGTCCAATCGCCTGAAGCGTAATCTGTAACGAAAGGAGATGGAATCTATGATAAAACTGCAAAAGCCAAATTTGTATTCAGTTAATATCAAGATTGCTATCTCTTTTATTTTGATCTTGCTTATTTCCATCGAAATCATGGGGGCTTTCTTCCTCAGAGAACTCGAAAAAACGACGATTACCAACTTCGAAACAACCGTCAACGGGCAAGTCGACCAACTCTCCGTCATCATCAAACGCGACTGTCTGAAATACAGCGGCGACGAGTTGAACACCGTTTTGAACTCGAGCTTGAAGGCGTTCGCCTCGGTTGAGTTGCAAGACGCTGTCGTAATCGACGACCACGGGGTCATTATCGCCTCAATCGGAAACAATCCAAAATATGACGTCGGCTTGAAAACGAACGAACGCGAAATGCTCGACTTTAGAAGCAAACAGCAAATCGTGACGGAAAAAGGCGGCCGCATCTACGAAAATTATCACCCGATCACCAAAGACAACGACGCAGCGCTTATCGGGATGCTCATCGTCAAAGCCGATATCGAGCCGTCTTACAGCGAAGTGCGTCAAACAGCCTTCCTCTTTTTCTCGGCAAGTATCCTCTCGATTGTCATCTGTGCCGGCGTAGCCTTTTTGGTTTCACGCTCGATTACGACACCGATCAAGGAAATCAAGGATGCGGCGATTTCAATTGCCGATGGGAATTATTCGCAGGAAATCGAAGTTACCGGAAAAGATGAGCTGAGCGATTTGGCGGCGACGATTAACGGGCTTTCGACGACGATCAAAAATGCGCAGGAAAAAATTGTCGACGATAAAAATCGACTTGATAATATTCTTTTCCACATGAGGGAAGGGGTGCTTGCGACTGACCATAAAGGGAACATTACGATGGTGAATGCCCAGGCGGAGCGGATGCTAGCCCTTAAAGAAGAAGATGCGCTAAAACAAAATATCATCGAATTATTAGAACTTGAAGATGAATATACCTTTGACGAAATTACTTCGACGGATGTTCAAACGTTGCAAATCGAGCGCGAAATCACGAAGAACCGCGATATTATTTTGCAGGTTCAATTTTCAAATATGAGAACGGCGACAGGCTACCTGAGAGGGGTAGTTGTCGTACTTCACGATATCACTGAACAAGAAAAAATCGACCGGGAACAAAAAGAATTCGTTTCAAACGTAAGTCACGAGCTTAGAACGCCTTTGACAAGTATGGTTAGCTACCTTGAAGCCTTGCACGATGGTGCTTGGCGCGACGAGGAGCTTGCTCCGAACTTTATCGATGTCACGCTGACGGAAACGCAGCGGTTGATCCGGATGGTCAGCGACCTCTTGACACTGAGCCGGATGGATAACGCGGAAATTCCGCTCAAAAAAGAACTTGTCGACTACAAAGATTTCGTCAGCTTCATTCTCGACCGCTATGACATGCTGCTTGAAAGTGGTGAGCAGAAGCTCAAAATTGAGCGCAACTTCGAGCTTGAGGACGTGTGGGTCGACATCGATCCGGACAAGATGACGCAAGTTATCGACAATATTATCAACAATGCGATCAAGTATTCGCCGGACGGCGGGACGATTAAAATTGGCTTGATTGATCAACATAACGATGCCGTTTTAAGCATCACCGACCAGGGTCTTGGAATTCCGAAAAAAGACCAACGCAAGATTTTCGAGCGCTTTTACCGGGTTGATAAAGCCCGCGCAAGGGCGCAGGGTGGGACTGGCTTGGGGCTTTCAATTGCCCGCGATATCGTCGAGGCTCATCACGGTTTGATCTGGGTCGAGAGCTCATTTGGGCGCGGTTCGACGTTTTATATCGTCCTGAAGGCCGAAAGCTTCGACGACGATTGGGATGACGAGGTGAGTGCATGAATAAACGAATCATAAGAGCGCTCCTTGTAGTGATGGTGGGGCTGAGCCTGTTTTTCAGCTATCTGATTTGGTTCGCGCCGACGCAGGT
This sequence comes from Lactobacillales bacterium, assembly GCA_031261175.1. Classification (GTDB taxonomy): domain Bacteria; phylum Bacillota; class Bacilli; order Lactobacillales; family Streptococcaceae; genus JAISJW01. The sequence continues at coordinate 35,822 of JAISJW010000028.1, forward strand.
TCGCACCGATGACGTGGCGACTTTGACTAAAACATCAAAAACCCTAAGCGACCGGCAAGTCGAAAAGATTTTCACGCCGACCGTCGTTGTCTACACCAAGGACGGGGCTTCGCAAATCTGTTATCACGACGATTTAGCGCGAAAATTGCACGACGAAATTGTCGGGTCGGATTTAAAATTAGAGAAAAAAGCATTGAGTTATGCGGATGTTGTTGAGCTTAAAAATGCGGTGGAATTGCGCTATATCGACGATGTTAGCAGTTTGAATTATCAAACAATATTTTTGGATAAAAAGATTTTTAAGGATGATTTTTCGTTTGATGATATCAAGGTGAATCTGGATAATAATGAGATTTATTTTATCGATAATAAAGCGAAAAACGTGCGCGTTTTAACGGGAACAGCAGAAAAAATATCGATGATTAAAATGATTGATGACAAGGCGACAATCCACTATAACGCTAAGTTGGACGAAGCTCTGCCCGGAATTTATTTTTATTCGGATGCGTTTGAATTGCCCAAATATACGTTTTTGACGAGCACGCTCGCAACGCGCAGCATCGCCAACGAGATTTTCGTGGATGATAAGGAATTCACCGAAAACGTGACGGATAACGAATATACCTACTCGGTCAACGGCGACCTCAATGACAAGACGCTGATAATTGACGAAAATAACGGAGTGCTGAACTACTCTTTCAAGGACGAAACGAAGTCGCTCCTTGACGTCAGTATCGACTATTTGAGCAAGTTGACCGTCGACGTCAGCACGCTCGGATTCTTCGCAAAAGGGGACGGAACGCTTACTTTCCGCGACTACATCTTAGGAATTCCGATTTTTGCGGCGGATGGCGAATCGAACATCAAAATCAGCAAACAAAATCACATGTTCAATATTGTGACGAATTTGGTCAAATTGAACGTGCCGGTTCCGGATAACGAAATGATCCAGATGCCAAACACCGACGAGGTCTTAGCTGCTCTGCAGAGTAAGGGAATCGACCCGGCTAAAATCGAGAATTTAACGATTGGTTACGCGATCGAATACACGGCGAAATCAGCAACGGCGAAGTTGACACCGAGCTGGTACTATTTATTAGACGGGACTTGGACCCGCTTGGACTAGGAGTTTAGAGAGAGGAGTGCGATATGGATTTTTCAAAAATCGAGAAATTATTTCTTTTTATCTTTGTTGCGCTCAATTTATTTCTAGGCTATTTATTGATCGGAAATATTCGCAGCAATATCGGGGTGAACAGCAATCTCGAAATGTCGATTCAGGACAAACTTGCCAAGGATCAGGTCAAGATTGACGGCGCGATTTCCGATGAGCACGCGCAGGGCTACTACCTGAGTGCGGAGCGCTACTCGTTCAAGTCGGATACGCTTGACGCGGTAACAACCGGGCAAGTCCTGCTCGAAAACGTCAAGAGCAAGCATTATATCAATGACGATCACATCGAAAGCGACATCGAAAATCTGCTTGAAAAAGAGGATGTTGTCTATGAATCTAAGCAATACAAAGCCCTGGGGATCGACATCAAGAAAGATAATCGCGACATAATTGCCCACGCTGGACAGAGCTATAAAGGGATAATTATTTACGACGATTTTGCGCAGATTACCTTCAATATCGCGAAGGAAAACGGCGTGTTTCTGCTTAAAAGTTTTAACCAAACGATGCTGACGAATTTCAAGGAACTGCGCGAGAAGCAGGACTTGATCAGTGAGAACGAGGCGCTTGACATCCTTTACGACAACAATAAATTGCCTGTGAAATCGACGATTAAAAATACGCTTTTAGCCTATACGAAGATTGTCGATCTGAACAAGCAATTCGTGTTCGTGCCCGTCTGGTACGTGACGCTTAGCGACAGCACGCGCCTTGAGGTCAACGCCATCAACGGCGCGATAATCACCAACGATACTATATAGAAAAGTGGTCTGAAAAATGAGTTTCAAAATAAGCGTTTTGGCAAGTGGCTCCACCGGCAACGCCATCTACATCGAGAGCGATTCGACGCGCCTCTTGCTCGACAGCGGCCTGAGCCTGAAAAAACTCGAAGAGGCATTGAGCGAAATCGGCAGATTGGCAAGTCAGCTCGACGCCGTCTTGATTTCCCACGAACACGGCGACCATATCTTAGGCGTTGGGGTTCTGCACCGCAAACATAAGACGCCAATTTATGGAAATGAAGCGACATTAACTTGTGCTGAATTCAATAAAAAAGTTGGCAAATTAGCTGATGACGCCTTGCACTTTATCGATCACGACGAAAGCGTTGTGATTGGCGACATCGAAGTGAATGCGTTTGGAACGAGTCACGATAGTGCAAAAGCGCAATTTTACACGTTCGAGCACGATGGGAAGAAAATTGCCTGCGTGACCGATACGGGTTATGTGAGCGAGAAAATCGAGCAGGTAATTAAATCGAGCAATGTCTTTTTAATCGAGAGTAATCACGATGTCGAGATGCTACTTGCCGGCGAGCGACCTTGGTCGAACAAGCAGCGCGTTTTGAGTGACAGGGGGCATTTGTCGAACGAGGATAGCGCGATTGTGACAGCGAGGGTGATTGATGAGAACACGCACAGCGTGATACTTGCCCATCTGAGTCGCGACAACAATCTGGAAGATTTGGCGCTGATGAATATGAATAGTTATCTTGCGGATAATCGCGGGGATGTGTTTGACAATCTGCAGATTATTGCGGCGAAACCGAATGCGGTAACGGATTTAATTGAGGTGTAAAATGATAAAAGGAATCGGGTGCGACATCGTTGAAATCAAACGGGTCGAAAAAATCATCGCATCAGGAAGCGGCTTAGTCGAAAAATTCTTGAGCGGAATCGAACTTGAACGGTTCAACGATATGAGCGAAAACCGCCAGAAGGAATATTTGGCAGGGCGCTTAGCGGCGAAGGAAGCCTACTATAAGGCGAAGGGGACAGGGATCTGTTCACTAGAGGACTTCGGAAAAGTCGAGATTTGCTCGCTTTTAGGGCGACCGACTTTGCAGTGCGAGGGCGAGGTTGATAGGGTTCACGTCAGCATTTCGCATGACAATGAAAATGCGATTGCTTACGTTATTATCGAGTCTGTCGAGGAGGCTTAGAGTATGGTAGTTGGGAAGAATCGACCGACGAAAATTACGGTTAATTTGCGCAATCTTTTGAGCAATTTACGCGCCGTTCACGAGCGAAGCGGATGCGAGCACGCGTTTGCGGTCGTTAAGGCGAACGCCTATGGTCACGGGATTTACGAGGTTTCGTCTTATGTGCGCGAGTATGTCGAAGGATATTGTGTTGCGATTTTAGACGAAGCGTTATTTTTGCGCTCGGAGATTACGGAAAGTCACGAAGTTTTGGTGATGGGGATCGTTGATGCTAAGTTGGCATCACTTGCGGCGCGCAATAATGTTTCTTTGACCGTGCCGTCTTTAGACTGGATTGAGCTGGCACTTGAGAATTTAAGCGAAGGCGAAACGTTGAGTGTTCATATCAAAGTTGATACCGGAATGAACCGAATTGGCATCCGAGATTTAGATGAGCTTCGCGAAGTTATCAATTTTATTGAGGCGAGTGATAAAATCGAAATCCGCGGGGTATTTACGCACTTTGCGAAGGCTGATAGTTTAGACGTTACTCATTACGAAATGCAAAAACGCAATTTCTTAGCAGCGCTCGATGTCTTTGAAGATTTACCTAAATACGTTCACTCAAACAATAGTGCAGCGGCGATTTTCGACGATGAAAATGATGGTGTAACGAATGCCGCCCGCATCGGAATTGCGATGTACGGCTTAGATCCGAGTAATGGTGACGTTCCAGTGCCGTTAAAACTAAAAGATACCTTTACTTTAACGAGCGAAATCGTTCAAGTTAAAGAACTAGCTAAAGGTGACAAAATCAGCTACGGTTGCACCTATGAAGCCACTGAAAACGAGTGGGTAGCAACCCTTCCAATCGGCTACGCGGACGGTTGGATTCGAAAATTGCAAGGTGGATCAGTTTTAATTGCCGATGGGTTTGCAGAAATTGTAGGCCGGGTCTGCATGGATCAATGCGTGATTAAACTGCCGCACTTTTATCCGGTCGGGACGACGGTGACGCTGATTGGAACGAAGGGAAATGCCCGGATTACGGTCGACGACATCGCGGCGCGCGAAGAAACGATCAATTACGAGGTGATTTGCCTTTTCAATGAGCGAATTCAACGCGAATACTTCAGATGACGATACAAAAGGCGCAAATCGCGCCTTTTTTGCTGGTCTACTTTTCCCTACTGTTTTTTAACGCGTTTTTTAGGGCTTTCGAGGCTCGAAATCCCTAAAAAACGCGTTAAAAAACAGTAAGGCATGCGCAGCCCAAAAGTCAGCCGTGAAAGCGGTTGGCTTTTTTTGCATATATAACAAAGAAAGGTATAGTTTGAAACAATATCAATGTATTTCTAAAAGATATGTTAAAAAAATACATAAATAGTCGTAAATTTGCTATAATGATGCAAGTTTAAATAAAATAATCTTGAAAAGAAAGAGAGAATATGAGAAAAAATGTAGCATTATTTAGTTTTATCGCAACTGCAACCGTTGCGGCGGGGTTAATTGTAACAACTCAGGCCAGCGCGGCGGAAGACGTTGCTCCACAATACAAAACTAATTATACTCTAGGAAAAAAATTCGATCCGCGTCCCTGGCTTACCCCTATACGCGATCAGCACACCACTGATGATGACCCGATTCCAAACAACAACCAATCAATCTGTTGGAGTTATAGCGGGAACGATTTACTAACTTTCTCTAAACAAAAACATCTTTGGACGACTAGTATTTTCTCTCCAAATTACACCAATAAATTGACAGCTGTCGATGTGTTCGGAGAACCAAAACTAGTAAACGGAGAGTTAACTAATATTAATCCGAACGGAAATACGGAACGTCCGCTAAATGACGGAGGCAACTTAGCATCACCAGCTATTCTTTCGATGATAGGTTACAATCCAGCATTAGAAAGCAACTTTAGCTCGGTCAATGAAGCTGGAATTGCGACCGGAGTTGTTGCTACTAAAATCGAAGAATTCGACTCATTTGAAAATTTTGTGGCAACTGGCACGGATAAGACGTTCAGCGTGTCGGATATCAATAAGGTTGAATTCGATGTAGAACATAAGAATTTCCAAAAACATATCGATCAAATGAAAGCGCAAATTTTGCAAAATGGAGGAATTGGTTTTGGCTTCAATGCCTCTTTAACATATGATGATAGTTGCGAATTTTGGAATCCAGAAACGTCGGCTTATGATTATAATCTTCCAAAAGTCGGAGTGTTCGACGTAGGAGACGGAACACAGACGACTTATGATGTTGAGCCAATTGATGCAGTTGATCACATCAATCACGCAACAATGATTATAGGCTGGGATGATGATTTTGCAAGAACAAATTTCAACGTAGCGCACCAACCTTCACAAAATGGAGCGTTCATCGTTCGCAATTCGTGGGGCAAGGATTTCGGTGACAACGGTTACTTCTACGTAAGTTACGAAGATTATTTCGTCAACGCCTCAATCGGTGGTTATAGCCCGGTTGTAACGGTGGCGAGTCACGATCACCCGGAAGCGCTCCAAAAAACCAATCCACGGCAAAACATGTTCTACACTGCTTGGATTTCAGGGTTCCTAAGAGACCCGAATGACACTCGAAGCGACATCGTTCTAGTCAATTCGTTCCCTGCTAAAGAAACGAAAACGAAGTTAGATGCGGTAGCAATTGATGTCAATCTCGATGATGTTGATTATGAAATTTATATCAAAGAAGGCGAGCTAGACAAAGCAGATAAAACTGTTGATTCACTTGCCCAAGATAGTGCAACGTTAGTTGCGAAAGGACATCAAGCTATTGGTGGGATGCATAAGAAATACATTCCGATGACAACGATTCCTAAAAATACAAAATATTCGATTATTGTTGTTGAACACGCGAAAGACAAGTCGGTTAACAATCCTGCATCGTCGCTGTTTGTATCGCCCGCTTTAGTGGTCGGATCGTATGACTACAGCAATGTCGGAAAATCGTACATCGGCTACCTAAGTCCGGACGACAAAATTACACAGTGGATAGATTTTGCAAACGTCAATACAAAAGGACTTGCCGGTAAAAATCGAGGCATAGGTGTTATCCCTTACATCTTCGGCTACTCAGTAAACTAAAAAGAAAAGAGAAAATAAATGAAAAAGAAAAATTTATTATTGGCAAGTCTAATCGTCGCTGGGGGTATTGGGACGTTAAGCGCAAGCCCGGTAGCGTTAGCGAAAACGGATCACAACATCATCTATACAAACCCTACAGTTAAATATCAAAACGAAAAACATTTCCCCGTGAAGTTAGATCCGAGAAGTTGGGCAATTACAACTCCGGTTCGCGATCAACATTATGCACCGGTTCAAGCTGATGGATATATCGATGGACAAGGAATTTGTTGGAGTTATAGCGGGAACGATTTGTTGACTTTTGCTAAACAAAGAAGCTTGCATAAGACGAGCGTTTTCTCGCCCAATTATACAAACAAATTAACCGCTGATGGAAGTTTGACTACTGATGATGGTTCAGATTATCTTAATCCTAATGCCAATGTAACACGGATGATTGCTGAAGGAGGGAATGTGGCCGCGGCACCAATTATGGCATTGATTGGATATAATCCAGTTTTAGAGAGTGATTATTCTACGGTTGATGATTCAGGTTATGCCACTGGTGCTTGGGCTTCGATAAAAGAGAAGGCATCATATTTCCAAACGATAATTGACAAGGCCGATAAATCTTTTAGCGTAAGCGATGTAAACCTTGTTAACTATGATGTAGACCATAAAAATTTCCAAAATCATATTGATGAAATGAAAGATCAAATTTTCAATAACGGCGGTCTTGGAATGGCAGTGCAAGGCACTATGGTTGAACCGAGACGTGATAATTTTACACCGGGTTATTTCAATGAAGAACATAATGCGCTTTATTTCAACGGAAAAGATGACAATTATTTCATCGCAGAAAAAAACGTCACGTTGATGAATCACGCTGTAATGATTGTCGGTTGGGATGACAACTTCTCTAAAGATTGGTTCAAGGCAGATAATAAACCGACTCAAGATGGTGCATTCCTTGTTCGTAATTCGTGGGGAACAGATTTCGGCGAAGACGGATATTTCTGGGTGAGTTATGAAGATTATTTCATCAGTGCTTCTGAAGGAGGTTTTGGTGTTAAGGTAGCGAAAGCCGCAGAAGATACTCCGCTACCACTAATACCTACTTCTAACATGATGAGAGTAGTGCGCCCTGGTGCTCTAGAAGCTAGTGAATATACCAGCACACATACACTCGTTCCGGAAACAAGCGATATTGTTTTAGCGAACACTTTCCCAACGACAGAGAAGAAATTGAAATTGGATGCAGTTGCAGTTGAAACTGATTTAGACGATGTTGACTACGAAGTTTACATCAAGCAAGATGGCATTGATTCAACTGATAACGATCCAAGTCAGGGTGCGAAGCTAGTTGCTCGAGGCCACTCTAAACTTGCAGGAATCCACAAAAAATCAATTCCTTTAACGGTTATTAAAAAAGAAACTTCGTACACAATCATAGTTGTACAACATCCAAAAGATAAAAACCCTCAAAATTACTCGGCTGGAATTATCGTTGCCCCAGCGTTCCGAAATTCGAAATTATCTAATCCTGGTGTATCTTGGCTTGGATATATTGGAAAAAATGGAAAAATTACAAATTGGGTTGATATGAAATTTATCGACGAGGATAGTAGAAATGGCCACGGCAGTTTGCAAGGCGTTGCGCCTTACGTCTTCGGCTACTCAGTAAATTAAATAGGCAAGTGAATCCGCGCTTACGCGCGGGTTCATTTTTTTTTTTGTATAATTTCTTGCGCAATTTTTGACACAGGAATATAATTAAAATAATAGAAAGAATGTGGGGATAGAAAAAAATGAATTTTATGAACCTAAAATTGCCACTGATCTCAGTGGCAACACTTAGCTTGCTTCTTCCAAGCGTAGTCGGCTTTGCTGCTGACAATGTCACGACCGACGGCAAGGTGACGTTCGAGCTCGACTCAAGCGACATGGGCATCGTCCAACCCGGCACGAATACTCACTTATTAATCGATACAGATGGCGCGGATGCAGTTGGATCAGCCGGAACTAAAGTCGAGCAAGCAACAGGAGACGGATTCGTCCAAATTTTATTTGCTCCCAATTTCGAATTTGGAACAGTAAAGGCTAATTATAAAGCGGATGCAAATTATTATTGTAATGAATTGCCTGCACAAGCGGAAGGCAAAACAGCTGGTTGGATTGACCCGTTTGTTCAAGTGGCGGATTATACAGATGGAACATATAGTTGGTCGTTAGATTTGGAGATGAGCAAAAGGTTTGAATCGGAACAACACGTTCTTGTAGGTGCAACGCTGAAATTTCTTCAAATTTTTAATAATAATTCAGATAGCAATATTTTTTCTGATTTAGGGAGCAAATGGAACGCTACCGATTTTTCGCTAAACAAATTCAGGAAAACTCGCAGAGATACGGGTACTACTTCTGTTGGTGTTGCTGCTACCACTTTAACCAACGATGGAAGTTATAGCAAAAAAATACCTATTTTATATCACGATGCACATAATGAAATGATAAACGGCGCCAAATGGAGTTACACTTTTGGACTTCCTATAAAGTATGAAAGTACTAGCTCGGATTATAACGGACCAACGGTTAATTCGGATAGTTATGTTTCTAGAATTTCACAAACAAAACAACAGGGCGGTCGAACAACCGCGGTTCAATTGTTTGTACCGAAAGAAGCTAAACCAAAAGTTGGGCGTGAATATATCGCCGAGTTGACTTGGTCGCTATCTAACACAATTCAGGCCTCGGATGAATTCGACTTCATCGGAACGTGGTCACCGTATCTAACTGATAGAATTAAATTGGAGGTTGACTCAAGCGTTCTAGATAGTATGAAAAACAAATGGATACCTCGAGCGGAATCAGGTCTTATGTATGCAGATAATACTATTATTAGAATTGATGGGGTTGCCATTCATAACGGAACTGATTTAAGTACTTTAATAACAGCAAACTCTAATTTTGAAGATGTTTACGGGAGTAATGATAATTCATTTGCTTCAGTAGTAGGAATTTTCGCCACACTTGGCGACCCTAACGGTATGGCCATAATGAACCTTATAAAAGGATTAGAGGGCGAGCATGTAATTTCGTTCCAATATATAAACCCATCTAGCGGAGCGATTGATCCTAAGGAATATAAATTTAAAATTATTAATGAATCTTACGGTGATCACAGTGGTGATTGACGTTGAAAGCCCGACGTTCGCGTCGGGCTTTTCACTTGCCCAAGTTTTTAAGAATCGAGGTAATTAATTTACTTTGAGCGAAAAAAGGAGTAAGATAGTAAGAAAGTAGGAAAGTTGGAAAAGGAGAAAGTTATGATTGCAGAATTGAGAGCGAAGTCGCAAATTACGTTGCCGAAGGCGATAGTGAAAAAGTTAGGACTTGAAACAGGGGATCAACTTGAGTTCGTGGAAAAAAACGGGGTAATTTATATGGTGCCAGTAGTGACCTATCCAAAGGCGTTTATGGATCATTTAGATTCTATTGTTGCAGATTATGATGAAGAATATAAGTTAGGTAAAACGAAATCATTTGATAGCGTTGCGGAAATGATAAAAGCGTTAGAGGAGGAAAATGGGTTATAAGATCAACTTCACTGAAACTTTTTCTAAAAGCTTTGGGAAGTTGACGAAAATTGAAAGAGATAGAATTGAAAAGAAACTTGAAATATTAGTAATAAATCCATTTCATCCTTCTTTAAGAACAAAGAAATTAAAAGGACACGACGGAAAGTTCGAATTTAGTGTTAATATGGATATTAGGGTTATTTGGGAATATAGAGGTGATACGATATTGCTGATGCTTGATGTAGGACATCATGGAATTTTAGATAGATATTAGGTCTTGTAATGCTTCTATAAAATTTACGACACGTTGGGGCGTAAAGGACAGTTGTAAAAATATTAAGACGCCATTCACGATTTGTGAACAGCGTAGAAAAGTAGTATAATATATATAATGAAAAGTTAATGGACGGTGCTAATACGATTGAAGGGGGTGTGGTTGACCTTAGCGATTGAGCTTGCGAAGCAAGCGAAGAGCTTAGGGAAACCTATGCGTAGCGCAGCGAAGCTGTGATGCCTATGGGTATCGTGTTTCTGGAAAGGTGTTAGCCAAGTTGACTACAAGTCAGTTGCTAGAATTACTGCTGATAATCATTGCGATTATCGGTTTAAGTAACAAAAAGCATGATAAATAGACAATAGCCCCCGCCCTAAACTTTGCGTGTTTAGCGGGGACTATTGTTTCCAAAAACAGCACCGTCTTTTAAACGGTTCACTAGGGGCAGGTGAAGGTGACACTTCATCTGCTTCTTTTATATTATAACAAAAACTATTATAATATGGCAAGGATTAAAAAAATGCTAAATATTTTATAGCGCGAAAATAATGTACATTATAACAATTTTAGTTACTTCTTGATAGAAGTAACTAGTTTAGTGGTGCAGTAAAAAGGAGCGTATTATGAGCGAAAAATTTAAAACACTTTTTTTGTTAACATTGATGATTTTGTGCATATTAGTTGTTGCGGGATGCGGAAATAAATTAGGAGATAAAGTCGAAGTAGAGCAATATAGAGATAATTTGCAAGATAAAATAGACTCTTGTCAGGAAAACCTTGATGAACTATTTGATGAATTCAAGGCAAGAGAAATCAATTTTGACGAATATGCTACTAAACGCGAACATTATGCGGATGAAAAACAAAAGTATCAAGATAAATTAGACTCTTTAGATGAAGAGGATGAATAATAGCTAACTAGCTTATAGTATGTTGAAGGAGATAATGTGGAGTTTGCACAAAGCTATGAATGTATGATTGAAAAGATATCGATAAAAAAGCAAAAAGGTGAACTTAATGATATTGCGATATTATTTTTAAATCCCAAGACCGATGCGAATTTAGCAAAAGAGTTATTTCCTAATTTACCAACGCTTAATTCGCGATCTAAGAAAAAGGCGGATATTTATTTTCCAGGTTATTCAGATAGGAGCAGTGAAATATCTACATTAATCGCTGATGGTGAGCTGATTAATGGAAAACAATGGTATTTCAATCAAAAACAGTATTTGGAATTCGCAGAAAGATTTTCAGAAATAGTGGGCAAAGAGGTTTATGACCCATTGATTGTATTATTAATTGGTGAAGAAACGGCATACTTAATTAAGGCGATTTCGTTAGAAGAAATAATTGATGAGAGATACACATTATCAAATTTTTTGAAAGAATATATTGAGGCTACTAAATTGGAGAACTCAATTGACCGCGCAATTGATAATATATTGAGAAAAAGAAAAATTATTAGATTTGGAAAAAAATTAAATTCAATTGTAATGAATTATGGCTCAATTGCATTTAATGTAGGCGGTCTAATATTGAAATAGTTGCAATGGTAGATAAAAAACCTTACAAAAGTCCTACAAGGGCTTTTTATTTGGGCTAAATATATTCGGGATCGTAGTCGTCTTCTTCGATGAAGATGTAGACAGTCTCGTCGGAAAAGTATGCACGGATTTGCGCTTCGAGGTCATTGATAATATCAGCGTTCGAACAAGACTCAGTTTCGATGTCGAGTTTTAGGGCGATGAGTAAAGTTTCAGGGCCTAGGTAAGAAGTTTTGATATTCAGGACGTGGGCGACTTCGGGTTTACTTGCCAAGATTTCGTTGATTTTCGCGAGGTCACCCGATGATAGCGATTCGCCGAGAATTAGTGAGTGGAATTCAACGGCGAGGATGATGGCGATGCCGAGAAGCAGGATGCCGATGCCGAGACCGCCGAGCGCGTCGAAGATTGCGTTTCCGGTGATGAGGGTCAGCGTAACGCCTGTGAGACCGATGAGACAGCCGATGACGGCAGCGAGGTCTTCGAGGATGCAGACAATCAGCTCAGCGATGGTCGTGTTGTGGATGAATTGCCACAGGGATTCGCCGGGTTTGCGGTGCGATTTTGCGAGTTTGAAATCGACCTGCAGCGAGATGAATTCGACCACGCCGGAGAACGCCAAAAGGACGATTGGCAGGATCATGTCTTTCGGGTTGACGTGCGAGCCGAGATGGTGCAGTTTTTCGACGGATTCCATGATGCCGTAAAGCCCACCGATTGAAAATAGTAGGACGCTGACGATGAAGGCGAAGAAGTATTTATCGCGTCCGTAACCGAAGTTGTGTTTTTCGCTTGAGGCGCGGGCGGCCGATTTGTCGCCGATGAAGAGCAGCGCTTGGTCGGTCACGTCGACGAAGGAGTGAATTGCCTCGTTGATGATCGACTGCGATCCGCTGATGAAGCCGACGATGGTCTTCATGATAGCGATGATGAGGTTGGCGATGAGGGCGGACAGGACCGCGAGCATCGGGTTGGATTTTTTCTCTTCTGTGGGCATTGTGTGGACTCCTTGAAATGTGATTTAAATAATTATAGCACGGAAAGTGGCCCCGAAATGACATGTTTTTAAAATTTTGCCCCTTTTTTGTTACGAAAGGGCTATTGTAAAATCTATATTAGCCCTTTCATGACAAAAAAGGGGTGTTTTTCGAAAAACGTGTCGTTTAAGGGCTATTTTGGGAGTGGATAGAAGCAGAATGTAGCCTTAGTGACGAAAATTTGCCCAAAAACAGCGATTTTTCCGCACCAGGGCTACATTTTAAATCTATAAAGGGTTTTACTTGCCAAAAAGAGCTTAAACTTTCTATAAAAACGCTTTCATAGCGCGCGCGAAGTGTTATAATTTACTAAATTACACAAGAGAGGTTAAAATATGACTACATTTCAAAGAGGTTTGGCGGGCCTGCAATTTCCGCTGACACACACGACGACGTCTGGCGTTAAGCACGAGGCGACCATAGTTTCGATCGGGGCGAGTCTGCGCGAATACAAGGTTGATGGCGTTGACGTCGTGATTCCTTACGCTGCTGACGAGTTCACGCCGGTTTTCTCGGGCATCGTACTTTTCCCGTGGCCGAATCGCCTGGAGGACGGCCTGTTCGAGTTCGAGGGGACGACCGTTCAGGTTCCGATCAACGAGATCGACAACAACAATCAGCTGCACAGTTTCTCGGAGAATTACGAGTTCGAGTGCCTTGACTATCAGGAAAATCTGGTGACGCTGGCCTTGACGCTTCCTTACACGCGCTTTTACCCTTACGAAATCCGCGTTGTCATCACGTATTCATTGGACGACGAAGGCCTGAAAGTGCACACAAAAGCGCAAAACGTAGGCAAGTCAAACGCGCCCTTCGGGCTGGGCTGGCATCCGGTGTTCAGCTACGGCGGATCACGTGAAGAAGCTATTTTGACACTTCCGTCAGAAACGCACGTGACGGTGAATGACCGCATGCTTCCAACGGGCGAAGTTCCGGTTGAACCGTATTACGATTTCCGCACTGCGCGCGCGATTGGCGACACTAATTTAGACGACGCTTTCCTTGATTTCACAACGCACGAAGTGACTTTAGAACGTATCGACAACCACACGACGACTGTCTATTCGGGCGAAGAATATCCGGCTTGGCAATTATGCACAATCGACGGAATCGGCAGCAAGAACGAAAAGGGAATCTTCATCGAACCTTGCACTTGCTACGCTAACGCATTCAAAACAGGACGCTTCCTAATTGCGCTAAAACCAAGCGAAACTCGCGAATTCAATTGGGGCATAAAATTTAAATAGAATCATTGCCAGATTTCTTTGAAATCTGGTTTTTTTTCGCCCCGAAATATGTTAAAATTAGCCCTATGAATGAAAAAATTATTAAGCTCACTCATGATGAGCTCAAAACCTATAAACTAAGCCAAATCGAGAACGTCATCACCTTGACCGAAGAGGGCTCGACAATTCCCTTCATCGCCCGCTACCGCAAGGAAAAAACGCAAAACCTCGACGAGGTAGAGATCAACGACATCGTCGAACGTTACAACTACCTGACCAACCTCGAAAAGCAAAAAGAGGACATCGTCCGCAAAATCGACGAACAGGGCAAGTTAAGCCCGGAACTCACTGCGGCAATTGAAAAGGCGTCAAAACTCACTGAACTCGAAGACATCTATCGCCCTTACAAACAAAAACGTTTGACAAAGGCGGTCATCGCCAAAAACAACGGGCTAGAACCGTTAGCGCTTTGGATTTTAAAACAGGACAACTTGGCAAGTCTAGACACCGAGGCGGCTAAATATTTGAACGACGAAATCGCAGATATCGAGGCGGCTAAAGCCGGCGCGCATGAAATCATCGCGGAAATCGTCAGTGATGAAAGTAAATATCGTTCGTTTATTCGTAATTATTTAGCGCTGAATGCGCAGGTTGAAACTAGCGTGAAAAAAGACGCGGTCGACGAGAAAAAAGTTTACGAAATTTATTATGATTTCGTCTCTCCTTATCAAAAACTTCAACCACACCAAATGCTTGCGATTACGCGCGCCGAAAAAGAGGGTGTGATTAAACTTAATGTTACGACCGATAACGAACCGATTGAAAATTATTTCAAAGGGCAGTTAAACGCAAACGAATTCGTTTTAGCGGCAGCTTTAGATGCGTATAAACGCTTCATCTTCCCGGCGATTGAGCGCGAGTTGATGGGCGAAAAATTAGAAATTTCGGAAGAGTCAGCGATTGATACTTTCGCACTTAACTTGAAAAACTTACTTTTAATCGCGCCACTTAAAAATAAAATTATTTTAGGTTTCGACCCAGCCTTCCGCACAGGTTGTAAACTAGCCATCATCAACGAAAACTCGAAAGTTCTAGCGATCGATAAAATCTATCCGCACGTTGGCGTTAGCGACGCGCAGCGCGCTAAGGCTGAACCTAAATTTATCGATTTGCTCAAAAAATATAATGTCGATATCATCGCAATCGGAAACGGAACAGCATCCCGCGAATCAATCGAATTCGTCGCAAACGCCGTCAAAAAACTCGACCGCGAAGTTTTATTTACGGTTGTCAATGAAGCCGGAGCATCAGTTTATTCAGCGAGCGAAAACGCCCGTAAAGAATTCCCTGACCTTCAAGTCGAAGAGCGAAGTGCCGTAAGTATCGCACGCCGCCTTCAAGATCCGTTAGCCGAACTTGTAAAAATCGAACCAAAAGCCGTCGGCGTTGGACTTTACCAACACGACGTCAATCAAAAACGCTTGGGCGAAAAACTCGACTTCGTCGTTTCAACGGCTGTAAATGCAGTCGGCGTTGATGTCAATACAGCCTCGGCTGAACTTCTAAGCTACGTTTCAGGAATGAATAAAACGAGTGCGACCAACCTAATCGAACTAAGAGATGAACTCGGCGGTTTCACTAAACGCACCCAACTCAAAAAGACGAAACGTTTCGGAGAAAAGAGCTACGAACAAGCGGTTGGATTCCTCCGCATCATGGACGGAAAAGACATCCTTGATGCGACGAGCATCCACCCGGAAAGTTATAAAATCGCTAAAGAAATCCTAAAAGAGGCAAGTGTAAAACCTGAAGAGCTCGGCACGCCTGAAGCGAAAGCAAAACTCGAAGCGCTGAAACGTGATGCGTTAATTGCCAAAATGGAAGTCGGCGAATTTACGCTTGATGAAATCATCCAAGCGCTAAATAATCCTAAAAAAGATGTCCGCGCGAACTTAGCCGGAGCACTTCTGAGAAGCGACGTTCTGAAAATGGAAGACCTTAAACCAGGAATGAAATTAACGGGCACAATCCGCAACGTAATTGCCTTCGGAGCTTTCGTCGATATCGGCGTGAAGGAAGACGGACTGGTGCACATCAGTAAACTCAGCAATAAATTTGTCAAAGAACCTAGCGACGTAGTCAAGGTCGGCGATATCGTCGACGTTTGGGTGATCGACGTCGACTTAAACCGCAAACGTATTTCACTAAGTATGGTAGGAGAAAAATAGTGGCAACTAAACAACAGAACTGGGAAAACTTCAACGAGAAGAAAGACACAGTCTACGATGATGCGAAATTGCAAAAAAAGGTTGAGGAAGTTTCGCTCGAAGCTTTCGGGAAACCGTTTGAGCACAGAGCAAGATTCAACACGCGCCTGCAAACTTCTGGGGGTCGCTTGATTCTCTCAACGAGCGACATTGAAATCAATCCGAAATCGTTCACGACTCACGGTGAAAGCGAACTTATCGCCATCATCAAGCACGAGTTGACGCATTACCACTTGCACCAGCAGGATATCAAGCACACGCACGCTTCTCCTGAGTTCAAAGAGCTGCTTGACGAAGTTGGCGGAACGCGCTATTCGAAAGCCGTCAAAGCAGCATCCGGCGTGGTGCACGTCTACCAATGTACGAAGTGTGACACGGTCTACCACCGTCAACGCAAAATCGATTTGAACAAATATTTATGCGGGAACTGCAAGCGCAAGCTGCGTTTCCTTAGAACAGAAGGTATTTAAATGAGATGTCCATTATGTAATAGTGCCGATATCAACGTTAAGGATTCGCGTGGTCTCGCTGACCAAAACGCCATCCGCCGGCGCCGCGAGTGCAATACTTGTGGCCATCGCTTCACAACGTTTGAGCGCATTGAAACAGCGACGATGTTAGTCGTCAAAAAGACCGGCGAGCGTGCTCCGTTCGACCGCGACAAAATCCTGCGCGGGATTGTCCGCTCGGCTGAGAAACGTCCGATTCCATTAAACGAAATCGAGACGGCCGTCGACAACGTCGTGAAAAAAGTTTATGAGGTCGGCGAGAACGAAATCGCGACTGAGCGCATCGGCGACTTCGTGATGGAAGAGCTGATCGACCTCGACGAAATCACCTACATTCGCTTTGCGAGCGTGTATCGCCAGTTCAAAGACATGACCGTCTTCCTGCAGGAACTTCAGGATGTGGTCGACAAGGTCAACAAAGATAAAAAATAAAGAAAGGATGTGAGAAATAAGTGACGCCATTAACAAACTTTTACCTCGTCCGCGCCGCCAGTCTATCCGACGACGACCGCGAACTCCTGACGCAAGCCTACCTACCAATCATCGGCGCACTTAGCGTCAACCTCTACATGCTTTTCTACGCAAATTCGAAGAGCGGGCAAGTCTGCGCGGCTACGCCTGCGAAACTGCTCGGGCAATTAAATACCGATTTTAAAAACTTTGAAACCGGACAAAAATTACTCGAAGGTTTAGGGTTGCTCGACTCTTACGAGTTTGAAAACGAAATTTATTTTGAATTAAAACGTCCCTTAGCATCCAACGTTTTCTTCGCTAATCCAGTATTGAGCGTGATGTTGTATGAGGCAGTAGGCGAAGTTGTCTACGAAGATTTAATCAAAAAATTTGTTAATAATCCTTTATTTAATTATCGTGTGGGAACGAAGACGACCCTTAGATTTGATGAAGTATTCTCGATGGCACGTGAACGATTTGATTTTTATAAAACGAAAATTAAATTAAGCGAAGAAACACCAGTCGGGGCTGATCTTAAAATCGAAAAAGTTTTAGATTTTAATTTATTAAATGAAATAATTAAATCATATCAAGTCGCTTTGACGCCTGAAATCTGCACGGAAATAAATGCGTTAGCGAGATTTTACGCCATTGATGAAATCACGGTGGGCCGGATTTTACCGCACGCGATTCAAAATCACGAAATTGATCTCAAAAAATTAAAACGATTAATTCACCAAATGAGCGAAAGCCATAAACCAAAAGAAAAACCGCAAGGCGAAATCAACCAGGACGGACTTGCCCCCGGTGAGATTCATCTCGCCAACGAGGCGCGCAAGTGTGCGCCGTATGTGTTTATGACGGCGATTAAGAAACAGAATAACGGGATGGTTTCGGCGAACGAAAAATACACGATTGAAAATGTGCTGAAAAATTCGGCGCTGACGAGCGAAGTCGTGAATATTATGATTTATTACATCCTCGTGATGAAAGAAAATACCGTAATTAATTCGAAGTTTGTCGACGTTATCGCAAACGGACTGTTGAAGGCGAAGGCTGCGACGGCTGAAGACGCGATTCGATATTTTAAAAATTACAATATCGAAAGTGCGAAACGGCAGGCTCCGCGCAAACCGCGCAACAACGCGCAGGCGGAGAAAATTCCTGAGCATTTAGAAAACGTGAAAACCGAGAACAAACTTGATGCGGCGGCCGAAGAGGCGCTGCGCAAACAATTGGAGAACCTATAAGAGATGGAAAAAATTGGAAATCTACTCGATAATATCGATCAAGCAAAATACGATCAGCAAGTCCGCGAAATCTTAAGTGACGTCGATGTTCAGGCGTTTTTGAGCGAGCAAGGATTAAGCGCAAAAGATGCAGTTGTTGCCCAAGGGATCAATAAATTAGGCGAATTTTACCGCGCTAAAAAGGGTCAAGGATTGAGTGATGACTTCACTCCGCGCCTAGTCTTTGACGGTTTCATCGACATCGCCTACGTTAAGAAACCAGGAATTAAAGCTAACGCTCATTTCCTCGACATTCCAAAAGCGGTTAAATCAGCTAACTTCAAAGAGTTCCAAATCACAGATGCGAGGGTTGCTGCGATTCAAGCAGCGAGCGATTTCGTTAAGAATTTCGACCGCAGCAAACTCAACAAGGGTCTGTATCTTTACGGAAGTTACGGTACTGGAAAGACTTATTTGATGGGAGCGATAGCGAACTCACTTGCCGAAAAAGGGATTGAGTCGACGCTTGTGTTCACGACGAATTTGATCGAAGAAATGAACAAGCGGATGTTTTCGCAGGACAAGAATGACTTGCCGGAATACGTTGAACGCCTGCGCCGCGTGGACGTTTTGATGCTTGACGATATCGGCGCGGAGCGCGTGAGCGACTGGGTTATCAAGCAGTTGTTCGATATCTTGAACTACCGTTACCAGGAGGAACTTGCCACGTGTTTCACGTCGAATTTGACGCTGAATCAGCTTGAGGAGCGGTTTATCAAGGACAATAAAGATGGAAGTGACACGGTTAGTGCGCGGCGTTTGATGGAGCGAATTCGCGTTTTAGCTCGCGAGGTTGAGCTGAGCGGGGCGGACCGCAGGGAATTTTAAATGGAAGATTACAGAATTGATCATCTCCACAAAACTTATGGCGAGAAGCTGATTTTCGACGACGTCAGCTTCATCGTCCACCAAAACGACAAAATAGGTCTTATCGGAACGAACGGAACCGGTAAGACCACTTTGCTAAATATCATCGCGGGGCTCGATTCGCACGACGGAGATCGGCAAGTCGCGACCGCCTCGAACGGATTTACGATCGGTTATTTGAGGCAGGATGCTCAGTTTAATGAGACGACGGTTCTCGATGCGGTATTCCGGGCGGATACGGCGATGTACCGGGCGGTGCGTGAATATGAATTGGCTTTGGCGCGGATTGACGAGAACCCGGATGCCTATAATAAGGCGATGGAGAAGATGGATGCGTCGGACGCGTGGAATCTCGAGAGCGAGGCGAAGTCGATTTTGACGAAGCTTGGGATCACTGACATGAACGCAGAGATTTCGTCTTTGAGCGGTGGGCAGAAAAAGCGTTTGGATCTCGCTCGGCAGTTGATTGAAATGCCTGATTTGCTTTTACTCGATGAGCCGACCAACCACCTCGATTACGATATGATTCGCTGGCTAGAAACTTATTTGAATAAATATAAGGGTGCGCTGATTTTTGTGACGCACGATCGCTATTTCTTAGATAACGTATCGAATCGAATTTTTGAGTTGCACGGCGGGCGGTTGAGTGAATATAAAGGGAACTACGCCGATTATTTAGAGGCGTGTGCCGTTTTGGATGAAGAAGCCGGGCGTCAGAATCACAAGCAAAAGCAACTATATAAGCAGGAACTTGCCTGGATGCGCAAAAGTGCCCAAGCTCGTTCGACGAAGCAGCAGGCGCGGATTAATCGTTTCAATGATTTGAAGAGCGAGATTAATTTTTCATCAGGCGAACAGGAACTCGATATCGATTTGCACAGCGTTCGGTTGGGTAAAAAAGTTATCGATTTTCAGGATGCATCTAAGGCGATTGCGGGTAAATCTTTATTTAAAGATTTTTCTCTGTTGATTCAGGCTGGCGAGCGGATTGGGATTGTCGGCGATAACGGAACTGGAAAATCGACGTTATTAAATGTGATTGAAGGAACGGTCGCGTTGGATTCGGGCGTTGTCGAAATCGGCGAAACAGTTAGGATTGGCTACTATAAACAACATTTCGAATTCGCTAAACCGGATCAACGTTTGATTAGTTATCTCGAAGAAGTCGCACAGGAAGCTGTTTTAAGTTCAGGTGAAAAGATCAGCGCGACTGATATGTTGGAAAGATTCTTATTTCCGCGTCACAATCATGGGGCGAAAATATCGTCTTTATCAGGTGGCGAAAAACGCCGTTTATACTTGCTTAAGATTTTAATCGAAGCTCCGAACGTTTTACTGATGGATGAACCGACAAATGATTTAGATATCGACACATTGACGATTTTAGAAGACTATATCAATAATTTTCCGGGAACAGTTTTAGTCGTAAGTCATGACCGCTACTTCCTCGATAAAACGATTGATAAAGTTTTGAGTTTCGAAGGTAACGGTGTCGTTAATTTAAGTCATTCTAATATGACGGAATATCTTGAGAAAAAAGGCGAAGCCGTCAAGCTCGAAACGACAGCTGAGCCTAAGGTTGTAGTTCAAGAAAAGCCGAAGAATGAAAACCGCATGAGCTACCACGAGAAAAAAGAGTGGGAAACTTTAGAAGACGATATCGCGGAAA
Source organism: Lactobacillales bacterium (assembly GCA_031261175.1). Classification (GTDB taxonomy): domain Bacteria; phylum Bacillota; class Bacilli; order Lactobacillales; family Streptococcaceae; genus JAISJW01. The sequence goes on from JAISJW010000028.1 coordinate 56,719, forward strand.
TCGAAGAAAAAATTGCCGCGCTCGACGTGCAACTTGCCCAGGAATCTTCTGACCTCGGTAAAATAAACGATTTAATCGCGCTCAAAGAACCGTTAGAAAAAGACCTCGAATACAAATACGAACGTTGGGAAATCCTCAGCGAAAAGACGATGTAGGTGAGTGATGGATGAAAAGAAAAGCGGCTGCTACATTTCTTGTATGACGGCTTTCGTGATACTCATAGTGTTATTTGTAGTCGTTCCTGCGGTTTGGTTTGCAAAAACAATATCTGATCCAAACGAGCAGATGAATAATAAACTTTACGAGATGGGGATTGCAATAGATTTCAAAGACCACAGATTTTCCCCTGATGACAGTGAATATGTCGACAAAAGTCACGAAGACTTCACGGGGGAATTAAGAGGGGAGAAAATCAAAATCCGCGTCACCTACAAAGGACATTTATTCTTTGAAAGAAAAATCGTAAAAATAAAAGTTATCGAACAACCGGATCATCAGAAAACTAAATTTTAACAATCTGTGTGTAAAACACGAAAAAGGGGGATTTTGGCAAAATTTTTAAATTTTTAGCAAAAAAATTAAAAAATTTGCCAAAATCCCCCTTTTTCTGTTCTAGCGGCGCGTAGAGCCGCCGACTTGCCCGAGTTTTTAAAGGGCTAAATAAAATAATTGCGCTGCTCGAGGGAATTATGATATAATGTTCAAGTTGAAGCAGCTCATACTTGTTTGTCAACATGATCCAGGCGAAAGCCCGCCCCAGTAACTTGCGGCTGCAAAAGCGAACGGGAAAAAGGAATCATGAACAAAGGGTTTAAGACATCCTTCGCAAAAAAATTTAAGGAGGAGACAAAATGTCTCGTTATACAGGTCCAACTTGGAAAATTTCACGCCGTTTAGGTTTATCACTATCAGGAACAGGTAAAGAATTAAGCCGTCGTGCTTACATCCCTGGTCAACACGGCCCAACTGCCCGTATCAAACTTTCTGAATACGGTTTGCAATTACAAGAAAAACAAAAATTACGCCACACATTCGGCTTAACTGAACGCCAATTCCGTAACTTATTCGTTCGCGCGGGTAAATTACAAGGTAAACACGGTGAAAACTTCATCAAATTACTAGAAGGTCGTTTGGATAACGTTGTTTACCGTTTAGGTCTAGCAACTACTCGTCGTCAATCTCGCCAATTCGTTAACCACGGTCACATCCTAGTTAACGGTTCTCGCGTTGACATCCCTTCTTACCGCGTGCAAGAAGGCGACATCATCAGCGTTCGCGAAAAATCTCTTAAAGTTCCAGCTATCACTGAAGCAGTTGCAGCAATCGTTGCCCGCCCTTCATTCGTTGAATTCGATGCTGAAAAACTTGAAGGTAAATTCGTCCGCTTCCCTGAACGTGACGAAGTTCACCCTGACATCAACGAAGCACTTATCGTTGAATTCTACAACAAAAAACTCTAAAACATATTTTTCCTGGCGATCGAGATATGCGCAAGCATATCGAGGAGCTTGGAAAAATAGTTCGCAGATTCGCGCTAGCGAATCTACGTTCCAAAAGCGTTTTTACAAAATCGAAAAGCTCTGGGCAATTGCCCGGGGCTTTTTCTTTTGCTCTGCGAGTTGAAAATTGCGGGCGATTCAAGTATAATAAGCGTATGCTAACTAGAAAAATGAAAATAGCGATCCTGTTCCTCGTGGATTCGGCTGTCATCTTATTCGCGAATTTCGCGTCATATTTATTCCTAAAACAATGGATCTCGGTGTCGTACGGCACGGTCTTCAAAACCTTCATGGTGAGCTGGGTGCTCTACCTCGTTTTCGCGCACTTCCTGAAAATCTTCAAACGCATCAACCGCTACACAAACCTGCGTGAAATGACGGCAATTACCGTCGCGACGACCGGGGTGGCAATTCTCGAATTCTGCATCCTGCCATTCGTCATCCAAAGCTCGGTCTACTCGATCCGTCTCGTGTTCCTGACTTACCTGATCACGACCTTCGGCGTCATCGCGAGCCGCCTCGTCTGGCGCCTCATCATCGAGTACCGCATCCGCTTCAACCTCGACAAACGAATCGCGAAGCCGACCATCGTCATCGGAGCGGGAAAATCGGGGCAATTGCTCGCCGAAACCTTGAAAAAATCGAATGAAAATTCGGGGATTCAAATCGTCGGTTTCGTCGATGATGATCCCGATAAAGTGAATACATATCTGCAAGGATATAACGTTCTTGGGACGATCGCTGAGCTGCCTTTACTCGTTGATGAATACAACGTTCAGATGGTGACGATTGCGATTCCGAGTTTGTCGGAGCGCGAGTATTCAAGGATTATGGACATTTTAACTCCGTTAAATGTTGTCATTAATTCTATCCCAGCAATCGAAGACATGGCGAACGGCCGCTTCAGCGTGAGCCGTCTGAAAGAAATCGATATCGTTGATTTATTGGGGCGCGCCGAGGTTAAACTTGACCACACAACAATCGCCGAACAAATTACCGGGAAAACGATTATGGTAACGGGTGCAGGTGGTTCAATCGGAGGCGAAATCTGTCGCCAAGTTTTACGCTTTACGCCTAAGGAGCTTGTTTTGCTCGGACACGGCGAAAACTCGATCTATGAAATTAACCGGGAGCTACGCACGAAATTTCCGAACGCTAAATTAACACCAATTATTTGTGACGTTCAAGAACGCGATCATTTAGAACGTGTTTTTTCGAAATACGACTTCGACATCGTCTACCACGCAGCGGCGCACAAACACGTGCCGATGATGGAAGCCAATCCTTATGAAGCCTTTTACAACAACGTTATCGGAACGAAAAACGTGGCGGAATTGGCTAAAGAGTACGATGTGAAAAACTTCGTAATGGTTTCAACCGACAAAGCCGTCAACCCACCAAACGTGATGGGGGCGACGAAGAGAATTGCCGAAATGATCGTTACCAACTTAAACGAAGAGGGTAAAACCAAGTTTAATGCGACTCGTTTTGGGAACGTGTTAGGCTCGCGTGGTTCAGTGGTGCTATTGTTCAAAGAACAAATCGCTAAAGGCGGCCCGCTGACAATTACCGATATGAATATGACTCGTTATTTCATGACAATTCCCGAAGCTTCAGGGCTCGTGATTCAGTCGGGCGCTTTAGCACGCGGTGGTGAAATTTTCATTCTCGATATGGGTGAGCCGGTCAAAATTTATGACTTGGCGAAGAAAATGATTCGCTTGAGCGGCTTCCAAGAAAACGAAATCGACATCATCGAAACCGGAAATCGCGGTGGCGAAAAGCTTTACGAAGAGCTTCTCGTCGACAAAGAAAAAAATCCGAAACAAGTTTTCGAAAAAATCTTCCTCGGCAACGTCAACGGCTTCAACGCCGACGTCATCGACGAATTCATCAACACACTAAAATTTGACGACGAAGCCGAATTCGCTCGCCGTCTCGTGAACTTCGCCAACCTAAGTTCACAACAATAAAATTAAAATGCTTGGATCATGGATTCAAGCATTTTCTTATCAGAAGGAGAAGAATGAAAAAACTTTATACATTCTTTGGGAAAATAGATAAAATAAAAATTAAATTGTTGGTAGTAATATCTATTTTTATTGCGGGCGGAAGTTCGGCTGTTATTTTAGTGCAGAGTAATTTAATTAACGTTGTTGCAGGAAATCGCTCGGCGTTGCCGTTTGTTTTGGGAACGCTAGTTGCATTACTGGCTATTAACGAGTTAGTGCGCAGTTTGAATAATATGGTTTTGTCAGGAATGGTTATTGACACTAAATATCAGACAAGGAAAAACTTGATCGAATATACTGATAAAATATTGTTTGATGAAATTAAGAAACCAGAATTTTTGGAGTCTGTTAAGCAGGTCGAGCATTTCAATGAAACGTGCGAAAAGATTATCAATTTTTTGCTTGGGAATATTGTAGCTATTGTTACTTTGTTGATTTATGTTTTATATTCATTTATTAATGTCAGTTGGTATTTGACCGTTTCGGTGTTGGCCTACGGTGTTGTTCAGCTTTTGATTTCTAAAAAGACCAAAAACGAATCGGATTTCTGGCAGAAATATATTCAAAATATGGCCCGTGCTAATTATTTTTCCAACACATTAATAGCGAAAGAATATATAGAAGAGCGTCATTTATTTGCATCAGAGCCGTTATTAACTTCTAAATTTTCTCGTAATTTTAAGGATGCAATGACGAAAAATATTTCAGCTGCTAAAGAGCGTTTGAAAAATGACGTCGGCTTTGTTGTGCTCGAGTTTATGTTCGTATCGGCGATTTTAATTGCCAGTATTTTTGAATGTTCACGAGGAAAGATCACGCTGGGTGGAGTTTATCTTATTGGGATGATGATTATGATTATCACAAGCAGCATAAAAGTTGTTTACAATAATAGTTCTGATATTAGGCGTAGTCTGCCGGTTATCGAGTGTTTAGAAGAGATGATTAATGCACGTAAAAATCCGGATGGAATTGTTCTAGATGATATCGCAAAAATTACGCTAAAAAATCTTGGCTTTTCTTATGGTGATATTAAAACGATTGATGATGTCAGTTATGAGTTTGAACCGGGAAATAATTATTATATCGTCGGTTCAAACGGTTCGGGAAAATCGACTTTGATTAAGTTGTTGTCAGGGTTGATAGGAGATTATTCGGGCGAGTTTTTTGTCAATGATATCGATATTCGGGATTTAAAAATGTCTGAAATTGTCGCTTGTTGTTTCCAAAACAATAATAAATATCCTTTAACTTATCAAGAAAATATCGAGTTCGTTGATGACCCCGATGGAGTTGAGCTAAGCGATTTGTCAGGTGGGCAGTGGGGGAAATTAAAAATTAAGCGGCTTGAATTTAGAAACGCGCCGATTAATTTATTCGATGAGCCGACAGCTGCGATGGACCCGAATACGGAATTGGATTTTATTAATTTTTTCAAGAGTTATAAGTCTGTGGATAGAATAAATATAATGATTACGCACCGTTTTGGTTCGATTGAAGCGGATGATAAAATCCTTGTTATGGACTCAGGAAGGCTTATTGAAACAGGAAGTCACGAAGTGTTACTTGCCCAAAAGGGTCGGTATTTCGAGATGTTTGAAAAGCAGAAAGCGAGGTTTGAAATATGAAAGCAGTAAAATATGCTTTTTCCCAATATAAATCCGGCTTTGCGTTTTTATTTTTAATTAAATTATTTTTCGTCTGCGTGCCGTTTGCGAGTATGTTGCTTGCGTTAAATATGTATCAGAAATTGACTGCTGTTTCGGTGGTGGAATATAGTTTTTCGTTGTTATTAATCGGGCTTGAAAGTGTTGTGATCTCGCGGTTTGTAGTTCAGTTTTTACAGCTTCCTAAATTCGAATTTAAAATCAAAAATATATTGCACGAAAAAATCGGGAAAATAAATATCGAAGATTATGAATTTAACGAAAATAATCATTTGGCTAAGCGGGCGATGTTTGCGAGTATCCAGATTTACCGGATTATGGAAATTGTTATTGGATGTGTAACATCATTGTTTGGAATGTTGTTGATAATTGTCTTCTTCGTCCATATTTCTAAACTATTGTCAGTAATTTTATTTTTAATTATTATCGTTAAATCCTTGTTTAAATTTTTGCAGATAAAAAATAGTAAGAAAAATATTGGTTCGATTCAGAAAAGCGAAGTTGAAGCCGACCAGTTTTCAAAAGTTTTTACTGACAAAGCATTCGCTGAAGAGAATAAAATTCTAGATAATTTTTCATTTTTGAGTAAACGTTTCAATTCTAAAAATATGAAATTGCGCGCAAACGAAAAAGCGTATAGCAAAAAGAAAAATTTGCTTGAATTAATCGAAGGTGTCATTGTAACCGCGCTCATTATCGGGACTTACGTATCATTTTTCGTTGTAGCCAAAGCAGATGTGAACGTTATGATGCTAATAGCCTTGTTAACAGGGTTCTTGTCAATATCAAGAATGCTAAACGACTTAATCGAAATAGCTGGTTTTTTACCGTTCTTTATCGACCGAAGTGCTCCATTTTTTGAGTTTATGGAGTTAGATGAATTGACTCAAAGTTTTGCGAACGATAAAATCAGTGCAAAAAATTTATCATATAAATATCCAAACCAAGAAAATTTTTCGTTGAACGATGTTAGTTTTGAAATCGAAGCAGGAACGACCACTGCAATAGTTGGCGGCAACGGTTCAGGAAAATCGACGTTGACGAAAATTTTATTGGGTTTTTACGATAACTATGATGGCGTTATGAACAAAGTTCCATTCGAGGATGAGTCAGCCGTTTTGCAAAACTTCTGTCGTTACGAAATGTCTAGAAATGAAAACATCTCGTTCATAGAAGATGATGAACCTGTTTTCTCAGGATCCGGTGGGCAGTGGCAGTCAGTTGCGATTGAGCGAGGTATCCAAAAAACGAGCAAACTTATCGTCTTCGATGAGCCAAATAGTGCATTAGATATCGATAAAGAAACTGAACTTTTTGAAACAATCGCAGAAATTGGTAAAGATAAAACGGTAATAATGATCAGTCATAAATTGCAATACGTGAAAAACGCTGACCAAATATTAGTAATGGAAAACGGTCGAATTGCCGAGAGAGGCCGCCACGACGAGCTTCTTAAAATCGAAAATGGAATTTACCAAACTTTGTGGGAAACACAAAAAAGCGGATACTTAGAAAAGGTATAAAAATACTAGGCGCATCCAAGCCGATTTTTAACTAATTCGAGGCTCGAATTAGTTAAAAATCGGCTTGGATGCGACTAGGGCTGTTTTGACTTGCGTTACAGTATGGTTAATTTTGCTAATTTGAGTTCGCAACAATAAGATCAAAGGGTAGTGACTGCATTGCAGTTGCTACCATTTTTTGTTTTTCCAAAATTATACTAAGTATAATTAATCTTTATCTTTTATTTGCATAAAAGATAAGCCTAGGAGGAAGAATGAAAAAATTAGTTTGGATAATGGCGAAATCAGCTAAGCACTCTGCATCTTGTATAGCAGGATTTGAATTATTAGTAACCAATAATGACTGGTCAAAAGTTGAAGTTGGCAACCTAATAAGATTAGTAAGCACCAATGATGGTGGGTCTGTTCCAGAAATAAATTTATTAAAAGGTTCTCGATGGGGATTTATGGAATCATATGATATAATTGAATGCGATGTTATAAAAGGAACTACAATAGGTGCACAAAGCGAAAATTTTATAATAAATACAGCTACAATAAAATGGATTAATCGAGCAATTCCAACTGAACAATTTATTTGTGACAAAGTAAGTAATGATTTGTTTATCAATAACAATAATAGACTAAATAGAATTGAATATTCGACGCTAGAAAACTCATTTAGACTAGTAAAAGTAAATAATTTGACTATAGTCAAGAACGATTACAATAAAGTGAAATGTAATTTTGATTTTGAAGGAAGACCTTGTTATGGTTTTGCTATGACCGACCCATTATATTATGGGCTTGCTTATCCTTATAGGGCAGGGAGTGCGTATATAATAATATCAACGTCATCAGAAGTTTATGATCAAACTGGATGTGCATATAAATTTGTAGCGAAAATTATTCCTGAAGGAGTATACTCAAGAAATATAAAAGGACAATAAATGAATAAAGTATATACGATAGGGTATTCATCCTATAAAGATAAATTTGAAAAATTTATTCAAGATTTAAAAGATAATAAAATAACTGCGATTGTAGATGTGAGAAGTCAACCGTTTTCTAATTATGCACCGGAGTTTAACGCTGATGTGATCGCTGATGAATTGAAGAAAAATGAAATTTATTATTTATCATTCGCTAAGGAATTTGGCGCGAGGCAGACAGATGAAAAATATTTATCATATATGGGCGAAAAACAAGTGTTAGATTTTGATAAATATATCAAGAGCGTTCAATTTGAAGATGGCGTCGCAAGATTAGTTGAAGGAAATAGAAAAGGAATTAACAGTTGCTTAATGTGCGCCGAAAAAGATCCTATTGATTGTCATAGAACAATAATGGTTTCGAGAGGGCTTTTTGAAAAATACAATTTCGATATCGAGCACATCATATTTGATGGAGAAAATGAATCTCAGTTAGACATAGAAAAGAGATTACCTGTCAAAACAAAAATGCCACTTAATAGCGGACAAATAAGTTTAGGCTTTGATATCGCAGAAGCAAAAGAAATTACCATAAAAGATTGTTATCGAAAACAGAACGAAAAAATTGGATGGAGTCCCGAATCAAACGAAGGAGAATATTAAATGAAATTATTTACAATTGGTTTCACGCAAAAATCAGCCAGAGATTTTTTTGAAACATTGAAAGAAAATAAAATAGATTTAATGGTTGACGTTAGAATAAATCGCACATCACAACTAGCTGGGTTTGCAAAGGGTAGAGATCTCGAATATTTTATGAAAGAAATAGTAGATTCCGACTATGTAGCAAGAGAAGACTTGGCGCCAACAAAAGAATTATTAAAAGATTATCGAGATAAGAAAGTTAGCTGGGCTGAATACGTACCTGCGTATCTAGAAACACTAAGATTGCGCGGCACATATAGAAACTTTTTGAAAGATTACAAGAACTACAAAAATGTAGTTTTACTATGTAGCGAAGCAACTGCAGAAAACTGTCATAGAAGATTATTGGCCGAGAAAATTAAAGCTGATGTTAATAACGAATTAGAAATAATCCATTTATAGATTTTTATCAACTAGGGTGGCATCCAACCCGCCCTGAATGACAAGATTTTTGAGTTTTTGCCCTTATTTTGGCAGTTGGGGGCGGGTATAAAATCTATACCCGCCCCCAACTGCCAAAAATCGCCCTTTTTTCGAAAAATCTTGTCATTCGGGGCGGGTAGGTATGCGATATGGTACTGACTTGCCCAAAGGGGTTAATTTTTTAAGTTGCGAGAGATTTTAATTGAGAAATTGCGCTAAATTTGTTATGATATATCAAATATAAATTTTAATAAAGGGGTAAATGATTAATGTCTGCTTGGGAAACGAAATTCTCTAGAAAAGGTGTAACATTTGATGATGTATTACTAATTCCTGCCGAAAGTAACGTCTTACCGAATGATGTCGATATGACGTGTGAACTGGCTCCAGGAGTGCGTTTGAACGTTCCTATTATTTCTTCGGCGATGGATACCGTGACTGAGGCCAACCTGGCAATTGCGATGGCGCGCCAGGGTGGGATGGGTGTTATCCACAAAAATATGAGCATCGCCGCTCAAGCTGACGAGGTTCGCAAAGTTAAACGGAGCGAATCTGGCGTAATTATCGATCCGTTTTTCCTGACGCCGACTGACCTGGTTCAGGATGCTGAGGACTTGATGGGCCGTTACCGCATCAGCGGTGTGCCGATCGTCGACACAGCGGACAACAAAAAATTAATCGGAATCATCACGAACCGCGATATGCGTTTTATCGACGATTTCTCAATTCCAATCAGTGACGTCATGACGTCAGAAAACTTAGTGACAGCTGCGGTTGGCACTTCGTTGAAAGACGCTGAGGCAATTCTGCAAAAACATAAAATCGAAAAACTTCCATTGGTCGATGAAGCTGGGCGCCTAAGTGGGTTGATTACGATCAAGGATATCGAAAAAGTTATCGAGTTCCCGAACTCGGCTAAGGATGAGCACGGTCGTTTGATCGTTGCGGCGGCCGTTGGGCTGACCAGCGACACGTTCGATCGTTCTGAGGCATTGCTTGAGGCGGGCGTCGACGCTCTTGTCTTCGATAGCGCGCACGGTCACTCGCAAAACGTAATCAACAAGCTTAAAGAGGTTCGCTCTAAATTCCCGGCAGCGGTTATCATCGCCGGAAACGTTGCGACGGGCGATGCTGCTCGCGATTTGTTCAACGCTGGCGCTGACGTCGTTAAAGTCGGAATCGGTCCTGGCTCGATCTGCACGACGCGTGTCGTAGCGGGCGTTGGGGTTCCTCAACTGACAGCGATTTACGACACGGCGAGCGTGGCTCGCGAACTTGGCAAGTCAATCATCGCCGATGGCGGCATCAAGTATTCTGGTGACATCGTGAAAGCTTTAGCTGCCGGAGGAAACGCTGTAATGCTAGGTTCGATGCTAGCCGGAACTGATGAATCACCAGGTGAATTCGAAATTTACCAAGGTCGTCGTTTCAAAACGTACCGCGGTATGGGTTCGCTTGGCGCGATGGAAAAAGGTTCGGGCGATCGTTATTTCCAAGGCGGCGTGAACGACGCGAAGAAAATGGTTCCGGAAGGAATCGAAGGTCGCGTAGCCTACAAAGGCTCAGTCGCTGACATCGTCTTCCAAATGATCGGCGGAATCAAAGCCGGCATGGGTTACTGCGGCGCACCAAATCTTGCTTACTTGCGCGACAACGCACAGTTCATCAAGATGAGCGGCAACGGCCTGAAAGAGTCGCACCCGCACGACGTCCACATCACAAAAGAAGCACCGAACTACTCGTTGGGTGAATAAAATATCTTGGCAAGTCCCGAGCGCTTACGCTTTCGGGGCTTTCCTATGTTGAAAGCATGAATTTACATAAATCTAGTGCGAAATGAGCAGTTTTCTACCAAATTCATGCAACTTAAAAAGTATTCGACATGAATTCGGTAGAAAAAGGGCGATTCCATACCTAATTTATGTAGCTTCATGCAAATTCAGGCCTAACTTACATAGCGATGAAAGAAAATTAACGTCAAAGAGGCCTCTGGGTCTCTTTTTTGATATAATTAAAGCTATGATAAAATTAATTCGCTTTTTAATTCTCGATGCAGTGATCAGCTGGGCTGCAAGCCTCGCGTTCGTCATCTACATCCTGAATCCCTTGATAAAACAGTATCCGCGCATCCAAAATCTCGCCAACCACTGGCCGCACGCAAATTGGCTCGTGGGGCTGCTATTCTTTATTGCGCTCTTTTTCGTCCTCGTCCAAATTTATTACCGCAAAATCTCGCTAACCATCGCGTTCATCCTTTACCCCGTCTACTTTTTCCTGCTCTTCATCTTCCTCTTCGAAAAAAATCGCTTCAACGCCTTGCACGGCGGCTTCGTTCCGAATCCGCTAAAAGACGTTGGGCAATTAAACGAAAAAATCCTGAACTTCATCGCCTTCATTCCGTTCGGCTTGATTTATTACAGTCTGAAATGGTGGCAAGTCCTGATCGTCGCAATTTTTGCTGTGACTGGGATCGAAACAGTCCAGTACATGCTTGCGTGGGGCGTGTTCTCGACATTTGACATCATCGAAAACGTCGCGGGAATCCTCGTCGGCTATGGCGTGCTAAAATTCTGGGTCTTCAAATGTAAAGTTGAGATTCGCTAATGACAAAATACATCTACCTAGCCCTAGGACTCGTCGCCCTCGTAGGCGTCGTCCTCTTCGGCATCGTTCTGAAACCAACCCCGGCAAGTCAGGCGACTGAGACCATTGAAAAAACCATCTCGCTCGTTCCTGAAGAATATCCGCAAGATGCCGACACTCCGAAAAAACTGGATTTCACTGCAGTTCAACAAGCCGTCGACTCAGCGACAACGACGGTCGATGTCGCAGTCTACGAACGCAAAACAGGGCAATTTTTCGAAGCGAAAAATGGCGAAGATTTCCCGATGGCGTCCGTCGCTAAGGTTCCGATTTTAATGAATCTTCTAGTCAACCACGTCGACTACGACAAGCAGCTCGCCTACAATATGATTGTCAAAAGCGACAACGATCCGGCGAACGGGTTGCTCCTAAAAGGCACTTACGAAAATTACGATGCGCTTTTCAAAAAGCTCGATATGACAAACACGAAACGCAGCTCCTACGCTTGGGGCCTTTCGCTCACGGATGCTGGCGACATGATAAAAATGCTCAACGAAATTTTCTACGTCACCCAAAACGAACTATTGACCGAGCAGGACGCGAAATATCTAGCCGACCTGATGAAGCAAGTCGAACCTTACCAAAAGTGGGGCGTTTCGGCTGGTCCGGGTAAAGAAAACACGGCGCTCAAAAACGGCTGGAACGCCCTCGATGGCTACGGTTGGGTCATCAACAGTATCGGGCACGTCAAGACCAATCAACTAGACTACACAATCGCCATCATGACGAAAAATAACAAGGACATGGCCTCGGGAATCGCAGAAGTTGAAAATCTGAGCGAAACCGTATATAATGCCATTAGCGAAACGGAGGAAAATAATGACTAACGACTATCTAATCAAAGCCGTCTGCTACGGCGGCCAAATCCGGGCAATTGCGTGCGATGCACGCGAGCTCATCAAGGAAGCGGCGACCCGTCACCAAACAAATGACGCGGCGACAAAAGTGCTCGGCAAAACGCTAATCGGATCACTTATGCTCGGCGTTGCAACGCTAATGCCAAGAAGCGAAGAAGCGCTAACAGTGAAATTAAGAGGTAACGGAACAGCAGGTCTAGTCCTAGCAGACGTGACACCGGAAGGTTTTGTTAAAGGTTATATCAAAAACAAAGATGTCACAGACGAAGCTTCGGCGCTCGGAACGGACGGGATTTTGAGCGTCATCAAAGACATCGGAATGCGCGAACCGTTTACCGGTCAGGTGCCGATGGTTTCAAGCGAAGTTTCAGCTAACTTCACGTATTATCTAGCTTCAAGCGAGCAAATACCATCAGCTGTCGGAATCGACATCGAAGAGGGAACGGCGTTTATGTTGCAAGTAATGCCGGGTGCGAGCGAAGAAACGATCACAAAAATCGAAGAAAAATTAAAAGCTAAACCTAAAGGCACGCCAGAAGAAATCCTTGAATCGTTATGTGATGACGTCAAAATCTTAGAAACTCAACCAATCGGCTTCAAGTGCGATTGCTCGAAGGATAAATTCTCGCAAGCGCTAGTCGCCGTCGGCAAAGATGAGCTGATTGCGATGATCGAAGAGGATGACGGAGCTGAGACGGTCTGCCAGTTCTGCGAGAACAAATATCACTTTACCGGCGACGAATTAGTCGATATTTTGCGCGCTGCGAAGTAGCGCGAACGGCGCGTAAGCGCCGCTTACTTGCCCAAGGTTTTAAGAAGATTAAAATTCATAACTTTTTTCTTGCGAAGAGGCGTCAAAATATGTTATTATAACAAACGGTATTGTTTACCAAATCCCCAATTATTTGGCCCGGTACGCTAACTAATTACTTGATTTTGTAAACATTATATTTTAAGGAGAATTCCAAATGAAAACAACTTACATGGCTAAGCCAGGTGAAGTAGATCGCAAATGGTACATCGTAGACGCAACTGATATCCCGTTAGGACGTCTTAGTACTGTTGTAGCATCAATCTTACGCGGTAAAAACAAACCAACTTTCACTCCACACGTAGATACAGGTGACTTCGTTATCGTTATCAACGCTGAGAAAGTTAAATTAACAGGTAAAAAAGCGACTGATAAAATTTATTATCGTCACTCAAACTTCCCAGGTGGATTGAAATCTATCTCGGCTGGAGAGTTGCGTGATAAAAACGCTGTTCGCCTAATCGAAACTTCTATCAAAGGTATGTTACCTAAAAACACTTTAGGTCGCAAACAATTGACTAAACTTAACGTTTACGTTGGTGCTGAGCATGAAAATGCTGCGCAAAAACCAGAAGTTTTAGACATTACTGGATTAATTTAAGGAGGAAATAACTGTGGCTCAAGTACAATATATCGGCACAGGCCGTCGTAAAAACGCAGTTGCCCGCGTTCGTTTAGTTCCGGGAACTGGTAAAATTGTTGCTAACAAAAAAGATATCGAAGAATACATCCCACACGCGGATCTTCGTCTAGTTATTAACCAACCTTTCACAGCAACTGAAACTGTTGGTCAATACGACGTTTTCGTCAACGTTGATGGTGGTGGTTACGCTGGTCAAGCTGGAGCAATACGTCACGGAATCGCTCGCGCTTTACTTCAAGTGGATCCTGATTTCCGTGGAGCTCTTAAAGCTGCCGGACTTCTTACTCGTGATGCTCGTATGGTAGAACGTAAGAAACCAGGTCTTAAGAAAGCCCGTAAAGCTTCGCAATTCTCAAAACGTTAAAAACTTTTTGGCAAGTATCCGCTCCGCGGGTGCTTGTTTTTTTTGTGCGTTGATAAATTTATCGATCGTTTTATCAATCAATTTATCGATCGAAACTTGCTTTAAGTTATAGGGTTTGATATAATTGAGGATATAAACTGAACTTGTGAGGGATCAATCTTTATGAAACCACCTTTTGAAATAACGAACAAGATGATGAATCTGATTGTGGATATTACACAAAAGGTTACTCGTTTAGAGCTGGAACAAGAGCGTAATCTACACCTGCGAAAAGAGAACAGAATTAGATCGATTCACTCATCACTTGCCATCGAGAAGAATACCTTGTCGCTTGAACAGGTCACGGATATTATCGATGGGAAGCGTGTATTAGGTGCGCCTAAAGAAATCCACGAAGTTCAGAATGCTTATGAAGCCTACGATTTGGTGTTCAAGTTGAACCCATACTCTGTCGATGATTTCCTTGAAGCACACGGAATAATGGCTAAGGGGTTGGTGAGCGATAGCGGAAAGTTTAGAAGTGGCGACGTTGGCGTTTATGATAGCGATGGGACGGTTATTCATATGGGAGCAAGACCTGCATTCGTTCCTAATTTAGTCCATGAACTCTTTGAGTGGGCAAGTTCCGACAATACTCCCGACTTGATTAAAAGCTGCGTTATTCATTTTGAGATTGAGATGATCCACCCGTTTCCGGATGGTAACGGTCGGATGGGTAGATTGTGGCAGAATTTAGTTTTGTCTAAATGGATGCACGTTTTCGAATGGATCCCTATTGAAACAATCGTTTACGAGAATCAAGATAAATACTACGATATGTTATCTGCGGGTGGTAGAGAAGGTAAATCAACTAAGTTTATCGAGTTTATGCTAGAAGTTATACTTGAAACAGTTCTATCGTTTGGGATTAATAACGCTGTTAATTGTTTGAGCGATAAAACGATCGATAAAATGAGCGATAACGAAGTTAGATTCTTTAATGATATTTATCCTTATCTAGAAGAAAATGGTGAAATCGGCAATGCAAAAGCTGCAGCGCTTAGTGGAAAATCAAGTGTTACAGTTCGAAGGTACTTAGTAAAATTAGTGGAGCTAGGTGTTCTCGAATCTAGCGGAGAAAACAAAAATCGCAAATATACTTTAATCTAAATGGAAAATAACACAGAATGGGTGGGGGCTTATGATTGCTGTAATGAAAGAGATTAAATTAAAATATTTATTGTTGTGTGCGTTGCTCGGCGTTTTCGTCGGAGTCATCAACCCGATGGTCTGCCACATCCAGTGGCCAATCGCCAACCTCTTACCGTTTTTCAGTGAAATAATGACATTCTTCACTTTTTTCATCATCGTCGGTTGCGTTTTAATCGTCAAAGCGCCGAATCGGGCAAGTGCCGCCTTCGGCACCTTCGCGTTTTTCGTGCTTTATATCATCGCTTATTATCCAACGGAAATGGTCGTATCGGGATATGATCATCTTAATGGTATGATGTGGACTTGGGGTGCAATCGCGCTGTTGACTCTTCCAGGTGCAGCATTCGTGTCATTCTATAATTCTGAAAACAAAGTCCTTAGCGTATTTGCGGGTGCGGCACCACTTGTCGGGATGTTTTTGCAACTCGTGTTGTATGTGGGTGTCCTCATCAAAAACCCTCATTACGAGGTTTATAACAGCGCGCGCGGACGGATTATGGATGTTGCGCCAGGGCCGTTCATCATTATTAATAGGATTATCTGCGTTTTGATTGCGCTCGGATTCATCGTTTGGTGGACGCGCCAATTGCCGAAAGGTTTGAAAGGGCGCCTCTTGACTTACGCGTGCATCCCGCTCGTCGGCGCAGTGATGGGAGGGCTATACATTTTAGTTTGGCACATTATATGAAAAAGATAATTATAATTGGAAATGCCGGAACGGGCAAGTCGACGCTGTCGCGCCGGTTGGGCGAAAAGCTTGGTCTGCCTTTGTATCACTTGGATGCGATTTGGCACTTGCCAGGTGGCGCGGTGATGGCAGGGGGTTCGTGGATTGTCGACGGAAATTTCGGCATGTCGATGGATCTTAGGATTTCTTTGTGCGACATGATTGTTTTTCTCGATTTCTCGCCTTTGTATTGCGCGTGGAGCGTGTTTATGAGGTCGTTGAAATATCTCAAGGACAGGTCGGAGCAACCTGAGATGCCGGACTATTTCGAAGAACATATGTTTGGTAAGGAATACCGGGAATTTATGGCTATGATTTTGACCTACAATAAAAAGAAACGCCCTGCGGCTGTGGCTAGTATGGCACGCCGTCCGGACGGAGTCGAGTTGGTCGTTTTGAAATCGCGCAAGGAAGTGCACAAGTGGTTTGACTCGTTATGATTATTGATACTAGTATAATTGATATTTTTAATTGCGAGGGATTAAATGAAAATTCGCATTGGATTTTTTCTAAGGTGGTAGATGGCGAAATTTTATTTGAATTGCCTAAATATGATAAGTCGATTGTTAATAAAATTGTTCAATTAATCATTGATGAATTGGAGAATTTTAAACCTTGTAACGAGAAAATCATTTTAGAAATATGGCCTGATTTTTTTGAAATATTGAGTTATGTAGAAGTTATATTAGCCGTAGGAATTCCAAAGCCGTATGATGCGATGGTTAGGGATGGATACATAATTTTTGATATCGGAAATTTTCTGGATTATGAAATGACTAAGGGGAAAATGATTTCTTTTGTAAGGAATATGTTAACTCATGAGGCTATCCATGTATTAATACAACGTGATTACCCGAAAGAAAAAAACTTAGAATATATAAGTTTTGACGAAGGTTTTGCGCATTTGTTGGCGAACTGGGAAGACGTTTCAACGGTTGATTTCGATCAATATGAAGATAAATATTTAACTGCAAAAGAAAAATATTTTAAAGTGTTAGAGGATCATGAATTAGATCCTGATTTTAGAGAAGCAAATGAAGGACCATTTTGGTATAAGTATGCCGCTATTTATGGATGCCTAGCATTAGCCAAAAACAAAGATGATTTGCTTCGGATTTATAAAAAGGGAGCAATAAAATGAAAGTGAAAATCGACCGGCCGATTGGGTTTATTCATCACGGCGCTCCGTATCCAATTAATTACGGTTACGTTGAAGGCGTGATAGGTGGCGATGGAGAAGAGCAGGATTGCTACGTTTTAGGGCGCGATATTGTGGATCCACTCGCGGAGTTTGAAGGCGAGTTAATTGCCATCATTTATCGAAGTGATGACGTCGAAACGAAGTGGGTCGTTTCGAACGAACATTATACGGCGGACGAGATTCGGGTAGAAGTGAATTTTATGGAACAATATTTCGACTCGCGGATTGAGATGATTTAAGGAGGTTTAGGATGAAAGCAGAATTGAAATTTGAGCGGATTAGTGAAGTGGCTGATAGTCCGATACGACTTGGGTCGATTGAGGCAGGGGGAACGAAATTTATTTTAGCGGTAGGCGATCCGTATTTGAATGTTATCCAAAAGGTGGAAATTCCGACGACTACGCCCGAGGAAACGCTGGCGCTTGCTGTGAAATTTTTCGAAGAAAATCCGGTTGAAGCGATTGGAATCGGTTCGTTTGGACCGATTGATATTAACCGTAAATCGCCTACCTATGGGCACGTTTTAGCGACGCCTAAACAGGGTTGGGAAGGTTTCGATTTTCTTGGCACGATGAAGCGAGCGGTTGATGTGCCTTATGAATTTGTGACGGATGTCGCTTCAAGTGTTTACGGGGAGCTAGTTCAAGGGGCGGCGCGTGGATGCGATAGTGCCGTTTATTACACGATTGGAACTGGTATCGGGGGAGCCGGCATCCAAAATGGCGACTTTATCGGAGGGCGGATGCACTCGGAGATGGGGCATATGTATGTCGCAAAACATCCACTGGATAAAGAATTCGCGGGCGTTTGTCCGTTTCACGGTGACAAATGCGCGGAAGGCTTAGCTGCCGGGCCCGCTATCGAGGCTCGTTATAACGTGAAAGGTCAACACCTTCCCGAAGAGCACGAAGTGTGGGATATCTTAGCATATTATATCGCGCAGATTGCCTATAACACGAGCGTCGTTTTAGGTCCGGAGAAAATCATCTTCGGTGGTGGCGTGTTCAATCAGAAACATTTAATGCCTATGGTACATGAATGGTTTGAACGCATCAACAACGGCTACGTCAGCGTACCGCCGCTGCATGAGTATATCGTTAAAAGTGGCTTCGATAACAACGAAAGCGCGACAATTGGAAACTTTGCACTAGCTTTAGAACAACTGAAAAAATAAATGACTCCAAATGCCCATTTATTTGTGAAAACTTACCTATTTTGGACAGTTTGAGTACATGTATATTTTATATGTACTCAAACTGTCCAAAATCGAGCCTTTTTAAGTAATTATCGGTTATTTGGAGTCACTTTAACGCCATCCGTGAAATCGGGGGCATTTTTTGGTATAATTTGAGTATGAATATTAATGAAATGAAACAACGCCAGGAGTTGATTCGCAACTTCTCGATAATAGCCCACATTGACCACGGCAAGTCAACGCTCGCCGACCGAATTCTTGAGCAAACTAATACCGTCGCCGAGCGCGATATGCAGGCGCAGCTACTGGATTCGATGGATCTTGAACGCGAGCGCGGGATTACGATCAAACTGAACGCGGTTGAACTGAACTATACCGCTAAAGACGGGAAGGAATACATCTTCCACCTAATCGACACGCCGGGACACGTCGATTTCACATACGAAGTTTCACGCTCACTCGCAGCCTGCGAAGGGGCGGTTTTAGTCGTCGACGCAGCCCAAGGAATCGAGGCGCAAACTCTAGCGAACGTTTATCTGGCCTTAGACAACGACCTAGAAATTTTACCAGTCATCAACAAAATTGACCTTCCGGCAGCTGATCCTGAACGCGTACGTCAAGAAATCGAAGACATCATCGGAATCGATGCGAGCGAGGCCGTTTTAGCGAGCGCGAAAGCGGGCATCGGAATCGAAGACATCTTAGAACAAGTCGTCGAATACGTACCGGCCCCAAGCGGCGACCTGAACGCTCCGCTCAAAGCCCTAATCTTCGACTCAATCTACGATTCATATAAAGGTGTCATATTAAACGTCCGCATCGTCGATGGTGTCGTCAAACCAGGCGACAAAATCAAACTGATGCAAAGCGGCGCGGAATTCGATGTCGTCGATGTCGGCATCTTCTCGCCCAAAGCCATCAACCGCGACTTTCTCATGGTCGGCGACGTCGGCTTCATCACGGCGTCCATCAAATCGGTCAAAGAAACGCGCGTCGGGGATACAGTAACGCTTGCAGAAAATCCGGCAAGTGAACCCCTAGCCGGCTATCGCCAAATGAACCCGATGGTTTATTGCGGACTTTACCCAATCGATACGAGTCGCTACAACGATCTCCGGGATGCCCTAGAAAAATTACAATTAAACGATGCCGCGCTTCAATTCGAACCGGAAACGTCACAAGCCCTAGGCTTCGGCTTCCGCTGCGGTTTCCTTGGTATGCTCCACATGGACGTCATCCAAGAACGCCTTGAGCGCGAATTCAACCTCGATATGATCGCGACGGCGCCAAGCGTAATTTACCACGTCAACCTGACTGATGGCACGCAAATCGTCATCGACAATCCGAGCGATTTTCCGGAAGGAACGAAGCTGCAAAGCGTCGAAGAGCCTTACGTGAAGGCGCAAATCATGGTGCCGAACGACTATGTCGGCGCCGTGATGGAACTTGCCCAAAGAAAGCGCGGGGAATTTATCACGATGGATTACATCGATGATAACCGCGTGAATGTCGTGTACAACCTGCCGCTGTCTGAGGTAGTGTTTGATTTCTTCGACAAGCTGAAGTCGTCGACGAAGGGGTACGCGAGTTTCGATTACGAGGAGAGCGGCTACAAGCCGAGCAAGCTCGTCAAGATGAATATTCTCCTGAACGGCGAGAACGTCGATGCACTGAGCTTCATTGTGCATAGCGATTTCGCGTACGAGCGGGGCAAGTTGATCGTCGAAAAACTGAAGAAAATCATTCCGCGTCAGATGTTCGAAGTGCCAATCCAGGCGGCCGTTGGGTCGAAAGTTGTGGCTCGAACTGACATCAAGGCGATGCGTAAAAACGTTTTGGCGAAGTGTTACGGCGGGGATATCTCGCGTAAACGCAAACTTTTAGAGAAACAAAAAGAGGGTAAAAAACGCATGAAGCAAATCGGTTCCGTCGAGGTTCCGCAGGAAGCGTTCATGAGCATTTTGGATATGAGCGAGGAATAAATGCGCAGATTTTTTAGTTACTACAAACCTTTCAAAAAATTATTTTTAATCGACTTTACGAGCGCCTTTGTTTTGGCGCTTTTAGAGTTGGGTTTTCCGATTGCGGTCAACATGGTGGTCAGTACGGTGCTGCCCCAGAGCGACTACAAGCTCATCATTTTGTGCGGGCTTGGCCTGCTGACTTTTTACCTGGTCAACACGGTGTTGACCTTTGTCGTGACCTATCTGGGCCATTCGCTCGGCATCAACATCGAGACCAACATGCGCCGCGACCTGTACAATTCGCTCCAAAAGCAGAGTTTCACCTACTTCGACAACCATAAAACGGGCAAGTTAATGAGCCGCATGACGACGGATTTGTTCGAAATTTCGGAGTTAGCGCACCACGGACCTGAGGAGTTGTTCATCGCTTTGATGACGATCGTCGGCTCGTTTATTATTATGATTCAGTATAATGTATTTTTGGCAGTTGCGACCGTGATTTTGGTTCCGATAATTATTGCGGTGATGACGTTCTTCAACTCGAAAATGGTCGGGGTTAATTCCCATATTTACGAGGCTCAGGGCGATTTCAATGCTTGTATCGAATCTAATTTTTCAGGCATTCGCGTGATTCAAGGTTTTGCGAACGAGGAATACGAAGAGCACGGATTCGATATAGCTAATCACAACTATAAAAAAGCTAAATATAAGTTTTACCAGACGGTTGGATTCGCTTCGGCGTTTCACTATATAATGACGCATTTAATCACGTTATTTGCGCTATTTGTCGGCAGTTTGCTCGTTATGAAAAATGAAATTACAGTTGGCGAATTCGTCGGCTATCTCGTTTTGTCGAACGTCTTTTTACGCCCGATTGAGCGCATCAACGGGATGATCGAGCAATATCCGAAGGGGATCGCCGGGGTCAAACGCCTGTTCGCCGAAATGGATTTAGTGCCGGAGGTCAAGGATTATCCGGACGCTGCACCTCTAGCTAACATCAAAGGTCAGATTTCTTACGACCACGTCGACTTCGATTATTCGGACGGCACTGAGGTGTTGAAGGATATTAATTTAGACATTAAAGCCGGCGAGACCATCGCCTTCGTCGGCGAAAGCGGAGCGGGCAAGTCAACGATTTGCGCCTTACTCCCTCGTTTTTATGACGTAACCGGCGGCTCGTTAAAAATTGACGGAACCGATATTCGTCACGCAACTTTGAAATCTTTGCGTGAAAACGTCGGGCAAGTCGCCCAAGATGTCTTCTTGTTCCCGGGAACAATCCGCGAAAATATTATGTATGGCGATTTAGATGCGAACGAAAATCAATTAAATGCCGCGGTTGATAACGCCCATTTAACTGAGCTTATCGCAAGCCTTCCGGACGGATTAGATACTGTCGTTGGTGAACGCGGAGTTAAACTTTCGGGTGGGCAGAAACAGCGGATTGCAATTGCCCGTATTTTCTTGAAGAACCCGCCGATTTTGGTGCTTGACGAGGCGACGAGCGCGCTCGACACCGAGACGGAGAAGGTGATTCAGGAGTCGCTTGAGGAAGTGACGTATGGTAGGACGACACTGATTATCGCGCACCGGCTGGCGACGATTAAACACGCCGACCGCATCGTCGTGATTGGCGACAAGGGCATCATCGAGATGGGCACGCACCGCGAACTCATCGACAGCGAAGGCGCCTACTTCAAGCTCACAAATGCCCAACAACTTTCGATGTAAATAATATTTTTGCGGACTTTTCGCGTTTTGTGGTCATTTCTCGCAAAAAATGACCAAAAAACGCGAAAAGTCCGCAAGCAGTGAAAGGATAAGAAGATATGAACGAGATAAAATGCCCGAAATGTGGCGAGATTTTCCAGGTGGACGAGGCGGGATATGCTGATATCCAGAAACAGATTCGCGACAAGGAATTCAATCGCGAAATCGAAGATCGGATTCATTTGATCGAAAAAAGTCAAAAAGACGAAATTAAATTAGTTGAAAGCGAGCTGAAAGCTAAGTTAGATAAGGCGGAGATTGAGAAAAATCTAGCAGTGGCGGAGGCAATTGCCAAGGTCGAAAAGGATCGCGATAAATTATCAAATGAAATAATCATCAAGGACGCCGAAGCGAAGTTGCTCGAAACAACTCTTAAGGACAAGTACGAAGGCGAGTTGCGGTTGAAGGATGAAACTATTGATCGCCTTAAAGATATGAAAGTTAAATTATCGACTAAGATGGTCGGCGAAACGCTTGAGCAGCACTGCGAAAACGAGTTCAACAAACTGCGCGCGACGGCTTTTCAAAATGCCTATTTTGAGAAAGATAATGACGCAAAAGAAGGCACGAAAGGCGATTATATCTTCAGAGATAAAGATGATAACGGGACTGAGTTCATTTCGATTATGTTTGAGATGAAGAACGAAAACGAGGCGACAGCGACCAAACATCGCAACGAAGATTTTTTCAAAAAACTCGACGAAGATCGTAATAAAAAAGGCTGTGAATACGCAATTCTGGTATCGCTTTTAGAAGCAGATAGCGAGCTCTACAACACAGGAATCGTGGACGTTTCGTATCGCTATCCGAAGATGTATGTCATCCGCCCGCAATTTTTCATTCAGATTATCACGCTTTTACGTAACGCGGCGCAAAATTCGCTGCAATATAAAACTGAGCTTGCGATAATTAGAAATCAAAATATCGACATTACGAATTTCGAAAGCGAGCTAAACATCTTCAAAACGGGATTTGCGAAAAACGTCGAACAGGCGGGTAAAAAATTCGATAGCGCAATTGCGGAAATTGACAAAGCGATCGCGAGCTTGCAGAAGACTAAAGAGGCGCTGACTACAACTAATAAGCATCTGCTTACAGCAAACAATAGAACGGAAAAATTAACGATCAAAAAACTAACTAAAAATAATCCAACTATGACCGATATGTTTGCGGACTTAGAAGAAAATTAAATCTAAACTAAACATTTGCACACGCCCGCGCGATTTGGTATAATTGTAGGCGTGTGTTTTTGCGCACAAATTCGCAGCCACTTGCCAATGATAAGTTGCTTAAGCGGAGTCATGCCAGACTTCGAAAAGCTCAAGTGGTGAGGATACAGGCAAAGCCCGCGCCCCAGGCGCTGACTTGCCAATAAAAAACTATCTTACAGGAGGAAACAAAAATGGCAGTTATCTCAATGAAACAGCTACTTGAAGCTGGTGTTCACTTCGGTCACCAAACTCGTCGCTGGAATCCAAAAATGAAGAAATACATCTTCACAGATCGTAACGGTATCTACATCATCGATTTACAAAAAACAGTTAAATTGGTTGATGCAGCATACGAATACATGAAAGAAGTTTCGAAAGACGGCGGAGTTGTTCTTTTCGTCGGAACTAAAAAACAAGCTTTCGAAGCGATCAAAGAAGAAGCTGAACGTTGTGGTCAATACTACATCAACCATCGTTGGTTGGGTGGGACTTTGACTAACTGGAAAACTATCCAAACACGTATCGGTCGCCTGAAACAAATCAACAAAATGGAAGAAGACGGTGTCTTCGAAGTTTTACCGAAAAAAGAAGTTTCAATCTTAAATAAACAACGTGACCGTCTTGAAAAATTCTTAGGTGGTATCGCCGACATGCCTCGCATCCCAGATGTTATGTATATCGTTGACCCTAAGAAAGAAGCTATCGCTGTTCAAGAAGCTCACACGCTTAACATCCCAATCGTCGCTATGGTCGATACTAACTGCGATCCAGACGAAATCGATGTTGTTATCCCTTCAAATGATGACGCTATCCGCGCCGTTAAATTGATCACTGCTAAAATGGCTGATGCTGTTATCGAAGCAAACGGTGGCGTTGACGCCGTAGCTGAAGTGGCTCCAGCTGCTGTTGCATCTGACTTAGAAGAAATCGTAAACGCTTAAAGCAACGACACTTAATGATTAGCGAGCGCAAGCGAGCTAGAATTTAGTGACGTTGGGTTCGCTGTCGAGCGCGTAGCGCGAGACCTGCGGTCCTCGAAAAGGCAATTGGGCGGGCACTTGCCCGCTTTAATTTTATAATCAAGGAGAATTTAATCATGGCTGAAGTTACAGCAAAAATGGTAAAAGAACTGCGCGACCTTACTGGTGCAGGGATCTTAGATGCTAAAAAAGCATTAGTTGAAGTTGAAGGCGATATCCAAAAAGCGATCGCTTTGCTTCGCGAAAAAGGGATGGCTAAAGCGGCTAAAAAAGCTGACGCTGTCGCTGCGGAAGGACTTACTGCAACTTACGTTACAGGAAACGTCGCTGCCGTTATCGAAGTTAACTCACAAACAGACTTCGTTGCAAAAAATGACCTATTCAAAACTTTAATCGCTAACATCGTTAAAATCGTAGCTGAAAACAAACCAGCTGATCGCGATGCTGCGTTAGCGTTACCTTACACTGATGGTGGAACAATTGCCGATGCAGTTCAAAACGCTACAGTTGTTATCGGTGAAAAAATCGACTTCCGTCGTTTCACAATCATCGAAAAAACTGACGCACAAACATTCGGCGCTTACGCTCACAATGGCGGACGCATCGGTGTTGTTGACGTTCTTGAAGGTGGCGACGAAACACTTGCCAAATCAGTTGCGATGCACATCGCCGCTATGAGCCCGCAAGTCTTGAGCTACACTGACCTTGAACCTAGCTTCATCGAAGACGAAGTTATCGCGCTTCGCGGTCGTCTTGAAGTTGAAAACGAAGAACGCAAACGTCTTAACAACCCTGAAAAACCTATCCTTCCAGTGCCTACTTACGGTTCAACTCTACAACTTACGGCTGAAGTTTTAGCTGAAGTTGAAACTGAATTGAAAAAAGAATTGGCTGCCGAAGGTAAACCTGAAAAAATCTGGGACAAAATCATCCCTGGTAAACTTAACCGTTTCAAACTTGATAACACGCAAATCGATCAACAATACACTCTTCTTGGGCAAGTCTACGCTCTTGATGATACTGTAACTGTTGAACAACACCTTGAAAAAGTCGGAGCTAAAGTCGTGAACTTTGTCCGTCTTGAAGTTGGTGACGGTATCGAGAAAGTCGAAACTGACTTCGCTGCCGAAGTTGCCGCTCAACAAGCAGCAGCTGCAAAATAATTTTGGAAAGCTACCTTTGGGTGGCTTTTTTCGTCTAATCATTTTTAAGCCGTTTTTGGTGCAATTCGGACCTCGAAATGCGATAAAATCGCGATAAAAATAATTAGGGCAAAAATACACTTGCCAAAATGCGCATCTTGTGATATACTTGACAAAGTGCGAACGGGCGTATTGCGCCCTTTTTTAGGAAGGGGGATGGAAAATGATTAGCGACAAAACGATCGAAAACGTTCGAGAACGTGCTAATATAGTGCATATAGTCTCCCAATACATGGATTTGCGCAAGGCGGGCCGCGACTATTCCGGCTGCTGCCCATTCCATAACGAAAAAACGCCGAGCTTTCACGTGAACGAAGAAAAGCAAGTTTATCACTGCTTCGGATGTGGCGCTGGTGGCGACGTCTTCAGATTCGTCCAAGACATCGAAAAAATCGACTTCCTCAGCTCGCTAAAACGCGTCGCTGAAATCGAGGCAATTAAAGTCGACGGAATCGAAGATATCGGACCGCGCGAGATTAATCCGTATTCGAGCGATCAGAATAAACTGATTAAACTTCACGAATTAGCGTGTGCGTATTATGAACATATGTTGTTTAACACGGCTGAAGGTGCTCCGGCATTAGAATATCTGCATAATCGCGGATTAAATGATGCGACGATCAAAAAGTTTAGACTAGGCTACGCGCCAAGTTTCAACCAAGGATTCGTTCAGGCGTCTAGTAAACTTATCGAAGAGCTCCAAATTTCGAACGAGACACTGCAACAAAGTTCGCTCTTCAATATGTATGACAGTGGAGTGAGCGACCGGTTCACCGAACGCGTGATGTTCCCGATAGCAAACAAGCAAGGTAAGGTCATAGCATTTTCTGGTCGGACACTTAAACCAAAAGATATCGAACCGCGCAAGTATATCAACAGCTCGGAAGGCCTAATCTTCAATAAGAGCAGCGTGTTATACAACTTCAACAATGCGGCGGCACCAGCGCGCAAGACGAAAGAAATTTTCCTCTGCGAAGGTCAAATGGATGTCATCGCGCTCGACCGGGCAGATGCGACAACTGCCGTTGCTTCAATGGGAACGAGCTTAACGCCTGAGCAAATCGCGCTGATTTCTAGCGTGGCCGAAAAAGTTATCATAACTTATGACGCCGATGCGGCGGGAGTTAAAGCGACACTCAGAGCAATCGAAATGCTCGCCGAAACGAATCTTGAAACTTACGTTGTCCGCATCAGCGGCGCGAAAGATCCGGATGAGTATCTCGAAGCGCACGGCGAACAGGGGCTCAACGAGCTGTTGATGCACGGCCGAATGAGTGCGTATAACTTCAAAAAAAGTTATTACACTTCGACGAAAAATATCAATAACGAAGCGGAAAAAACGGAACTCGTTAAATATTTAATCGGCGAACTGCCAAAAATTAAAACCGATCTCGAGCGCGAGCTTGAAATCAATAAACTCGCGCAAGAATTCAATTTGTCGCAAGAGTTTATCCGGAACGGATTAGCACCGGTTGTGGCTCAAAGTCAACCCGCGGGGCAACCAAGCCAGCAACCGCAACAACAGCGTAGGCTAAAAAAAGAAGTTCCAAAACCGGTAATAACCAAAAATAGCAAGGCTTACAATTCGCAACTTAAGTTGATGTATCGCATGATTACGTCTCCTGAGGTGCGAGTGAAAATAAATGCGGCGAAGAATTTCGAATTCCGCGATGACATTTTTGAGGAATTATATGTTCTTCTAAATGGAATTGTGAACGTGAATCCGAATCTAAGCATAATCGATTTCGCACGTAATCTGCCTGAGACAAATAAATACGATCAAGTGATGAACGAAATCGCTGAACTTGATATGAGCCGAGAAATCGGTTTTGGCGAAATCGAAGATTACCAAAAAGTAATCAAAGATGCCGAGGTCGAAGACCAACTTGCCCGGGTTAAGAGTGAGCTGGAAGCGGCGAAACAGAGCAACGAAAAGGACAAAATTACACAACTTACGATTGAGCTGATTGAGCTGAATCGCAAGCTAAAATAAAGGGGATTTTAATGACAGAAGAAATCAATTTTCAAGAACTTACGGTAAAAGCGCTTCGTGAACAGGCGAAAGTTTACGGCGTTACTGGCTTTTCGCGCATGAGCAAAAGCGATCTTGTTGATAAGTTGACGACGGCGAAATACAATTTGGATGCCGGAATTACACCGGTTGTCGAGGAGAAACAAAAGACGGCCAAGGAAATCGTTGATGAAAAAACGGCAGCGGTTAAAGAATTAGCGGATAAAAAAGCTAAGCAAGAACGCGTTAAAGAAAAGGCTGAGCGTAAGCGTAAAAAGGCCGGTCTGCCAGCTGAAGAAGAAAAACCTGAAGTTAAAGATGAACGCGAACTCTCAAGTGACGAAAAGAAAAAACTGAAAATTTTCGTCCAAGAAGTTGGTTTGCGCGGAGCCGGAGTTGACGAGGTTACCGAGGATGAACTTGCCGAATTGTTCTTTGAGCCTTTCGGTCTGAAGAATAATCTCGAAAAAGCGCTGGTCGTGAAATATCTCGACAAAGAGGGGATTAATACGGTCGACGAAGAGGGGAACCCATCGGTAATCGCTTTGGCGGTTGAGGAAGAGGTTGAGGAAGAGGAAGATTTCCAAAATCTGCAACTCAATGTCAGCGTGGCGGTTAACGATCCGGTGCGGATGTACCTGAAAGAAATCGGGCGGATTCGTCTCTTGAAAGGTCAAGAGGAAGAAAAACTCGCAAAACGCATCGTGCTCGGTGACAAGGAAGCTAAAAAACTTTTGGCTGAAGCCAATTTGCGTCTGGTTGTATCAATCGCGAAACGCTATGTCGGTCGCGGGATGCAATTCCTGGATTTGATCCAAGAAGGTAACATCGGGCTGATGAAAGCCGTCGAAAAATTCGACCACGAAAAAGGATTCAAATTCTCGACATACGCGACGTGGTGGATTCGCCAAGCGATCACCCGGGCAATTGCCGACCAAGCCCGCACGATCCGGATTCCGGTTCACATGGTCGAAACGATCAATAAATTAGTTCGGATTCAACGTCAGTTATTACAAGAAAAAGGTCGCGAGCCTGCGATCGAAGAAGTGGCTGAAACGATGGAAATGACGGTCGATAAGGTTCGCGAAATTATGAAGATTTCGCAAGAGCCAGTGTCGCTTGAAACGCCGATTGGTGAAGAGGAAGACTCGCATCTAGGTGATTTCATTGAGGATAAAGACGCGTCTTCGCCGGAAGATTTGATGTATAACAAGCTCTTGAAAGAGCAAATCAAGGACGTTCTCGAAATGCTTAATGACCGCGAGGCAGCTGTTTTGTCGCTTCGTTTCGGGTTGGACGACGGACGCAAACGTACTCTAGAAGAAGTGGGTGCGGTTTACGGGGTCACTCGTGAGCGGATCCGTCAGATTGAATCTAAGGCGCTGAAAGAATTGCGCAAACCGTCGCGCCGCAAATTGCTTCAAGACTTCATGTATCCAAACGACGAAGTCCGCCAGCAGCAAGTAGGCTCGGACAAAAAGCCAGAACCAGTGATTAAATTAAAACCAATCGTCAAAGATACGTTCGACGATAGCGGGCTAACTTTACCCGAAAAATAAGGAGGTGCGTAGCGTTGCTCAAAAATGATAATCGACCCATCGGCGTCATTGATTCCGGCATCGGCGGCTTGAGCGTCGCTCGGCAAATGCTGCGCCAACTCCCGAACGAAACCATCGTCTACCTCGGCGACAACAAACGCTGCCCCTACGGGGTTCGCGAGCCCGGGCAAGTCAAGGACTTCACCTATCAAATGGTGAATTTCGTTTTAAAACACGATATTAAATTATTAATTATCGCGTGCAATACCGCGACAGCGATTGCTCTCGATTCAATTCAAGCAGATCTCGATATTCCGGTAATCGGAGTTATCGCACCGGGAGCAAGGGCGGCAATTCGCCGAACTGATTCGGGCCGAGTTGGAGTTATCGCAACAACGGCTACGGTTGAATCGCATTCTTATCTAAATAATATCAAGTTTAAAAATGCTGAAATTTCAGTCGTTGAACACGCTTGTCCGCGCTTTGTACCTTTGGTTGAAAGTAACGATGTCGCAGTCGAGACGGTGGACCGCATTGTCAGCGAAGAGTTGACGTTTTTCAATGATAAAGATATCGATACTTTGATTCTCGGTTGTACGCATTACCCGTTCTTGCGTTCATCGATTGAACGAGCGCGACCGGATGTTAAGGTCATCGACTCGGGCGCTCAGACGATTGAAGACGTTTCGATGTTGCTTGATTACTACAATATTTCGAGTAATACTAAAGCGGGAATCGATAAGTTTTATACGACTGGTTCGACTGAATTATTCGATAAAAAAATAAAGGATTGGCTTAGTCTTGAGCAAAAAAGCGAGTTAGCTAAGATCGAGGAATTGCCAACGAATAAAATGGATAAAGAAATTTTAATTGCGACGAAAAACGTCGGGAAAGCCCGCGAGTTCGAAAAGATGCTCGGCGAGTTTGGCTTCTCAGTCAAAACGCTGCTCGACTATCCCGAAATCGAGGATGTCGAAGAAACGGGAACGACCTTCGAAGAAAACGCCCGCTTAAAGGCGGAAACAATCGCGAAAAAATTAAATATGAAAGTGTTAGCTGATGACTCTGGACTCTTGGTCGACGCGCTTCATAACCAACCGGGTGTTTACTCAGCGCGCTATGCAGGAGTTGACGGTCCGACGAAGGATGCGGCTAACAACGCTAAATTATTACACGAGTTGACGGATCATCGCGAGCTTTCAGAGCGTAAAGCGAGATTCCATTGCACGCTCGTTTTAGCTGATCCGGACGATGAGAGCATCGTCGTCAGCGCCGATTGGCACGGACACATCGGCTACTTGCCTCAGGGGGAGAACGGCTTCGGCTACGACCCGCTGTTCGTGGTCGACCCGGAAACGGGCAAGACAAGCGCCGAGCTCGACCCGGCTGAAAAAAATCAACTTAGCCACCGCGCACTGGCGCTCGCTAAATTAGATACAATATTAAAAGGAGTATTTGAAAAATGAGATTTATAATTACGTTTATTATTTCGTTAATTTTGGGATTTGTTGTCGGCTTTATCGGTGGGAACCTAGACGCTGTCGGCGGTAACGGCGGCTTTAACCTTCCGCTGACAATCGTTGTGACGATCGTTATTTTCCTAACTGCGATTTTCCTAGATTTGATGACGAAAAAAGTTAAAAAAAAAAAGGATTAAAAAAGTCTAATCGCTTTTAAGCCGTTTTTTTAGCATTTCGAAGGCTGAAATGCGTAAAAAACGCATTAAAAATGATTAGGAAAAATATAACGAGTTGGTTAATCAAAAATCAGCTCGTTTTTTTATAAAAAAGAGGATAAAATGAAAAAATTATTATTGATCGATGGGCACTCGCTCGCATTTCGTTCGTTTTACGCTATTATGAACTTCGAGCGCTTCAAACTGCCTGACGGGACCTACACCAATGCGGTTTACACGTTCAACACGCTACTCGATTTGCTTTTAGAACGCTTTGCACCGACCCACGTTTTGGTCGCTTTTGATGCGGGCAAGAAAACCTTCCGGACTGAGAGCTATCCCGAGTATAAGGCGGGGCGCGACAAAACGCCGGACGAATTCGTGATGCAACTTCCGTTGATTAAAGAGTTGATCGAAGACTTCGGAATCCAGTGGTACGAGTTGCCGAATTTCGAGGCGGACGACATCATCGGGACATACGCAACCAAGGCAAGTGCTGACTTCGACGAGGTTGTCGTCGTTTCGGGAGATCGCGATTTGACGCAGCTGGCGTCTGATAAAGTGACGGTCGCTTTGACTAAAAAGGGCGTTAAGGAACTCGAATTAAATACGCCTGAATATATGGTTGAAACTTACGGAATAGGACCGACGCAAATTCCTGATTATAAAGGACTAGCGGGGGATTCGAGCGATAATATTCCAGGAGTGACTAAGGTCGGAGACAAGACGGCGACTAAGCTTTTAATGGAATATGGAACGCTAGAAAACGTCTACGAACACATCGATGAATTCAAGCCGTCGAAGCAAAAAGAAAATCTGATTGCCGACAAAGAAATTGCTTTTATGAGCCGTGACTTAGCGATTATTAAATGCGACTCGCCGGTTGTTCCTGCTTTGGCGGACTTTGAATATACCGGTAAAAATCTCGACGCTTTAGTTAAGTTTTACACGCGGATGCATTTTAGAACTTTCTTGTCGAAGATGCAAGTTTCTAAAGAAGTTGAAATCGAAGACCCGTCGGGGCAAATCGATCTGTTTGCAGCAGGTGAAGAAATCGCCGAAAAAGAAAAAATTGCTTTTGCAGTGGTTGATGAAATCGACGCCGCTCGGGCTAAATACGTTTACCTTGAATTGTTCGAAGATAACTATCACACGGCTCCGATTAAAGGTTTAGTTTACGGAGATGACGAGGAAATTTTTGTTGTTCGCGATGTTGAAAAAGCTGACCTTTCGAAGATTAAAGGGGGCGTAACTTTCGAAGCGAAGAAGACGGCAATTGCCTTGGCGCGTGTTACCGGGGAGCTCGTAACTTTTGAGGATGACGTCCAACTTGCCTTATATATTGTGAATTCGAATATCAAAAATACGCAGCTTGCGTATGTCGCGCCGTATTTTGAGGGCGTGAATCACGTGGCATACGACGACGATATTTACGGCAAGGGCGTGAAGCGCGGACGCGAGGTTGATGCGAGTAAGATGGAGCAACATCTCGCGGATAAACTTGCGGCAATTCGCAAACTGAAACCTATCTTAGAGAAGTCGCTTGAACAAAACGAGCAGACTTCGCTGTATCGCGATATTGAACTGCCGTTTACGCATATTTTAGCGCAGATGGAGATTGAAGGAATCAGTGTTGATTTAGCGGAGCTTGAGGCGTTGGGCACGGAGTTCGGCGGTAAGGTTAGCGCTCTTGAAGCTAAGATTTACGAAATTGCGGGGCACGAATTCAACGTTAATTCGCCTAAGCAATTAGGAGATGTTTTGTTTGATGAGCTGGGGCTACCACATGGTAAAAAGACGAAATCGGGTTATTCGACAGCGGTTGAGGTTCTGGAAAAACTCGCCGATGATTATGAAATCGTCAATATTATTTTGGAATATCGTCAGTTGACGAAGCTCGTTTCGACTTATGTTGAAGGGCTGAAAAATGTTATCGGGGCTGATGGGCGGATTCACACGCGCTATCAGCAGACGTTGACTGCGACTGGGCGGTTGAGTTCGGTTGAACCGAATTTGCAAAACATTCCCGTTAGAATGGAAGAAGGGCGCCGGATTCGTAAAGCGTTCGTACCTAACTATCCTGACAACTTCTTATATTCGGCCGATTACTCGCAGATTGAACTCCGCGTTCTAGCGGATATCGCGGACGAAGAAAATATGCGACAAGCGTTTATCGACGGAATCGATATTCACCAAGCGACGGCGGCTAAAGTTTTCGCCGGTGGTGATTTAGCTAAGGTAACACCTGCTATGCGCTCGAACGCAAAGGCAGTAAACTTCGGAATTGTTTACGGAATCAGTGAATTTGGACTGGCGAAAAATATTAACGTTAGTCGCGAAACCGCTAAAAATTATATCGAAACTTACTTTACGCAGTATCCATCGCTAAGAATTTATATGGATAAAGTTGTTGAAGAAGCTCGTGCGACAGGTTACGTCGAAACGATTGCGCACCGTCGTCGTTATATCACTGATATTAAAAATCGCAATTTTATGATTCGCGCCAATGCTGAACGCATGGCGATTAATACGCCAATTCAAGGTAGTGCTGCTGATATTTTAAAAATCGCGATGGTTGAGCTCGCGCGCGAACTTTCGCAAAGTGGACTTAAAGCGAAGATGCTTTTACAGGTTCACGATGAGGTGATTCTCGAAGTCGCTGAAAACGAAATCGCGAAGGTTGATGAAATAGTCCGTCGCGTGATGGAAAACTGCGTGAAGCTGAGCGTGCCATTAGTCGCCGATAGCCATTGGGGCAAAAATTGGCAAGAAGCCAAATAGGTTTGCGTAAATTTGGTAGAAAAAGGCCGTTTTCGCACACTATTTATGTAAATTTACGCAAAAATAAAAATGAAGAAATAAAAAATGACAAAAATAATTGATGAATATTGGACTAAGGCGAAAAGTGCGCTTAATTTGCCGGCAGATATGCCGACGCCGATTTCTTGGGGCTTTGGCGACGGCGGTGAAATGGCGGACCGTCTCGGGCAGCTCGTTGTTGACGGAATCAAAACGGCGACGTGTAGCGCCGCATTAGCCTACGACGAAGAAAACGAAGCGTATCCGGTATTAGGCGAGTACAACATCGTACTCGACTCGAACGAAAAACCGATGTGCGTAATTCAAAATACGCTACTAGCGATTAAAAAATTTAACGAAATCGACGAGGCGCACGCGCTACTTGAAGGCGAGGGCGATCTTAGCCTTAAATATTGGCAGGACGGGCATAAGGCCTTCTTCGGTGAAAAGTATTTCGCTGAGGATATGCCGCTCATTATCGAGCATTTCAAAATGGTTTACAAAGGGCGATGAAATCGCTCTTTTTTCACAAAAATTTCACAAAAATTCTGGACAAATTTCGTTTTTGGGAGCATAATTATATTTATAATAGAGGTGATATTATGGATAAATTACTTAAAAAATTAACCCTTGCGTTACTATGCCTAGTGCTTCTGGGCGGTCAATCACTCAACGTGGTTGCAAGCGACAACCCGCAAGAAACAGGTCTGGGCAAGTCAGTCACCAGGACGGCTACAGCGGTCGCGGAGAATGAAAATCCACGACTGCGAACTTTACAGGGCGCATCGAAAATCACTGCAAAAACAGGGATGGCTTATCAATATTTGAGCGCTGATCAAAAAAAAGCTTATGATAAAATAATTGCAGCAGTAAATACGCAAACGCCGAAAACGACAACGTTCAAATTTAGTGATAATAGCACGCTTACTGCTTCTGTTATCGACGTCGATTTTTCTAGTGTTACAGCAAATACTTTTGAAAATTCTGACTTGATTGTGTTGGATGTTTTCCATGATAATTCGGGAATTCTTACTTTTGATAAATATGAGTTAATCGTTGGCGGTACCGGTGGTAGGCATGTGTATTTGCAGAATATTTCAGGTAACCAAGCGAAGGAAGTTGAACTTGATTCCGCAGCTGACAGCGTAGCGAAGACGCTAAGCGGAAAAACAGCTTTGCAGAAGATAAAAGGAATTCGTGATTATTTAGCCAAAAATGTTAAATATGATAATGACCAAGTTGTGGCGGAAAGTAGAGGTTTAGATCCGAATCCGCTAGCTCATTACGCATATGGTGCTTTAGCGAAAAACAAAGCGGTTTGCGACGGATACTCACAGGCATTTACTTTGCTCGCGTCTAAATTAGGCGTTGAATCGATGGTTGTAATCGGCTCGGACGGGACTTCACCATATCCTAATCACGCTTGGACGCTTTTAAAATTCAAAGATAAATTCTATCAAATGGATGTCACTTGGGATGCGTCGACAAGAACGTATAAATTTTATATGTTAAACGATTCGCAGATGAAAGAAAAATACGGTAGTCAATATCACATTTGGTTCGAAGAGAGAACGCCACGTTGCACGGACGCAACGTACGCCCGCAATCCAGATGCGAAAGATCCAGATGTCGGGTTCTACGGAGTTGCCCATATTCAAAATAAGGGAGACACGCCTGCGACGGGCGACATAATGAGCAAAACGAATCCGTTGACGTTTGGAACAACGGGTCAAGCGCTGCGCGTGGAAAATATCACGATTAATGAAAATGGAGTTAGAACAAAAAACATTAATATAGCTTCACACGTTCAAAGTAAAGGTGACCAAGCGTATGCTGAAGGCTTTACCGGAACCAGTGGTCAAGGCTTGCGAATTGAAAGAGTCAAGATGACATTATCAGCTTCTTATGTAGCGAAATACGATATTTATTATCGAACTCATATTCAAAGCAAAGGCTGGATGGCTTGGACGAAAAACGGTGAGGATGCAGGGTCAGCTGGATACGGTTTACGCGCAGAGTCGATTCAGGTTGTCTTAGTAGAAAAAGGCGGCGCAGCGCCATCTAACGCCGGAGCACAAGCTCATGCAAACTTGACCATCAAAGAAAATTCCGTATCAGGCATGGCCCACATCCAAAACAAAGGTGATACCCGGGTGACTGGAGATATTTGGAACGCGAAAAATCCTTTGACTTTCGGGACAACGGGGCAAGCGCTTCGTGTTGAAAACATCGAAATTGAAGAAGATGCCCTTCGTGCTTCGGCAATTTCAGTTGCAGCTCATGTCCAAAGCATAGGAGATACACCATTTGCAGCAGGATTTGCCGGCACGAGTGGTCGAGGACTGAGGATGGAATCCGTTAAATTAAAACTTAACGAGGCTAGCAGCAAAGAATATTCGATTTGGTACCGCGGACACGTCCAAAACAAAGGTTGGCTCGGTTGGGCTAAAGACGGCGCGGAAGCTGGCTCGAAAGGTAAAGGTTTGCGCGTTGAATCTGTGCAAGTCGTGATTCTACCAAAAACAGCTGCAGCCCCTGGATCGACTGCGACCCCATTATTTAAATAACCCCTATCAAGAGCGACCGCAAGGGCGCTCTTTTAATTGCCCGAATTTGGGTTAATTATTAAGCGATTGGGGCGAAAAAGTTGCAAAATCGGTGCTCGCTTAGGTATAATAGAACAATATGTATTCTTTGACAATACTAGATGATGTGAGGAAGTTATGGGTATAGTAAAAAAAGTGATTTTAATAGTCCTGAGCGTGTTGGTTTTCGCCGATGCGGGACTTTGTGTATTCGCGGTTCACACGGTGGGAGAAGCGCACAAAGCAGTCAATAAAATGCACAAAGCGGTTAAACGCGATTCGACGCCAGAAGGCCGCGACTGGGACTCAATTCTGAAAGACCAAAAACCGGTATCGTTCCTATTAATGGGGATCGATGACGGCTACAGCGCCCAAGAAAAAGGCGGACGCGTGCCACACAACGACACGGATTTAATCGTGACAATCAACCCTCAAACGAAGAAAACAACTGTTTTGTCGGTTCAACGTGACATTTATGCAACAATCGTCGGAAACGAAAAACCGGCGCATTCGAAATACAACACATCGTTCCTTTACGGTTCGATCAAAGACCCCGACACAGGTGGGGCGAAGATGGCAATTGAAACCACTGAAAATCTAGTCGGTATCCCGATTGACCACTACGTAGCAATTAATATGGACGGCGT
Organism: Lactobacillales bacterium; assembly: GCA_031261175.1. Classification (GTDB taxonomy): domain Bacteria; phylum Bacillota; class Bacilli; order Lactobacillales; family Streptococcaceae; genus JAISJW01. The sequence continues at coordinate 93,473 of JAISJW010000028.1, forward strand.
GACTGGCCTGGTTGACGCGGTTGGCGGAATCGACGTCAACAACGAACGCGAATTCGAGCTTGACGGCGTTCACTTGATGCCAGGTGAGCAGCACTTATCAGGGATTCAAGCCCTTCAATATGCTCGCTACCGTCACGAAGATCCTAAAGGCGACATCGGTCGTCAGGACCGGACTCGTGAAGTTGTCGTTAAAGTTATCAACAAATTGTTGAGCGCGGACGGCATCGCCAACTACAAAAAAGTCCTTGACGCGGTCGGCAGCAACGTGGCGACAGACCTTACTTGGGACGATATGCTTAAACTTGAACAAAGCTACGCCGGCGCCCTTAAAGACATTGAAAGTCTTTCAATGCAGGTGGCAAGTGGAGCCATCCCAGGCGATCGCCAAGCTTACTTGTTCGTGCTTCATGACGACTTGTTGCGTGTGCAAAACATCCTGCGCACAAGCCTTGGTCTGACTGAAAATCAATATCTAAGCAACCAAATTCCTACATACGAAAGCATGTTCGGCTTCACTCCGACGCACGCAAATGCTAATCTCTACGACGCTGAGGACTCGACCGGCACGTTCGAAAATCCGAACGTCAAAGAACCAGCAGCAGATAGCAAATAAAAGGCCCTCGGGTCTTTTTTTGCACAAAAAGGGGTGATTAAATGGAAAAAATAAAAAATATTAAAGTCGGCAAGTATAACTTCTATAAAATCACCTTGGCAAGTGGGGAGGTTTTGAGCGTTTCCGAGCGCGTTATGGCGGCTGAAATTCTTTATAAAGATAAAGAATTATCAGCTGAAAAAATCGAGGAATTAAAAGCAGGCGGCTCGCTTGATTGGGGCTTTGAGTTAGCTCTGTATTATTTGAGTTTTAAAATGAGGACATCGAAGGAAATTGCTGAGTATTTAAAGAAGCACGACACGAAGAAACAATTTAATGAAGAGATTATTTCGAAGGTTATTTTTAAGCTTCAAGAATATAAGTACATTAATGATGCCGAATATGCTAAAATGTTTGTTAACGATGCAATTAATCTGACGACGGACGGCAGACGAAAAATAGCGCAAAAATTAAAGCAAAAGGGCATAACTGAGCTTGATGTAATGAGCGCTTTAGATGAGATAGACTCTGACGATGAATTATTTAATGCAAAAAAATTAGCTGAAAAATTAATTAGAAAATACGAAAAAGAATCAGCGCGAAATCGCATTGAAAAAACTAGGCAATCAATGATGACAAAAGGTTATAATCGTGACGTGATCGATGCGGCGATAGCCGCTCACTTGCCCGAAGTTGACGAGTCAGAAGAATTAGAAAAAATAAAAAAATTAATTAAAAAAAATAATAAAATAAAAGATAAATTCAAGATGAAAACAAAACTTTTCACGAAGGGTTTTTCGACCGAATTAATCAACCGCGCGATAGGAGAAAGCGATGTTACTTGGGACTAGTAAATATAATGCCGCGGGGCATTTAGAGATAGGTGGAGTCGAGGTTCGTGATTTAGCGGAACAGTATGACACGCCGTTATTTATTTATGATATAAAACACGTAAAAAATACGATAAATAATTTCAAAAAAATATTCGTTGAGCAGGGTGTGGCTTACAAAATCAAGTTCGCCTCGAAGGCATTTTGTAACGTTTCTTTTTACGAATTATTAGCTCGCGAGGGTGTCGGTTGTGACGTTGTTAGCGCTGGGGAATTATACACGGCTTTGCGCGGCGGAATTGAAGCGAGTGAAATCGAATTTCACGGAAATAATAAAACGCCCGATGAATTGGAATACGCTTTGAGCGAGGGTGTCGTAATTGTTATCGATAACTTTTTGGAGTTAGCGTTAATTAATGAAATCGCTGAGGAATTGGACGTTCAGGTAACGGCTCAGATGAGGGTAGCCCCAGGAGTTGAGGCGGCGACGCATGACGCAATCAAGACAGGGCAAGTCGACTCAAAATTCGGTTTCGATGTTCAAAGCGGTCAACACACCGAAGCGTTGAAGATGATATTAAACGAAAGCCCGCGCATCAACTTGACGGGAATTCACTGTCATATCGGCTCGCAAATTTTTGATACTAGCGGTTTCGTCGAAGAAGTTAAAGTGATGTTCGAGATTTTGAAATCGTGGAAAGAAGAATTCGGTTTCGAGTCGACAACATTAAATGTTGGCGGCGGATTCGGTGTGCATTATACCGAAGAAGACGCTCCGGTCGCGCCAGAAGAATTCGTTAAAATAATCGTTGAAACAGCGAAAAATTATTTTGATAAATTACCAGAAATTTGGATTGAGCCTGGTCGCTCTTTGGTGGCTGAAGCGGGAACGACATTATACACGGTCGGCTCGCAAAAAGTAATTCCAGGAATTAATCACTACGTTTCAATCGACGGCGGAATGGGCGACAACTTGCGCCCGGCGCTTTACGGGTCGCTGTATGAAGCGTATCCTGCGATTAAACCCGAGAGTGAAATTATCTCGGTTGATATCTGCGGTAAATACTGCGAGAGCGGGGATATCATTATCCGCCGCGCGCAATTGCCCACTCTTAACGCGGGAGAGCTTTTAGCGGTCAACTCGACGGGAGCCTATGGCTACTCGATGTCGACGAACTACAACCGCAACTTGAAACCGGCAGTCGTCTTCGTCGAAGATGGCGAAAGTCGCCTAGTTGCTCGTCGCGAAACTTTTGAAGACCAAATCAGATTAGAGGTAGAAAATGGCTAATATCGAAAATTTAAAAAAGAGATTTAACACACCGGTTAGCGGGATGCAAGTTTCAGTCATCCGTCAAATCGATGAGCAAGTGAGCAGCATCGAAGGGATTATCAAACTGACTTTGGGTGCTCCGAACTTCAACACGCCTGAGCATATTAAGGCGGCTGGAATTCGCGCGATTGAAGAAAACTGGTCGCACTATACGCCGAATGCTGGACTTTTAGAAACGCGTGAAGCGGCTTGTTCGTTTATGAAGAAAAAATACGATGTGGATTTCGATCCGAAATCGGAAGCGTTGATTACGGTCGGCGCGACGGAGGCTATAGCCGCTGCGATTATGGCGACTTGCAATCCGGGAGATGTTATTTTAGTAGCAGATCCAGCTTTCGTTTTATATGAAATCACGGCTGAAATTTTGGGAGTTGAAATTGCGAAACAGGATGTTCGTGATACTAACTTCTTGCTGACGCCTGAACATATCGCAGCAGCGGTAGAAAAATACGGCGAGCGTTTGAAACTTGTTGTCGTCAATTATCCATCGAATCCGTGTGGCACGACTTATACGAAGAATGAGCTTTTAGAACTTGCCGAAGAATTTTCGAAGCACGATGTGTTCGTCTTGAGCGACGAGATTTACGCCGAGCTTTCGTACGAGGAAGACCACACGAGTCTTGGGAAATATATCAAAGATCAAATTATTTTGGTCAACGGTTTGTCGAAATCGCACGCGATGACAGGTTGGCGAATCGGGCTGATTCTAGCTCCGCAATATATCATGCAACGTTTAATGGTAACGCACCAAGCGCTAGCGACAGCGGCGACGACAATTGCCCAAAAGGCGGCAACTGAAGCGTGGTTGAACGGACTTGATGATGCGCAAGTGATGAAAAAAGAATATCAAAAACGCCGCGATTTGGTCGCGGAGAAGATGGGCGCGATGGGCTTTGAGATTGCGAAACCGGATGGGGCGTTTTATATCTTTGCGAAGATTCCAGCTGAGTTGAATCAGAATTCGGTCGAGTTTGTTTTAGAACTTGCCGAAGGGTCGAAGGTTGCTCTGATTCCAGGGAGTGCATTTGGCGAAAATGGCGAAGGCTACGTGCGTCTGAGTTACGCGGCGAGTTACGAGGATTTGGCTGAGGCGATGCGCCGGATGGCAGAGTATCTTAAATAATATCTTAATAGGGAGAAAAGAAATGATTAGAGTTGTAATTGCGGGATTTATGGGGAAATTGGGACGCGCTGCTTGGACGGCAGTTGATAATCACCCAGATATGGAGTTGGTTGCGGGTGTTGATTTGTTCGCAGATAAGGGAACGTTTGATTTTCCGACATTTACTAGTAAAGAGGATTTTAACATCGAAGCTGATGTTTGGGTTGATGTTACAGCGGCCGGCCACGGTTTTGAAAACGCGAAGTTTGCGTTAGAACGCGGTTTGGCTCCAGTAATTGGGACGACTGGTTTTTCGACTGAGGAAATCGAAGAGTTGCGCCGTTTAGCTGAGTCTAAGGGTTTGGGTGGCTTGATTGCGCCGAACTTCGCAGTTGGTGCGATTTTGATGATGCGTTTTGCTGCTGAGGCGGCTAAGTATTTAGGTGACGTTGAAGTTATCGAACTTCACCACGACGGTAAAAAAGATGCGCCGAGCGGAACGGCAGTTAAGACGCTCCAAATGATGGCGGAAAACCGCGAGCCGCACGCGCAAGGTTTGCCGGGCGAAATCGAAGAAATTGCGGGCAGCCGCGGCGGTGACTTCGACGGGATGCGCGTTCACAGCGTTCGTTTGCCTGGTTTGGTCGCTCACCAAGAAGTGTTGTTCGGCGGAGTCGGTGAAGGTCTTTCGATTCGCCACGACAGCTACGATCGCGCTAGTTTTGCACACGGTATCACGCTTGGGATCAACAAAGTCATCGAAACGAAGCAATTTGTCTACGGTTTAGAGAATTTTATGTAGGATAAAACAAGCCTAATCGCTTTTATCGCGTTTTTGTCGCATTTCAGACCTCGAAATGCAACAAAAACGCGATAAAAATGATTAAGGCTTTTTTACTTGCCGATTTTGTGATAAAATTAAGGAAATAAACTCATTGGAGGAACAAAATGAAGTCTTTTGAATACAATGTTTACACGCACATGTACGTTGGCAGCGATTTTTACGACCAAATTCCGGTCGAACTCGCAAAATACGGAAAAAACGTCCTATTTATCTACGGCGGCGGGTCGATTAAGCGCAACGGGCTATACGATAAAGTGATTAGCGAACTCGGTGGCTTCAACGTCATCGAACTTTCAGGCATCGAGCCGAACCCTAGAATCGAAAAAGTCCGCGAAGGGGTCGAAATCTGCAAAACGCACAACATCGACGTGCTTCTACCTGTGGGTGGCGGATCGACAGTCGATACCGCTAAGGCAATTGCCGCGGGCGCAAAATACGACGGCGACGCTTGGGATTTCTTTTCGCGCGGACCGGAACACAAGGCGGTCGGCGACTCGCTACCGATTGTTGACGTTTTGACTTTGGCTGCGACCGGAACAGAAATGAACCGCAACGCGGTTGTGTCGAATTTAGGCACGCAAGAAAAATACGGTTTGGGCGGCGAAACTCTGCTTCCTAAGGCGTCATTCCTTGATCCGGTCAACACTTTCACGGTTAGCAAATATCAAACGGCAGCCGGCTCGGCTGATATTTTGAGCCATTTGATGGAAAACTTCTTCAAACGGACAACAGGTGCTGACGTTCAAGATTTCGTAAATATTGCGCTCCAAAAAGCGGTTATCAAAAATGCTTATATCGCGTTAGTTACTCCCGAAGATTACGATGCGCGCGCTAATCTTTTATGGGCATCTTCATTAGCGTTGGGCGGAATCCCGGCGGGCGGTAAGCCGGGTGCTTGGACTTGCCATGCTATCGAGCACGAGTTGAGCGCGTTTTACGACATCACGCACGGGGTCGGCCTTGCGATTATCACGCCGCGTTTCCTAAACCACATCATCAAAAAAGATAAGACGGCGACTGCGAAAATTGCCGAGTATGCCCGCGGGGTCTTTGATATCAACGAGGCTGACGATACTTTGGCAGCCCTGAAAGGTATCCAACTTCAATACGAAACGTTCAAAAAATGGGGCATCCCGATGACGCTTCAAGAGGTCGGAATCGACGGCAAAAAGCTGCGCGAAATGAGCGAACATGCGGTTAAACACGGTAATCTTGAACACGGCGATTCATTCGTGTCGCTTACGGCCGACGACGTCGAAGCAATCCTCGTTGACTCTTTGACAGAAAGCGAATTCCACTAGACATGAAAATCAAATACAACGGCCACGCCAACTTCGAAATCGACTTTAACGGCACGAAAATTCTCATCGACCCGTGGTTCACGGGGAACCCACAAGCCCAAATGCAGGCAAGTGAAGCCCGCGCCGACTACGTTTTCGTGACGCATTCGCATTCAGATCACATCGGTGATGCGGTCGAAATTGCGTTAAACAACGATGCACCAATCGTTGCGGTGGATGAACTAGCGCTCGTTTTAGAAGCGAGATTCAATGTAAAAATAATTCCGGCAAATTGCGGAGGTTATATCAAATTTCCTAACTTTGAAGCGAAATTAGTTCCGGCTCGCCACTCGAACGTTCTAATGTTAAACGGCGAGCGAATCTTCGCCGGCGATGCGGTCGGCTTCGTTTTCCGAGCCGAAGGGAAAGAACTTTATCACGCCGGTGACACTTCGCTAACCACAGAGATGGAACTCATCAATCCAGATATCGCAATCCTTCCGGTCGGCTCGCACTATACGATGAGCCTTGAAGATTTACCCAAAGCGCAGGAGATGCTAAGAGCCAAAACCATCATTCCGATGCACTTCAACACCTTTGACGCCATCACGGTAACCGAGCAAGAACTGACGGCTGCGGGTACCCACTTGGACGCTGATTTCCGAGTGGTGCAGGTTGGCGAAACGTTAGATTTCTAAAAACCGCCCTTAATGACAAGATTTTCTGAAAAATGGGCGATATATGGCAGTTGGGGGCGGGTATAGATTTTATACCCGCCCCCAACTGCCAAAATAAGGGCAAAACTTCTAAAATCTTGTCATTCGGGGCGGAATCATCGGGTTTAATTGCCAGCTTTTTGTTTTGAGAAAATTCCTAATCGCATCAGAGACGTTTTTTAACTGATTCAGGCCTCGGATCAGTTAAAAAACGCCTCTGATGCGATTAGCCGCCCACTTGCCCGAGAGGGGGAGCTTTTTTTGCGCGATTTTGTTTACAAACGGCGCGAACTCTTATATAATGGTCTAAGATTTGGGGAAATCTATGAAAACAAAGTCGAATATTAGAGGTGAAAAGGATGTTACAAATTTCTAAAGAGCAATTTGTTCGTGATTTGAAAGACAGAATGCACGAAAAATATGCCCAAAAACTTAAAGATGCAAAACCAGAAGAGGTCTACTTGGCCTTGGGTTCATTGATCAAGAAGTATTACTCGAACGAATGGATTGAGTCACGCGCTGAGCTGACTGACCACCGTGCGAAACAAGCATACTACTTCTCAATCGAATTCCTTCCTGGGAAAATGCTTAAATCAAACTTATTGAACTTAGGTTTGCTTGATGTGGCTCGTGAAGCGTTCCGCGAAGTCGGTGTTGACTTCGAAGCGGTTGCTGCGGTTGAACCCGATATGGCGCTAGGAAACGGTGGCTTAGGCCGCTTGGCTTCGTGCTTTATGGATTCCTTGGCCTCAGTTGGTCTGCCCGGGAACGGGAACGGGATCCGCTACGGCTACGGGCTGTTCAAGCAAAAAATCGTTGACGGCTACCAAGTTGAGCTTCCGGACGAGTGGTTATCGCATGGTAATCCGTGGGAGGTCAAAAAGGCTGGGGAAGCCCTTGACGTCAAATATGGTGGGAATGTTTACCTGCGCCGCGAGGCTGACGGTGAGCTGACTCCGGTTAGCGAAAATCAGTGGTCGGTGCGCGCCGTGCCGTACGACAACCCGATGATCGGCTACGAAAACTCGCAAGTCAACTTGCTTCGCCTATGGGGCGTTGAAATTCCGACGAGCGAAGAAGGCAATTACTACACGATTGAACAACGTCGTCACGTCGAAGACATCACGTCGGTCTTGTATCCAGACGACTCGAACTACGACGGGCAATTGCTGCGCCTGATCCAAGAATATTTCTTCGTATCAGCCGGCGTGCAATCAATCGTTCGTTACTATAAAGAATTGGATCTTCCATTAGAAGAAATCCACACGAAAATCGCCATCCACATCAACGATACTCACCCAGCGCTTTGCGTGCCTGAGTTTATGCGTATCTTGGTCGATGAAGAAGGCATGAGCTGGGAAAAAGCGTGGGACGTAACCGTCAAAACGATGAGCTACACGAACCACACAATCCTCGCTGAAGCCCTTGAAAAATGGCCGACACAAATGGTTGCTGAACTGCTTCCGCGCGTCTTCCAAATCATTCAAGAAATCGACCGTCGCTTCGTTGAAACGATGAGCGAAATCCACCCGGGTGACTTGGTTGAGCGCACTCGCATCATCCAAAACGGGCAAGTCCACATGGCTAACCTTTCAATCATTGGCGGACACTCGGTCAATGGGGTTGCGAAAATCCACTCGGATCTGCTTAAAAACGTTGTCTTGCACGACTTCTACACGCTTTATCCGACTCGTTTCAACAACAAAACGAACGGGATTGCGTTCCGTCGTTGGTCGCAAATTGCCAACGAAAATATGTCGAAATTGATCGACGAAAACATCGGCAAGTCGTGGCGCAGTGACGCTAACGAATTGAACCGTTTGATGAACTACGAAACAGACAGCGTCTTCCTTGGTAAATTAGCTGATGTTAAACTTGCCAACAAAGAACGTCTGGCTAAATACATCAAAGAACACAACGGCATCGACATCAACCCGAACGCGATTTTCGACGTTCAAATCAAACGTCTGCACGCTTACAAACGTCAGTTGATGAACTTGCTTCGCGTTGTGAAAGTTTACCTTGACCTGAAAGAAAATCCGAATTTGGAAATTCCACCACGCGTGGTAATCTTCGGAGCGAAAGCGGCGCCAAGCTACACTTACGCAAAATCGATCATCAAGGCAATTAACGAAGTTGCTAACTTGGTCAATAACGATAAAACGATTAATGACAAATTAAAAGTTGTCTTTATGGAAAACTACAACGTTACTTTGGCTGAATTGATCATTCCGGCTGCTGACGTGTCGGAGCAGATTTCACTTGCCTCAAAAGAAGCTTCTGGAACTTCAAATATGAAGTTGATGCTTAACGGTGCGGTGACAGTTGCGACGCTTGACGGGGCAAATGTTGAGATCAAAGAAGCGGTCGGCGACGAAAATATCGTAATCTTCGGGATGGATGAAGATGAGGTTTACTCTCACTACAACAACCACGATTACAGCGCTCGTTGGCACTATGAAAACAACTCGGTTATCAATCGCGTCTTGAACGCGTTTGTGGATGGAACAATTCCAAACATCAACCGCGAAGGTCAAGAAATCTTCGATTCATTGGTGACTTACAACGATGAATACTTCACGCTCCTTGACTTCCCGAGCTACTTGGAAGCGCAAGAACGCGTTGACGAATTATTCCGCGATGTTGAACGTTGGAACCGCATGAGCTTAGTGAATATCGCTAAGTCAGCTCGTTTCTCAAGTGATGCGACAGTTACGCGTTATGCCAAAGAAATTTGGGATATCAAACCAACTGACAAACAACGCAGCTACGAAAACGCGCGTCAAGCACACGCTCAATTTAACTAAAATTTTTTGGGAGGGACTTGAAAGAGTCCCTTTCTTTGGAGATAATTATGCCTCAAATATTTTATAATTCTTTTTCGAATGATTACAAAGCTCCGTTTGGAGCTTGTAAAATAGGGACTGACGTCGATTTCAACATCTTCGTCCGCAATGAAAATGTCGAAGCGGTAACGTTGGTTATTCGCTACGAAGACGGGCCTAAGGGCACGGAATATTGTGCGATGGAAAAATCGCACGACTCGTTCTATCACTTTAAGTATAAACTTCAAGAAGGTATCGGCCTGTATTTCTATTACTTCATCATCTCTTACCATGACTTCGCTGGCGGTCACACTTCCTTCTACGGAAGCGTTGGCGGCAGTGGCGGGATTGGCCAGGAGTATGCCCACGAGGGTATGACGGTTCCTTATCAGCTGACTTGTTATCTGAAGGACGAGGTCGCGCCGGACTGGTATCAAAATTCGGTCTTTTATCAAATTTTCCCCGATCGTTTTGCGATTGGTGGCGACGGACGCATCAAGAATCCCAAGCGTGACACTTTCATTTACGCCTCGACCGAGGATGAGCCTTTATACATCAAAACTCCCGGGGGCGACATCGCTCGTTGGGATTTCTATGGGGGCAATTTTGAGGGCGTCATCGAGAAAATTCCTTATTTGTTGGATTTAGGAGTTAATGCGATTTATTTCAACCCGATTGTTGAAGCGCGCAGTAATCACCGTTATGACGCGAGCGATTTCCAGAAAATCGATCCTGTTTTAGGTGGCGAGGAAGACTTTGTTAAAATGGTTGACGCGTTGCATTCAAATGGAATCCGCCTGATTTTAGATGGCGCATTTTCAAACGTTGGGCGTAACTCGATTTACTTCAATTTCGACGGAGCTTACGGCGAAAATGTCGGCGCGTATCAAAACCGCGATAGCCAGTATTATCCGTGGTTTACTTTCATCGACTACCCTTGGGATTACGAGTCGTGGTGGGGCATCAAGGATCTTCCGGCGGTCAACAAACACAACTTGACTTACCAAGAATATATTTATGGTAAAACCGGTAGCGTCTTGACGAAATATAACGATTTAGGAATCGATGGTTGGCGCTTAGATGTCGCCGATGAATTGCCTGATGAGTTTATTAAAGGCTTGCGCTCTAACCTCGACGGCTATGCTGACAAGATTTTGCTCGGCGAAGTCTGGGAAGACGCGTCGAACAAAATCGCCTACAACCAACGCCGCAAATACGTTTTGGGCGACGCGATGCACGGCGTGATGAACTACCCGTTCAAGGAAGTTATGATCAACTTGATCAACGGCTCACTGAACGCCTCGACGGCAGCGCACCGCTTGACGGTCTTGCAGGAAAACTTGCCACGCGACGTCTACTATAACAACTTGAACAACATCGGAACGCACGATACGGAACGCATTTTGAGCATCCTCGGCGGCGACAAACAAAAGCTGAAATTGATTTTCGGTTTGATGTTTAACTTGCCAGGAATCCCTTGCGTTTACTACGGCGACGAAGCCGGCGTCGACGGCGGGAAAGACCCCGACAACCGCAAGTTCTTCCCGTGGAACAACATCGACCACGAGGTGCGCGATGTCGTCAAAGGCTGGGCGCACAAACGCGGAGAACGTTCTGAGTTAAAAACAGGTGACTTCAGTGCTTTCTACTACGAAAACGTTTTGGGAATCGTGCGCAGTGACGACGCTGGAACGAGCGTTTACCTGCTCAACCCGACGTTCAACGAAATCAAAATCAATATGACGCACCTAACTTTCATGCGCCATCACAAAATCTGGCAAAGTAAGCTCCGCAATCAGCTCAACGACCTAGTCGTCAAGCCGATGAGTGACCACTTTATCACCTTATAAAACCAATACCCGCTCATCTTTAACAAAAATTGCGAGAAATTCCGGCTCTTTGTCAACTGATGGGGTTTTCCAATTTTTGATAAATAGAGTTAAGCAGCAGAACTCAAATTCGTTGAGACATCGACGGATTTGAGTTTTTGTATTGTGATCACTTCTACGTT
>JAISJW010000013.1 GCA_031261175.1 Lactobacillales bacterium
AACGTAGAAGTGATCACAATACAAAAACTCAAATCCGTCGATGTCTCAACGAATTTGAGTTCTGCTGCTTAACTCTATTTATCAAAAATTGGAAAACCCCATCAGTTGACAAAGAGCCTAAAAAACAGAAAGCCACCCGCGCGCAGCGGGTGACTTGCCTAAAATGCTTTTTAATCGACAATCTCGACGCTAACGCGGCGGCGCAGGTAGAAGTATACCGTGCCCGAGGCTAGCAAGACGATACCGATCGCGATGATCCAGTAGATACCATGCCCACCAGTCGATGGAAGCTCGTTCTCTGGAACGTTTTCGATGATGTAGTAGTCATCGTCGTACGTAATGTCGTTTAGTTTATCGACATTACGAGCGTGGTTCAACCAGTTGACCTCTGGATATTTAGTCGCAGAAGACGCTGGTTCCACAATACCGTCGTGAGTTTCCTTGTTCCGGTAAGAACCAGCCTCAGCGTGGAAGATTGTGAAGTTGTTGTTCAGCATATAGCCGTCAACTTTGTTTTGTTCGACTAGAGCATAGACAACTTTTTCAGCCCCGGTTGTCAAGGCTTGCAAGTTATCAGGTTCCGTTGAAACGTAATCAGCGACTCCGCTCAGACCGACAAGTTCAAGTTCACCCGAACCGATATTTGTCGAATCGATATAGACATCGCTCAACGCAGTCGGGATACCTTTACCTAGGTTGTAACGGTTTCCTGTAGTCAAGACAGTTGCAGTAGGCAATTGGCGAACCTCAGCTGCCGTAACATCAGTAATCGCAGTAGCATTAGTCTTGTTCGAATCCGCAGCTGAATCGCCCACATTCCACGAATCCCCTTCTTTACCAGTGATCGTTGTCCAGTTTTGCTTACCATCGGCAGCTCCACCAGCGTAATATTGGATACCTAACTTCTTGCTGTAGCGAAGCAGTTTGAATTGAGCCGTAGCGCCATTCGCGAACATTTTACCAGTTCCTTTGTCGACTTTGGCAAATTTCTTACCGAAAGTTGTGACAAACGGACCGTTATCAGATTTAACGATGTTTTGTTCGCCGAGACGAGTCAAGTTGTAGTTCGCAACGTTCTTATACTTGTAATCCGGAATTGGCGTGATCGTAATATTGTTCGGCGTACCCCATTGGTGGTGATATCCAGTAAATGCTCCATCGGTAAGTTGAAGGAGTAGCACTTCCGGTTTGTAACCCGTTACGTAACTTGTGTAGTTCAGCGTCAATTCGCGCCCAGCGTATTTCGCCAGGTTATCAGCCATCGCAACAGCTTTATTCACTTCTGAATCGATATTATTCTTAGAAGCATAGGCAATTGAATCCGCCTCATAAACCGCTTGTTGATTAGCCCCCGCATAAGCGTAATCGGCAAGTGCCGGAGCTTTAACCTCGGAGTTACCAGTCTTAATATTGATCAAATCGTAATTGTAGCTAACGATATTAGTCATACTATCGTTGTTTAGCACTGATTCGACAACACCGTTGACGTTATCGCCAACGCTACCTGCTGCAGTAGTGTTAACAGTGGTTTTTTGCAATTGAACGCGCAAGTTACTTCTCACGTTTCCAGTTGAATCCGCTCCACCGAACAAACGATATTGAGCTGATTGGACTGTATCCCCGCCAAGTAAACCAAGCGGAGTTCTAAGGTCTTGACGAGCTTTAGCCGGATCTGCTTTTGCAGTCACATCAGCATAACCCGTCGGAGCTTTGGCAAATTCTTCACGCGCTCGAAGAGCTGAATCACCGTTTCCATCAACAGTATCTCTCATATCATAAGTTTGAACGACCGTTCCGTCAGGAGCCGTAATTGTCGGCGCCACTGTATTGTCGAGAACTAACTGAGCAGTTGGTTTATCCGCAATTGATAATTGGTTGTATTTCGGAATTGACTTGCCTGCAAAGCGACCTGTCGTCGGCGTGTAGCGATCCGCGATATCAAGCGGAACCGTGAATTTAACCTGGTATTTGACCGGCGCACCCACGTTACGTTTGAAGATTTCAGTATTAACGTCGGCTTCAATATCACCTACCGAACGGTCTGCTATGATGTCTTTGTTAATCGGTTCATCGTAATCCTTAGGATAAAGTTGAACTTCATTCATCTGCGCACCAAGCGTTGCGCTCGCTTCATTCGTTTGGTAAACAGGCATCGAGATGATGATCGGTTGCGCCCCGCTCAAGACCCCAGTGTTATCAGGCGTTGTTGTGTCTTTTGAATTGCCCGTTTCCATAATTAAGTAAACGGCATTTTTACCTGTGTAGATACTATCTAGAGTCTTATCACCTAGCGCTGTTAACTGAACACTATTGTTATAAGTTCCTGGTTGAACTTTATTGAATAAGCGAAGGTTAGATAGACCATAGCTATTGTTTGTATAATACTGGATTGGCGCTACCTTATTAGGAGTGTTCCCCGGTGAATTTTTCGCATCAGGTGACACGAATAACCCTTCAGGCGATAGCGCCGTATTGATCATGCTAACCGCGCTAGAGTTAGTCGCCGCATACTCAAATGCTCCATCAGTTACAAGTGGAACTGCATAGATATTTGTATCGTCCCGACCTGTTGGCGGCGTCCGTTTCTTGAAGTTATTGCGACCAGTACGCGCTTCGAACGAAATTTGTTCTAGCGCATCCGCATTAGACAGTTCAAGCGGTGCTCCCTCTGCCGTTACGATACCATTTACAATATTCGTACCTGCTTGGTTCGTAAGTTTGTCACGCAAATCGATAGCGACAACATCCCCGACAAGTAACCCGTGGACACTATCAGCACGACTGCTGGCACCTTCCCCGGCAAGTGGGCTAGTGATATCGTAGTAACGTTGTTCGATGTGGTAAACCGTGAATTCAGCGCCACCTAAGCGAGTGAAGCTAGATGTATCGTAAAGAGGTAAGACGTTACCATCATTGACAATTGTTGGGAACGATTTAGATCCGTCCGAATTTGTTTCTAAAAGTCCTTGATGGAATAATAATTTATTAATGATTAACGTAGTTGCGTTCGTTCCGTTATAAGCTGCTTTTTGTTCTGGCGTAAGAGCTGCTGGAACGATTAGAATCGCTATTTCTTTAGTTTGTGTAGCTCCATTCGCATTTTTATAAGTAAGAGTCCGTTTTTGCACTGTATTATAAACTTCAGGATCTATCGGAGATGATAGAGTTAATTTCCCGTAAGTTGAATCGGCATTTCCGGTATTAATAAGATTTGCTGCTTGAGCTTTCGTGAAGCTTGTTACCGCATCAGTCATCGCCGTTGCTTGGAAGAGGTTGGCGATATTGAACGCCGGAACTCCCGCATAGCGATAAATCGCAGCAACATTTGTCGGGTCGAAAGTTGGGTCAGCCGCTTGCATTTGTCCAAGCATTTCATCGTTAGCATTATTCGCCGTTGGATAAGCGAAATTAAGCGTTGACGTTTGCGCTGTTACTGTAAGATATAGCTCAGGAGAAGATACTTCGAACCCGTTGACACCTTTTACTCTGAATTGGAATTTGTAATCGCCCGCTACCGAAACCGGCCCAGTGATTAATGTCCATTGAGAACCAGCTGTATCAGGTCGGATATATTTATCAACTTTACCGAACGGAATCGTTGTTCCGTCGTAGTCCTTAATACCGATTTGAGTGTTTGCCGTGCTACAGAATTCTTTTAGCCAATCCGGCGAACCTGTCGCTGTTGCTGTAAGTTGAACTTTCGTTTCAGAAGTTCGACCCGTCATCGTGTCTAAGTCGAAGTAAGCTTTGTCATCTGGGTCAAGTGCAGAAGCATCTTCGTCAATATCTAATGTTCGATAAACATCATGACCTACAAAGCCTAAGTTAATCGAACCATCTGCAACAGTTGCACTAACAGTTTGCATTACTGGAGTAAGATCTTCTTCTACTTCTTCGTCTGCTTTGGTCGCATTGTTATGACCACCTAATAAACCGAATGTTAGCTTATTAAGAAGTGAAGAGAATACCGAAACCGGCTGGCTGATTTCTAAATCAGCACCATGGTCGTTTTTAGCATAAGTTGCAGGAGATGTGATCGTGATCATTTTTAGTTTGATCTTGCGAGCTTTCGCAGCGTCTTTCGTCGCTTGCGTTACCTGTTTATAGTGGTAGGTGATTTTATTATTCGCATAAGTAACTTCACCACCGGTATAGCTTGTATCTCCTGTGATAGACTCCATGATTGCTTGAGGCAAGCCCGGTTCTGCTTGTTGCGTTGTTGAAACGAATTGCACATTCTCAACCGGTTCAAGTACGTTACCGGCATTATCTTTAACATCCGTTGTTGTGCTTAGAATCGTAACATGGTTTACGTTTGTAAATTCGTGCGTCGGACTTAAACTTGATTTGCGCACATATAACCGCAAATAGTTGGTGTTGTTGTTTTGATTGTAATCAAGGTCCATAATGACGTTTTCAACAGAATCGATATCATTCAACTCAATATCAGCTCTAAGGCTACCATTGGTAGTTGAATAGCTCAAATTGTTAGTGACTTCGGTAATCGGTAAAGTAATTATATAACCTGTAGAATCTTCCGTGAAAGTTCCCGGGTTTACGTGTGGCGCTGTTTGGTCAACATTAACTGTATAGAACTTAGTTTCAGTTCGTCCGTCGCCTGTCGCCGTAACACCATAATAGTAAGTGCCATCAGCTACATAAGTAGAACCTGTCCAACCAGAGTTAGAACCATTCCAACTCAAGACCGTTGCAGTTTCCGTTGACAAAGCACCAATTCCGGCACCATCCGTTTTTTCAAACACTGGATTAGTCAAATTCTTACTGCGGTAAATACCGAGTTTCGTAATCGTAACACCTTCCGAACTTGCCTTGAAGTTGATAGACAGCGAGTCTTTTGCCGCTGAATTGCCCGGAGAGATGAATGGGTTTACGACCCCGCTAAGGCCGCCCACGTTGAAGTTCACCGTGTTCGGGATAAGCGGTTGGATCGTAGCTGTTTTATAGGCAGTGAAAGGAATCGATAGGTCAGCCGAAGCATCTGCCACGCTAGCTGGTCTGAAGCGGATGAAGCCTTCAGTATAGGCTGCCTCAGTCGTCGAAGCCGTATTGATTTGGAAAGTCAGCGTTTTGCTTTCGCCCGCTGCAACCGTGATCACCGAATCAACCCCGCCGAGCGACGGTTCGTTTTGCACATCGTTGGCAATTAAGCGAACGTTGGCATCAGCAAGTTTTGTCAGTGTCGAAGAACCTAAATCCGTGATTTTGAAGCCTTCAGTTGAGTCGTCCGTATAAGTTCCAGGAGTTTGCGTCGCTGAGAACACACCTCCGTAATTGTTCCATTTATAATCAACCGATTCCGCATCTTCGTTCTTGATGACAACTTGAATCGTTACGCTGTCACCTAGATAGGGTGCCGCGTAGGCAAGTGGTTGGCTATCAATACCTCTAAGCGTTGTTTTTGCTGCAACTGCTTTAGCAAGGTCGATATAACCTCCACCCTGTTCGCGTGTCGAGAAGTAATTATCGCCCGTTTTAGATGGAGTAGCCGCATTGTCTAAAGCAACTTTAATTGAATCAGTCGTTTTACCAGGTTTTAGCTCTTTGTAAACCGCAACCGCTCCGGAAACTGCTGGCGTCGCCATCGAAGTTCCGTCCTTACTTGCGTACTGTGTACCTGGCCATGAGTTCCCCACACCGTTAGAATCGGCATTGTTACCGATGACTGAACTGCTAACTGATTGACCTTTAGCAAGTAAATCCGGTTTTGCATGTCCGTTGTCAAACGCTGCATTTCTCCAAGATGAGAAGTTGCAAGGCACTTGGGTAGTTGCATTAGCTGCCCCAACTGCAATAACGTTATCAAAGGCCGCTGGAACGTTGACCGCTCCAACTAAACCTTCGTTACCTGCAGCTGCAACAACCGTTGCTCCAGCTGCCGTAGCGGTTGTAATAGTATTATATAAATTTGCGAAGTATGGATCAGCAATGAGTTCCGCATAAGTTTCAGCCAAGTCTTCTTTTTCAAACATCGCAATTCCAAGCGATAGGTTGATGACATCAGCGTTCAATTTAACCGCGTCTTCAATTGCCGCAATTATCTTGTTTGTCCCACCGCTTTGCTCTAAGTTAGCCGGATCGAAGAGTCTCATATTTAGGATTTGGGCGTCTGGCGCTACCCCTTTATGATTGGCCGCTGTACCAGATGCGATCCCCGCAACGTGTGTCCCGTGAGAGTAGTTAGCTGACTGTGCGCCTGTTTCCCAACCATCAGTATCAGAAGTGTTAACATAGTTGTATTCGTAAGGAATTTTAGATGATTTGTAAGTCGCTGGGTGACCTAGGTTTTGCGTGTTGGTAGCCCAGTTGGTGTTTTTAGTGATCGCTAACGCCGACGAATCCATTGTCGCTGGATTAAAGTTTTCGTGGTTAGCTCGCACTCCGTCATCGATGATGGCGATGACTTGCCCACGCCCTGTTCCTGCAGCTGCAGTTGCCTCAGAAGTCGCAGCGTTTTTACCAGCTTCTTCAGCGTCGCCGCCTTCAAGTCGTTGGAAGTACGCATTGACACCAGTGTTTTCGAAGTGGTTGTCTTTTGCGATCGCTTCGACTTGGTCGTATTTAACCTCAACCGTCGCAGTGTTCACCAAATAAGCGCTTTGGTCGATAACCTTAGCACCGTATTTTTTGACCAAGCGGTTGATGTCGCCTTGCGCAGCTTTTTTGATATCTGCTTCGACGGCCGCAACTTTTGTAGCCGACGCGCTTTGCAACTTGTCACCAAGTTCGCTCGCCACCGTTTTATCGCCGAGATTGACGATCAACTCGACTTTCGCATTTTTGGCATCTTCAAGCAAGGCCGCCCGTTTAGTGTCGTCCTGCAAATCAGCAAGCTTCCCGTGCTTAGCCGCGTACTGTTCGATAATTCGTTGGTTCACCTTTTCGGGTTGATAAGCAACGTCCGTCTTTTCCACTTGCCCTTTGACAAATAAAAATGCCGACGCTACCGCGACAATAACAACCACTCCTATAGCTGCTTTGATCGCAATCGCTTTTTGTTTGTAACTCATCCTGTGTTCCCCCACATCTCTAACGGCAAATTCGCCGTAGTTTAGCATAATATATACAAACATTGTATAATAAATGTGGAAATTTCACAATGATTTTACACTAAAACTTTTCACAAATTCTTCACACAAAAAAACGCCTTAAAATCGGCGCTTTTTCGGTGTTTTCTATTGACATTTGGCGTTTTAAAAGTCTCTACTGTTTTTTAACGCGTTTTTTAGTGCTTTCGACCCTCGAAACCCCTAAAAAAGGCCTTAAAACACAGTAAGGATTTTTAGAGCGTCTTGGTCGTCCACTCTTCGCAGTTAATCGTCTGCGTCACGATATCCTGATAGAACTCGGGCTCGTGGCACACCATAATGACCGTGCCCTTGTACTCCTTGAGCGCCCGTTTCAGCTCGTCCTTGGCGTCGACGTCGAGGTGGTTGGTCGGCTCATCCATCACCAGGATGTTCGACTCGTTGTTCATAATCTTCCCGAGTCTGAGTTTGGCCTGCTCACCGCCGGAAAGCACGTAGACGCGGCTCTCAATCTGCTTCGTCCCCAGACCACAGCGGGCAAGTGCCGCGCGGATTTCGGCTTGGTTCCACGATGGGAACTCATCCCAAAAATCATCGAGGCAAGTTTTTTGACTAGGATTTTTGATTTCCTGGGCGAAGTAGCCGATTTCTTGGTATTCGCCGTGTTCAGTCGTTCCCGATAGCGGTTTGATTTGACCGAGTAAGCTGCGGAGTAAGGTCGTTTTTCCGATTCCATTTGAGCCAGTGAACGCGACTTTCGCGCCGCGTTCAAGTTTGAGCGTGATTGGGCTTGAAAGTGGCTCCGTGTAGCCGATGACTAAGTCTTTGGTTTCGAAGATTAATTTTCCGGAAGTGCGTCCGAATTTGAAGTCGAATTTCGGTTTAGGCTTCTCTTGGATTTTTTCGACGATGACCATTTTATCGAGTTTCTTCTGGCGCGCTTTAGCTTGGCCGCTGGTCGCAACGTTCGCTTTTTTCTTTGCGATGAAGTCTTTTAGTTTTTCAGCTTCTTTGGTTTGGGCTTCGTGCTGCGATTCGAGTTGTTTTTTCTTCTCTTCATAAAGGCGTTCGAACTCGAAATAATTGCCCACGTAGCGATCGATTTTCAGATTGTTTACGTGGTAGATCAAGTTGATAACCGAGTTCATGAAGTCGACGTCGTGACTGATTAGGACGAAGGCGTTCTCGTAGTTTTGCAAGTAGGTGCGCAACCACTCGATGTGCTCTTCGTCGAGGTAGTTAGTCGGCTCATCTAATAGTAGGATATCTGGTTTTTCTAAGAGCAGTTTACCCAGAAGGATTTTCGTTCTTTGACCACCTGAAAGGTCGGCAACGTCTTTATCTAAGAGCGCAGAGAGGCCGAGCCCGCGCGCGATGTCTTCAACTTTTGAATCGATTAAATAAAAATCGCTATGGTCCAGGAGATCTTGAATTTCAGCTGTGCGCTCTAACGCAGCAGCCATTTCTTCATCGTTCATCTCGCCCATTTGCATATAGATTTCGTTCATTTCAGCTTCAGCATCAAATAAATATTTGAACGCATCCGCTAAGGCTTCGCGCGCTGATTTCCCAGGCGTTAACGCCGCGTGCTGATCCATATAGCCGACGCGGTGCTGCTTCGACCAAACAATTTTTCCCTCATCCGGTTCAAGCGAACCCGTGATGATGTTCATGAACGTCGACTTACCTTCACCGTTGGCGCCGACGAAACCGATGTGTTCGCCTTTTAATAATCGAAAGTTGACGTCATCGAAAATTGCGCGGTCACCAAAGCCGTGGCTGAGGTTTTTTACTGTTAAAATACTCATTTGGAACTCCTATATATTCGCCTAATCGCATCCAAGCCGTTTTTTAACTAATTCGAGCCTCGAATCAGTTAAAAATCGGCTTGGATGCGATTAGAGTTTTTAAATCGCCATTGTTGAGAAGCTACGAGCTTCTAAAACGCGTAAAATTGCATCAGCAGTATCAAGCGACGTGAATAATGGCACTCCACGTTCAACTGCGGCGCGGCGGATGTTGCGACCGTCGTTTTCTTCAGTGCGTTTGCGGCTCATCGTATTGATCACAACGCAGGCATGGCCCGTGTTGATCGCACCGATGATATTCGCTGGATCCATTTCGTCACCAGCTTCACCGATTTTGTTGACCGTATCGACATACAGGCCAGCCTCGCGGAACAAATCAGCCGTTCCTTCAGTCGCAAGTAACGAATAGCCGATTTCGTTAAACCGTTTAGCGAGTTCCAAAGCTTCGTCTTTCGTTTCATCAGCAATCGTGAACAGGATGCGACCGTATTTCGGCATGTGGAAGTTGCTCGCTTCGAACGCTTTATACAAAGCTTTCTCAAGCGTAACGTCACTACCCATCGCTTCACCCGTCGATTTCATTTCAGGGCCTAAGTACGTGTCGACTTTTTGCAGTTTCGTGAACGAGAAGACAGGAGCCTTAACATGCACGCGACTAGGCGTCGGCGCTAAACCACCTTTGTAGCCCTGTTCGGCAAGTGTTTCGCCTAAAATACATTTCGTCGCAACGTCAGCCATCGGAATATCCGTAATCTTCGACAAGAACGGCGCCGTCCGTGATGCGCGCGGATTCACTTCAATCACGTAAACCTTATCTTCGTGAATAACGAACTGCACATTCATCATCCCGATACAATTCAAGCCCAAGGCAAGTCGAGTCGTATAGTCTTCGATTGTTTTAATAATTTCATCGCTGAAAGTTTGCGGCGGATAAACCGCCATCGAGTCACCCGAGTGAACTCCGGCGCGTTCGATGTGTTCCATAATTCCCGGAATCAAAACATCTTTTCCGTCACAAATCGCATCGACTTCACACTCGCGACCAAGCAAGTAACGGTCGACAAGAACGGGATGGTCGGGACTTGCCTTCACGGCAGTTCGCATGTAGCTTTCCAGGTCTTTTTGGTTTTCGACGATTTCCATCGCGCGTCCACCCAAGACGTACGACGGGCGGACAAGGACCGGATAGCCGAGGCGGTTGGCAATTACGACCGCTTCCTCTTCCGACACCGCAGTGGCACCTGGAGGTTGAGGTACTTCGAGCTGATTCAAGGCTTGCTCGAACAAGTCGCGGTTTTCAGCGCGGTCAAGGTCTTCGATTGAAGTTCCCAAGATTTTCACACCTTGTTTAGTCAATGGTTCAGCGAGGTTGATCGCCGTTTGGCCACCGAATTGCACGATAACGCCCTTAGGTTGTTCAAGGTCGATGACATTCATTACGTCTTCAAGCGTCAACGGCTCGAAGTAAAGTTTATCAGAAATCGAGAAGTCAGTCGAAACCGTTTCCGGATTTGAGTTCATGATGATGGCTTCGTAGCCAGCTTCTTGGATGGCTTTCACCGAGTGCACCGTCGCGTAGTCGAACTCGACCCCTTGCCCGATGCGGATTGGGCCTGAACCGAGAACTAAGACACTCTCTTTTCCGGAGCGAATCGACTCGTTTTCCCACTCGTAGGTCGAGTAGAAATACGGCGTGTGACTCTCAAATTCAGCCGCGCAAGTGTCGACCATCTTGTAAACCGGAATAATTCCGTTGTCGTGGCGCGCTGCCGAGATTTCACCCGCTGTGCGGTTCCATAGATCGGCAATTTTGCGGTCCGAGAATCCGTTTTGTTTAGCGTATTTAAGCACTTCGACTGAATCGACGTTTTGGGCCAATTCTTGTTCGATTTCGAAGATGTGAACTAGTTTATCTAAGAAGAATAAATCGATTTTAGTTAGGTCATGTAACTTTTCAACCGACCAACCGCGGCGGATTGCTTCGCTTAGATAGAACAGGCGGTCATCTTGAGCTTTAACGATTTTGAATGTTAATTCTTCTTCGTCAGCATCTTTTAATTCTTTAATTTCGTTGTGGTAAACACCGATTTCAAGCGAGCGAACAGCTTTGAGTAATGACTCTTCGATGTTGCGGCCAATCGCCATAACTTCCCCAGTAGCCTTCATTTGCGTACCTAGGAAACGGTCGCCGTTTTCAAATTTATCGAACGGCCAACGCGGAATTTTAGCGACAACGTAGTCTAAAGCTGGTTCAAACTCAGCGTAAGTAGTGCCTGTTACCGGGTTGATCATTTCATCCAATGTTAAACCAACCGCAATTTTCGCAGCGAGTTTAGCGATCGGGTAACCTGTCGCTTTACTTGCCAAGGCTGACGAGCGTGAAACACGCGGGTTCACTTCGATAACGTAATAGTTAAACGAGTTAGGATCCAAGGCTAGTTGAACGTTACATCCACCTTCGATTTTCAGCGCGCGGATGATGTCTAATGACGCATCGCGCAACATTTGATATTCGTAGTCGCTCAAAGTTTGCGACGGCGCGAACACGATTGAGTCACCGGTGTGAATCCCAACCGGATCGAAGTTTTCCATGTTACAAACCACGATTGCGTTATCCGCCGAGTCGCGCATAACTTCGTATTCGACTTCTTTGAAGCCGGCGATTGAACGCTCGATTAGACATTGTGTAACCGGCGAAAGTTTCAAACCGTTTTCCGAAATCAAACGAAGTTCTTCTTCGTTGTCACACATCCCGCCGCCGGTACCGCCCAAAGTGAACGCCGGACGAACGATCAATGGATAGCCGATCGTGTTCGCAAACTCGACAGCCTCTTCAACGGTATTTACGATTTCAGATTCCGGAATCGGTTGATTCAAATCTTCCATCAATTTCTTGAATAAATCGCGGTCCTCAGCTTGGTCGATCGCCGACAGCTTAGTCCCCAATAATTCAATATTTAACTCTTCTAAAATCCCCGATTTGGCAAGTTGCATCGCCATATTCAGACCAGTTTGTCCTCCCAATGTCGGCACGATTGCTTCCGGGCGTTCTTTGCGCAAAATTTTGCTTACGAATTCAAGCGTAATCGGCTCGATGTAAACGCGGTCTGCGATTTCTTTGTCGGTCATAATCGTCGCTGGGTTCGAGTTGACCAAGACAACTTCATAGCCTTCTTCTTTAAGCGACAAACACGCTTGCGTGCCCGCGTAGTCGAACTCGGCGGCTTGCCCGATGATGATTGGGCCTGAACCGATTACCATAATTTTATTTATATCAGTGCGTTTTGGCATTCTAAAATCCTCTTATCTCTTAACTTTGAAATCGTCCATCAATTGCATAAATTCGTCAAACAGGTAAATCGCGTCATGCGGCCCTGGCGCTGCATCCGGGTGGAATTGCACCGAAAATGCTGGGCAAGTCGTGTGGGCTACGCCCTCAACCGTTGAGTCATTGACCTCAACGTGCGTCACTTCTAAACCAGTTCCGGCAAGCGAATCCGGATCGACCACGTAACCGTGGTTTTGACTCGTGAAGTCGATGCGGCCTGTTTTCAGGTTGCGAACCGGGTGGTTCAATCCGCGGTGACCGAATTTTAATTTAATCGTTTTTGCACCATTTGCTAAACTCAATAATTGGTGACCTAAGCAGATTCCGAAAATCGGCAACTTACCTTGGATGCCACGGATCATATCAAGCGCTTCCGGCACATCTGTCGGGTCGCCCGGTCCGTTAGTCAGCATAACGCCATCTGGGTTCATCGCTAAGATTTCTTCAGCTGTTGTGTTGTATGGCACGACTGTTAATTGGCAGTCGCGACGTGAAAGTTCGCGCAAGATTGAGTGTTTCAAACCGAAGTCGACAACGACAACGTTGCGACCGATGCCCGGTGATGGGTAAGCCGTCTTAGTTGAAACTTGCTCAACTTGGTTGGTCGGGAATGTGATCGTATTAAGATCAGCGATAACTGATTCAAAGGCTGCGCCCTCGTTCACAAGTTTCCCCTTCATAACGCCGACATTGCGGAGTTTGCGAGTTAACGCGCGCGTATCGATTCCGCTGATTCCTGGGATGTTGCGCGATTTCAGAAATTCGTCTAAAGTCATTTGGTTACGCCAGTTCGACGCCACGCGAGCGTGTTCCTTCACGATAACCCCTTTACAAGTCGGGATAATCGATTCGTAATCGTCGCGGTTGACCCCGTAATTGCCCACCATCGGATAAGTGAACGTCAGGATTTGGCCGTTGAAACTCTGGTCGGTAATCGACTCCTGGTAGCCGGTCATCGAAGTCGTGAATACGACCTCACCCGCTGTTTCCTCGGGCGCGCCGAACGCATACCCCTCGAAAATTGTTCCGTCTTCTAATACTAAATAACGTTTTTCGCGCATCTTTTGCTCCTTCAAAATATAAAACTCATTTTAACTTATTGGCAAGTCAAAATGAGTTCGAGAGTGCAAGCCGCCCGGCAGGGATGACTTGCCTAATTATTTTTTTGAACTCTTTTTGACCTCTCTGGATCAATCATTAAAGATTAAAAGTATTATACCTCAAATCCCCAAATCTCTCAACTTAATATGCAACTATTAAGCCTGAATTAAATTTTCGCTGCGATAGTTAATCACCGCCTCGAGCATCGCCATCCGGGTGAAGACACCATTCTCCATTTGGGCGGCAATTCGCGAACGCAACGCTTCGACTAACTCGCCGTCGATTTCGACGTCGCGGTTGACCGGCGCTGGGTGCATCACGATCGAGTGATACTTCATTTTTTCGTAGCGTTCGACCGTTAGGCCGTATTGTTTATGGTAAACCGATTTGCTGAACGACGTTTCGTCGCCGTGACGCTCGTGTTGCACGCGCAGCATCATCATCACGTCAACCTTTTCGACCAAATCGTCGATTGGCAAATATGTTCCGTATTTGTTGAATTCGGTTGGATTGTACCATTCTAGCGGGCCGCTGAAATAAACTTCCGCGCCTAGGCGGTTTAAGAGTTCCATGTTGCTACGCGCAACTCGCGAGTGCGAAAGGTCGCCGACAATGGCTACTTTTAAGCCCTTGAAGTGACCGAACTCTTCTTTGATTGTCACCATATCGAGCAGGCACTGGCTCGGGTGTTGACCTGAACCGTCACCGCCGTTGATGAACGAACATTTCAAAGTTTTCGAGTCGATTAATTCTTGATAATATTTATCTTCCGGGTGGCGGATAACCGCAATGTCAATTCCAAGCGAGCTGAACGTTAAGACCGTGTCATATAGCGTTTCGCCTTTTTGGACCGATGAGGCCTGCGCGTTGAAGTTTACGACTTCGCAGCCTATTTTTTTCTCGGCAACTTCGAAGCTATACTGCGTTCTCGTCGAATTCTCAAAGAACATATTAGCGACAAAAGTTTGCGCTCCAACATTCATTTTAACACCGCGTTTAAACGCGATGGCGCGGTCGATCAATCCTAAAATATCCTCAGTTGAAATATCTTCGATTGATACGATGTGTTTTAATTTTACGCTCATATTTTTCCAATCCTCACTACATCTTCCCCGTCAAGGTCCGCGACCCTAACCTCAATCGCCTCGTCTCGCGCCGTCGGAATGTTTTTTCCGACGTAATCCGCTCTGATCGGCAGCTCCCGGTGTCCGCGGTCAACTAAGACGGCGAGTTTTATTCTGCTCGGTCTGCCGAACTCGATCAACGTGTCCATCGCAGCCCTGATCGTGCGGCCCGTGAACAAAACATCATCGACTAAGATAACATTTTTTCCTTCTATTGAAGTTGGGATAACCGACCCTTCGGGATCACTCGCCACTTTTTTATCGTCGCGATGATTTGAAATGTCGAGTTCGCCCACCAGCAAATGGATGCCTTCAATTGCCTCGATTTTTTCGGCGATTCTCCGAGCGATGTAGACCCCGCGGGTCTTGATGCCGACGATGACGATGTCACTTGCTCCCGCGTTTTGTTCGATGATTTCGTACGCGATGCGGTTGATGGACCGGTTGATTGTCGGTGCGTCTAGGACTTCTTTCATAAAAAATACCCTCTCGTATTTCGCGAGAGGGCAACAATATATTACAGTGCGTGTAGATACTATGAAAATGGGAGATGAAAGGCAAAAATTTGAGGAGGGGATTTGCCGGTTCTACACGTCACATGATAACAATCTTGTCGGCCTCTCGGGACCAAATTAAAGATGAATCTATAAATTAATTATACCCCTATAATTTTTTTAAAGCAAAAATAAATTAAATTCCTTAATAAATGTTATAATGTTCATATGAAACCTACAAATCTGAAATTAAATTTAACCCCCCTTTTCAACCTTGGCAAGTTGGGCGAAGCCCGCAACGTCTCGCTTGGCAAGTGGATTCTGCAGCTCGCTTTCCTCGTTTTTGTGATTGCGCTGCCTTCTTTATTCTATATGAGTGCTTCGACGAAGCCGATTGTGGCCGACCTGAACAAGGTTGGGCGGGACTTGCCCGAATTTTCTTTGACCGACGATTACAAACTTTCGATGAAGGACTCGTCAGCGACGATAAAGACTAAGACGTTCGACGTTTATTTCCTGCCTAACGAGAAGATCAATACGGACTCGATCGACGCGCGCGATGCGGTGAGTGACGCGATGGTGTCGGTGACGCTGTATAAGGACCGGATGTATGTGAACGCGATCAACCCAGTGATAGCGGCGTATCTACAAAAGCCGTTGACTCTCGATTACATGCAATATTCGCAGTATTTGCAGAACAATAATTCGAAGGATTTGAAAAAAGGTTTGACGACTTTTAGCGTTCCGCGGATCGTGAAAGTTTTCATTTATATCGGGTTGCTACTTCCGACGATTTTGACGGTGCTGAGCGATTTGCTGTTGGCGTGTTTGATTTGCCACTTTATAATTGCGTTTACGGTGCCCGGTGCTCGCTGGGTCGACAAGTTGCGCTTTGCGGTGACCGGCTTTTATATGCCGATGTTGCGCGGCTATCCGAACAAATTTTACACGGCGAAACCGGTGGCGTTTGCCCTGACGATTCCTGCCGTGTTGGTTGCGGTGCTGAGTTACTTTTTCCCGATGCAACAGATGACGACTTACGTGGTGGTGCTAGCTGGAGCTGCGATTTACCTGTTTAGTTACCGGATGGCGCAGGCGGAAAATCACACGCACACGAAGTTTAATTACGATGACGATGATGTCGAGGAGGTTAGCGATGACGAGGTCTGATAAGGCGGTGTCTGACAAGACGGTGACGCATAGAAGTGCGACGCGCGCAGTTCGCGTTGGGGATTTGGTGATTGGCGGTTCTGATTCTGTGGTGATTCAGAGTATGACGAACACGAAGACCGCTGATGTTGCGGCGACGGTGGCGCAGATTAATGCTTTAGAAGCGGCCGGTTGCGAAATGGTTCGCGTGACGGTTAACAATGTCGAGGCGGCGGAAGCTGTGGCTGCTATAAAAGCGGGGATTTCTATTCCTTTGGTCGCGGATATTCATTTTGATTATAAGTTGGCACTTTTAGCGATTGAGAATGGGATTGATAAAATTCGGATTAACCCAGGTAATATCGGGTCGCGCGAAAATGTTGAAGCGGTTGTTCGGGCTTGTAAAGAGCACGGCGTTCCGATTCGGATTGGCGTTAATGCTGGTTCTCTGGAGAAACATTTATTAGAAGAATTTGGTTATCCGACAGCTGAAGCGATGGTCGCTAGTGCGAAGTTCCACGTTGGAATTTTAGAAGAATTAGATTTCCATGATATTATTATTTCTTTGAAAGCCTCGAACGTGCCTTTGGCTTTAGAAGCCTATCGTTTGGCGGCTGAAACGTTTGACTATCCGCTGCATTTGGGTATTACGGAAGCCGGAACGAAATTTAGCGGTTCGATTAAATCGGCGGCTGGTTTAGGCGGTTTGTTATCGATGGGAATCGGAAATACTTTGCGCGTTTCGTTAAGCGCCGACCCCGTCGAAGAGATTAAAGTCGCTCGCGAAGTTTTGAAAACTTTCGGTCTGATGAACAACGCACCAACTTTGATTTCGTGCCCGACTTGCGGCCGCACCGAGATTGATTTGATTCCAATCGCTGAAGAAATTGAACGTTATTTAGAAAATGTTAAAGCTCCGATTAAAGTAGCTGTGATGGGCTGCATCGTCAACGGTCCCGGCGAGGCTCGCGAGGCTGATATCGGTCTGGCCGGCGGTCGCGGAGTTGGGATGCTCTTCAAACACGGCGAACCTTTACGCCGCGTCGACGAAAGCGAAATGCTTTCGGAGTTAAAAAAAGAAATTGATAAGCTAATTTCCTAATTAGGCTCCAAATGACACGTTTTTTGGATTTTTGCCCTTATTTTGGCACAAAAGAGCCGTGATAAAATATATCACGGCTCTTTTGTGCCAAAAATCGACCTTTTTTCTGAATATTGTGTCATTTGGAGCCTAAACCGCCCCTGATGACAAGATTTTTCGATTTTTGGTCTTATTTTGGCAGTTGGGGGCGGGTATAAATTCTATACCCGCCCCCAACTGCCATATATCGACTGCTTTTTCAAAAAACTTGTCATTCGGGGCGGTTTTCTAGCCAATCTTGACGTTCTTGTTTTTCTTGGAGCATTTTTTCTGGATTTCGTTTATAGAACCCTTGATGTTCAGGTTCAGCTTCGTAAAAATTCGTGTAAGGCACGAGTTCAATGACTGAACCTTCGATTTTTGCTAAACGTTCTGCTGCAATCTCGCGTTCGTTTTCGCTCGTGTAAAAAATTACAGGACGATAACTTGAACCACGATCCATAAACTGCCCTTGCGCGTCGGTCGCATCAACTAACTGTAAATAAATTTCAAGCAGTTGCGCAAACGACCACTTCGCTTCATCATAAGTTATTTTAATCGTTTCGGCGTGGCCGGTCGTTCCGGTTTTGACGTCTTCATAAGTTGGATCAACGAGCGAACCGCCCGCGTAGCCGGCGGTGACTTGCCCAATTCCGTCTTTTGAATCGAACGGTTCGACGAGGCACCAGAAGCACCCGCCGGCGAAATAGGCGGCGCGCACTACTTGATCAGACCCTTGAAGAGGCCGTAGGCGAAGGCCTCCATGTCGAAGGCCTTGAGGTCGTCGATGCCCTCGCCGAAGCCGATGAGCTTGACGGGGATGTTCATCGCGTTGTGGATGCCGAGCACGACGCCACCTTTAGCGCTTCCATCCATTTTTGTCAGAACGAGGCCGGTAACATCAGTCGTTTCCGTGAAGGCTTTGGCCTGACTCAGAGCGTTTTGACCCGTCGTCGCATCGAGAACCAGCAAGACGTCGTCAGCCTTGCGACCGATTTCGCGCTCAATAATTCGGTGAATTTTGGCAAGTTCCGCCATCAGGTTTTCCTTGTTTTGCAGGCGGCCGGCCGTATCGACCAATAGAATATCGTAATTTTCTTGTTTGGCTTTCGTCAGCGCGTCGAACACGACGGCCGCTGGATCGCTCCCCTCAGGTTTCGCCACAACTTCGAAATCGCCACGACGGCCCCATTCGATGAGCTGATTGATGGCGCCGGCGCGGAACGTATCAGCCGCCGCAGTCAGGATTTTGTGACCGTCGTTTTGAAGTTTCGTCGCAAGTTTCCCTATGGTCGTCGTCTTCCCAACGCCATTGACGCCGACGAACAGGATGATGTTGAGCCTGTTTGGCTCGATGTTGAGCTCAGGACTTTTGACCTCGTCCTGCTCGTAAATATCGATCATTTTTTCAATGATGACGTTCTGCACATCCTCAGTCGATTTCGCTTTTTCGAGCTTAACCTCGCGGCGGAGGTCTTCGGTTATTTCTAGCGCGAGTTCGTATCCAACGTCGCTTGTAATCAACGTTTCTTCAAGTTCTTCAAAGAATTCTTCGTCGACCGTGCGGAAATTAGCTAAGAGCGAATTCAGCTTAGCGCCAAACCCCGTGCGGGTTTTTTCTAAGCCTTTTTCGTAAGTTTTTTCAGCTTCTAATTCTTCGCGTTTGGCGTCGAGCAGGATTGATTCCGTGATCGGATCAGGCATACTGAAGTCGCCGAAGGGCTGACTTGCCAGCTCCATGCTCTCGATTTCTAAGGCTTCGAGCTCGAGTTGCTCTTCCTCTGACGCCTCTTCGAAGGTGAAGGCGCGTTTGATTTTGTCGAATAGTCCCATTTTATTGCTCCTTATTTTCGTTGATTATTGAAGGACGAAGCGCTCGACGGCAATTGCCACGGCATCCTCGTCATTTGTCATTTCCATCACGACGTCCGCCGCTTGTTTCACTGTTTCGACCGCGTTTCCCATCGCGACGCCGAGGCCGGCGTATTCGATCATGTTGAGGTCGTTTTCCTCATCGCCGAGGCTCATAATTTCTGAGATTTCGATGCCGAGAATTTTGCGGAGCATTTCAAGCCCGCTGGCTTTCGTGATGCCGCGACTCATAAACTCGAGCAACATATCGCGGCTTTTGATGACCTCGTAGCGATCGCGGTACTCTTGCGGAATTTTCGCGATTTTTTCGTCTAGCCGCGCCGGCTCGTCGGTCATCACTGCCTTGTTGAAAATTTTCCAGTCGTCGAGTTTGACGTCTTGGATGAAGTTCAGGTAAGGGTTGGCTAGACCATAGAGCGACTCTAGGTTTTGTGACGTTGGGAGTTGAAGCACGTTCGCCTCGGACAAAACGTCCATCGGCAGGTCCAACTCGCGGGCAAGTCGCGCGATGTCGTCAACTTCCTCGCGGGTCATCAAGCGTTTCGCGAGAATCTCGCCACTCAGGTTGCGCTGAACTAAACCGCCGTTAAAGGTGATCGAATAATCGTCCTCTTTGTGCGAGCCAATTGCCTCGATGTATGGTTCGATCATCGCGAGCGGGCGCCCAGTCGTGATGACGACTTTGACGCCTTGCGCTTCGGCTTTTTTGAGTGCTTCGATATTTCGTGGACTGATGGTCTTCGCGCTATTGAGTAGCGTGCCATCTAGGTCGATTGCAATTAGTTTTATCATACCTTATATTATAACAAAATTTCGCGCCGACCGAAAGGCTTTTTTGCACTTGCTTTTTTCGCCGGTAAGTTGTATAATAGAAATATAAAAAGATACCTAGGCCAATGCCGTGTCGGCAGCGCTACCTAGATATCTTTTTTGTTGTTTAGAAAACGTTTCTCTCGATAATCATTATTACCGGAATTCCTTCACGCACCTGCACCCACTTTATTGTCGCGATTATTTCTTTGTGACAATGCGAATTTTCGCTGATGTCAATAATGATGTTTCCGGATTGAACGGCCGCTTTTCGCAATACCTTGTCTACATTTTTAGGCTTTCCCGTGAACTTTTTCAGTTCCCAATCTTCACGTGCACCATTCCTAAACCACCAATAGTCACTGGTCGGAACATCCCGGATTTCATTGCGATGTATAATTCTACCGCCAAACGTTTTGATCAAGAAATGCGCCACCTGAATTTCGTGTTCAGATGGCATTTTTTTATGCCTATGATGCGGTTCGAAATCTTCAAACCCGATTGACCTATCCATCTAGTGCAATTCTAACTTTTTCGTGTGGCATTTGGGGCATTTTCTTTTGTGAGCCCTAAAAAAATTGTGGCAATTGCGGCAAAGCCGCACGGCGTCTTCACGCTTCGGGCGCAACCTGAACGCAAGAGCAATATTAATCGCGATACTCAACAAACAAATGACTAGCATTTTGCACCCCCTGATCCTTCAACGTTTTATCGTTCGCAAGCGCTTGACCCCTGAATTTCAGCGCCTTGATCGCCTTTTGCAAATAATCTTCGAGCAACTCCGCAAGTTCTTTGACCTCAGCGAACGCGCAAAATCGGCACTCGAACTTCGTGTCTTTCGTTTCAATATTTAATCTCATTTTTTATTCCTCCCTTTGTAAATTATCCTATTTTTTTGATAGATTAATTCGCTTTTTTTATAGCCATAAGTCGGCTGATTATTCCTGATAAAAAATTGTTCGTCGTAATCTTCGCCACTTATTCCAATTTTATTCAGATCGCTATCGTAATTAATTTCGTTAGCTTTTTTTATTTCGATTTTTTCTGTTATTTTTTCGAGCGTATTTATATCGACCGGATAGTCGAAATCGCTCGCTTTGCGCGTGCGTTCAAAGCGGGCAAGTAGTCCCTCGCTGACTGATAAATCTTTGAATTCTCCGTCATACATAACCGGCAGTTCGCCGGTGTAGCGCGCACCGCAAAAATCTAAAATTTTATTCTGGTCTGTATCGTCAAAAATTAATTTTAAATCACACAAATTAATTAACGAATAAATTATTTTATCCATTATATAAATTATTTTTTTATTAGTTTTTAATTCTAAATCATATATTTTATCGATGACAATAATCACATCATCTTCTAAATCAAAAGCGCGCGCGATATCTTCTTCATCGCTTGTCCTATCTAGCTTAACGGCGCGTTTGCCTTCTAAATATCGATTAATAAACATCTCACCCTCTCCTAAAATTCCAATAAATTTATATCGCTCAAAATCATCTTCATATTGTCGCACGTTTTTAATATCATCAATTAAAGCAACTGAATTAATTTTAGGATTTTTCGGTAATTTTTTACACCATAATTCGCGCGGCGGCGCGCCCTGCACTTGCCCGAATAATTTTTCTTTATGCGTCATCGAATCCCGAGTGATCGTCCGCACTACTTCCCCCTGAACCCCCAGGATATCTAGCGCCTTGTCATCCACCGGCACATTCAAATCGAGCGCGCGATTCTCGAACAAATAATCATCGTAGCCGACAAGCATCATAAATTCGCCCGGCCGTTTGAAACGAATACACTTATCCGTATTCACCATTTCGCGACTCTCACTCGCATCGTTCACCTTAAAACAAATCTTCGTTTTCGCATTGCTCAAAATCTGATCCGACACGATGGCGCCCGGCTTCTGCGTCGACAAAATCAAGTGAATCCCGAGACTCCGCCCCACGCGCGCCATACTAACTAAGGCATCGAGGAATTCCGGCGTTTTGGCCGCCATCTGCGCGAACTCATCAACGACTACAAATAAATGTGGTAAATAATTCCGCTCTCGCTCTCGCTTTTCGATTTCTTTTTCCAAAGCAAATCGCACTCGCTCTACATCCTGCTTTTTCAAATCGGTCATCGCTCCAACGAGATTTCGCACCCCCTCAAAGCGCGAACTCAACTCGCCACCCTTGTAATCGACAATCACAAATTGCGCAATTTCCGGAGGATAATAATTAGCCAACATCAGCAAATAATTAGCGAGAAATTCGCTCTTTCCACTCCCCGTCGTCCCCGCAATCAGGGCGTGCGGGCCAAAAGCGTTCTCGTGCAAATCTAGCATAAAACCCGGGGCAATTGGCACTTCAAGCTGATGCGTCGCTAATCCCTCAATTTTTTCGAGCATTTTTTCTTCTTCTAGATTAGCCAACTTCTCCGCTAGTTCTTCGTCTAACTTCTCGTCTGGTAATCTTTGAAACGACTTTTGCGTATTTTCTAACAAATCAAACAAAATAGGATTATCTCGAAAATCAGCAATTAAATTAATATTATGATTTATATCACTCATTTTTTCTGCAAAATAAATCACTCGAATATTATCAGGATTTTCGATCAAAACCTTCTCAATAAAATCGCTTTTTAAATTAGCAAAAATAATATAATCAATAGCTAAATCACGCGATAATAATATTTTATCGAGTTTTTTTATTTGCTCAGAA
Source organism: Lactobacillales bacterium (assembly GCA_031261175.1). Taxonomy (GTDB): domain Bacteria; phylum Bacillota; class Bacilli; order Lactobacillales; family Streptococcaceae; genus JAISJW01. The sequence goes on from JAISJW010000013.1 coordinate 22,561, forward strand.
TTAAAAGCTACCATCCGAAAATCGCCGTCATACAAATGCGGAAAATCCTTAACCATTTCAACATCCATTCCATACAACGCAACTCGCACATTCTCCGGTGAATAGTTGGCAATTACTTGAATCATTAACGCTTCAAACAGACCGCTTGACCCCAACACCGCAAAACTTCGACCAACCACAATCGGCGCATCTTCGAGTACAACTGGCGACCCGATAAGTTCTTGATATTTTAGCAGCAAATCGCTATTTTCGCAGACGAAATCAGCACCTTCGGTTACATCAAATTGAACCTTAGCAGCTACTGTTCCTCGGCCGATTTCCAATTTCAAATAATCCTCATGCCCCGGCTTTTTCTCGAACAATTTGCGATTCATTTCCAACACTCGGCGTTTCAAAACTTCTAGCGACGGATACCGATTTAGATAAATATTTTTTTCGCTATTTTTGCGCACCTTCAAATCATTAATTTTCCGATTTAAATACTCGATATATTTTTCCCGTAAAATTCGATTTTTTCGTAGCGTATTTTTCTTCCCGATAAAATCAAACAACAACGGCGTAGCAATCGTCGACCCCAACATTACTAAACTAAACAAGATATTAGTCGTAAAAGAATACATCGCAAAACTCAATCCCATCAAAATATTCGGAATTAAATTCAACTTATCAAACTTTTCACTCTCGACTAGTCGCGGCGGCTGATCTAGCCGAATCGGCCGCAAATCAAACTTTTCTACAAAACGCGGCGTCACATTAAACTTCATATTTTTTACCTCCTTACTATATATATACGTATTTTTTCGCGTTTTGTTACATTTTTCGCCAAAATAATTCGATTATTTTTTCCTTACTGTTTTTTAAGGCGTTTTTTAGGACTTTCGCCCCTCGAAATCACTAAAAAACGCCTTAAAAAACAGTAAGGATTTTTAACCACAAAAAAAGAAGCAATTCCGACTAGGAATTGCCTCTTTTTTTAGGTTCTGTATTGAATCGGCCGCTGTAAACGTAAAGTTCCTCGACCGAAGCCTCGTGACCGCGCAACCACTTCAGCTCTTTATGGTTGACGAGCGACACAACCGCCCCGCTATTCATCAAACCGTCCGAATTTATCCGCCCGACCCGGCCCGACCGATGAATATAAGTCTCATCGTCCAGCGGTGTGCGGACGTTGATCACAAATTTAATGTTATCGAAGTCAATCCCACGAGCCAAAGCGTCCGTCGTGAAAATAAACGACAGCTCGCCACGCCTAAACATCTTCATCGCGAGATCCCGCTCAAACTTGCTCTCATTCGAACTCATCAGACCGAGCTTAACCCCGTCGTGCTTAAGTTTATACGCCGTGTGTTCCGCCTCACTTGCCCGGTTGAAAAAAACGATCGCGCGCATCCCTTCCATGTTCGAAATGCTCTTCAGGTAGCTCATAATCTCGCGCTCTTCCTTGACGAACACAAACCCGTGCGTCACGTCCGCCTTCGGACTCGCGTCCTTATCGACCTCGACAATCTCGAAACTCCCCGAGCGAATCAGCCCGGCAAGTTCATCCGCCTTCGACAGCGCCGTGGCACTGACGAAGACGAGCTGGTAGTCCTTCGGGGCAAGTCGCAAAAACTTCGCCGCCTCGTTCTCGATCAACTGGTCCGCCTCATCGAAAACGATTGTTTCCGCCGAGTGCATTTTCAGTTTTTTCTGCGCGACAAGCTCGCTCAGGCGACCCAAAGTTCCAACGACAACCTCAGGATTTTTCTTCAATTTTTCAATCTGTCTTTTAACGTTCCCGCCGCCGATTAACGCCGCAACATTCGCTCCAAGCGAGCGCGCTACTTCAGCAATTTGGCTCGCCAACTCTTTGCTCGGTGCGACCACGATTATCTGGTTTCGCACGCCCGGCTTCACGCCCGCTATAAGAGGTAACAAGTAAGCTAAGGTTTTTCCAGTCCCCGTCGGGCTAGATATAATGGCGCTTGAGCCACTTGCCAAGACCTCGTAACTGCGCTCTTGGACGAGCGTCGGCGCCCAGCCGTTTGGTAAATTAATTTCCATTTTCTAGCCTCCCAAGACTCGTAATCACATCATTTTTGCGGCCCTTGTCGGTCGCGACGACGAGCAGATCGCCCGCCGAAATCACGCTATCGCCACTCGCGATAAACTCGTGTTCTCCGCGAATAATTGCGGCAATTATCACCCCGTCCGGCCAGCGAACGTCACGAATCATCGCGCCATCAAGAGCGCTCGCGATGTCGATATTATAATTGAAACACGTCCTCACACCCGACAGTGCCTGAATCCGCGGCTCTTTGTCGAGCAACTTCTCAAGCAGCGCCTCATAGATCGGCTCATTACCCAAGAAGTCAGCGACGACGTAGGCGATAATCACGACGACCGAAATCATCATAAAATTATCGACGTGCCCGACCATCTCGGTAACGAGCACAATTGCCGTAATCGGCGCCTTCGAAACCGCCGCGAACAGCCCCGCCATGGCAAGTGTCGCAAACGTCGCTTCGAGGTTTGCATGCGCAAAATGCACCACCGGATTCATTATGCTATAAGTAATCAGGCCTAAAAAAGCGCCCAATGTCAAAATCGGTAAAAATATTCCGCCGGGCACGCCACTGCCGTAGCTGATCGTCGAAAAGACGAAACGCAGAACGAACAGTCCGATCAAAACGGCCAAACTCGTGTGCGACGAAATCTCTGAAATAATCAGCGATGCCCCGCCGCCTAACGTGTCGGTGAAAAACATCCCAATCGGAACGACCAATAAAAACGGCAGCCACAAAGGAATTTTTAGCCGCGAAACGTTCAAAGTCACCGCGTTATAAATACAGGCGAACAATCCGACCACAACGCCCAAAACCAAGAGAACCCAGTAGTTGCGGGGCATAATCGGTTGCACCATTCCAAGATCTAAAACCGGCCGCAACCCAAAAATCTGTAGCGACACAAAGTTCGCCGAAAGCGCCGAAGCCAAAGCCGTAATCCACAACAGCGGAGCAAAGGAGTGATGCACTTCTTCTAAAATAAACATCAACCCAGCCAAAGGCGCATTAAATGCCGCTGCTAAACCTGCCGCAGCTCCTGACGAAATCATAATCTTCTTCTCGCGCTCGCCCGACTTAGCTAAATCAGCCATCACACCTGCGCTCATCGCACCAAGCTGAATCGATGGCCCTTCGCGCCCGACAAACAGCCCGACAACGCCCGTCAAAATCCCACCAAAAAACTTCGCAACCAAGACGCGCCCGTGCTTAACAGGCCCAAAATCCCCCGCCAGCTCGCCTTCAACCTGCGGAATTCCGCTCCCGCGAATCCCGGGTTCCCAGCGCACCAGCGCCCAAACCACCAAAGCCGCGACCAAACTCAGCCCGGCTGGGATCCACCACTTGCCCGCACTGTAGCAGTTTTTCGTAAAGTCGATGCCGAGCTCGATAAACAGCCGGAAAATCGACACGATGACCCCCGCAACCAGCCCGACGAGAACGCCTTTCACAATCAGAATTATCTTCGTTTTATCACGCATAATCCACCTCGAAAAAACAAAAAGAGCGTAACGAGTACGCTCCGTGTCTTATAAAAATAAGCCTAGACCCTTCGAAAAGACAAGGTCCATAATTGCGAAGATAATCGCGAATCCGACTGTCATTTCGATAACCGTTAGTGAATCGCTGCGCAACTGCTTCATAGTTGGCCAGCTAGTTTTTTTCATTTCTTCAATGACTGATTTGATAAATTTCATTTTCCTGCTCCTACCTATTTCGTTTCTTTATGCACGGTGTGTTTCCCGCAATATTTGCAAAATTTATTAATTTCGAGGCGCGTTGTCCGATTCGTCGAATTGATCGCCTTCGAATAGTTCCGCGAACCGCATTCGCTACACGCGAGCGACGTCTTGCTGACTGTCATCCCAACTCTCCTTCTCCAATTTTCTTCAATTATACCACAAAACCGCTCCTTCTGGCAAGTGGGCGGCGTGGCGGCTAAAACATTGTTCATTTTAAGGCTGATTTGGGACAATTCGCGCTGCGAATTGTCCCAAATCAGCATTAAAATGAACAACGCCGCCACTTCACCGCCTAAAAACCGCTAAAACCCTTAGAATTTCGCCCCTTTTCGCCGGCATAAAATTGCTTACTGTTTTTTAACGGCTTTTTTAGGAGTTTCAGACCTCGAAACTCCTAAAAAACGCCTTAAAACGCATCAGGACAAAAATAATCGAACTTTTTTGGCCAAAAATGTAACAAAACGCAAAAAAATACTTATATATATAGTATAGGGGTAAAAAATTTTAGCCCTATGTTACCTAAGAAAGTTAAATGGTGGTAACCGAATTTCATACGGAAGGAGTGGTGCCTTTGGCCCGAAAAACTTATTCTAGTGAAAGGAGGTTAATCTCTTTTGAGCGTTGCAGACGTTTGCGCGTTTTTGACACTTGTAATCCAAGTCGTTAAAATCGTAATAAAATCTGAAACTAAAAACAAAAAAGATTAAATCCGACATTTCACTTTACCGGTGAGTCGGATTTAATCTGAATTCATTACGGTTGCCATCAATTGATGACCTTAGGTGGGAGTCGGCGTTCACTGCGCCGACTCTTTTCTATACCCATATAATACCATTTTTTTTATTTCATTGCAACACTTGCGCAAACCCTAAGGGTTAATTGAAAGCGTCCATTCGACCGTTGTTATATACTTGCCGGAATGAGGAATCAAAGTTCGCTCAGGAATCTGCAGGTACATAGCGTTGGTCGTCGGAATCGCAGACAAATCAGCAGCTCGCACAACTTTCGACACGCTGTCATCCACTTCCTTGTGACCAATAAGTCCGGAAGAAATATTGCTTCGCTTCGTAATATCGCTCGGCTTACCGAACACAACACTAGAATATTTACCCGTCAAATTGTTATTGGCGATCGGATTTTCCTCTAGGTTATTCTGCCATAGAATCTCCTCGTCAGTCAGCTCGCGATAAACCGCGTAGAAATCTGTCGGCGCGGTGATCGGCGTGTGCGCGAAGTCAAACTTCACTGGGGCAAGTTGAGCCGGGGTATCACCAACTGCAGGCGTTATAACCTTGAACCACCCCTCAAATACTTCATACTCGTTGTAGTGCGGAATCGCAGCTTGGGCATTGGCGCCATCAACCACGTCGGCACTTGCAACTTCGTTGTAAACTACCGGATTCGTGTGCGTTCCGATAAAGAAGCGCACGTGATGCCGCACGATGTCGCCCATCTTCGCGTAAAGCGTGATTGGCCCTTCGACCGGCGTGCTAAAGTCGTACGGATCTCCGCTGAAATCTTTATCCAAGTACCAACCTAAGAACTCGTGATTGATGTCATTAAAGGCAGGACCCGGATGGGTTAAATTACTACCATAGAAAACATCTTCGTCTTCAATCGGCACTACCTGACCGCTAACCTGTTTGGTCGCTTGCGTTTCATCCGCAAATTTATACTGCACCGGATAGCTCAGTAACGTCCATTTCGCATAAACACTCGTAACCTGGCTGGCCGAATAAATCCACTGTCCATAGTAGTTGGTGAAGCCAGCAATGTTAGTGCGTGGGGCAAGTCCCGTCAACCCGAACAAGCGAGTTGACTCGTCACCGTTTTGAACAGTTGTCCATCCGGCAAATTCGTGGCCGACCCATTCTGGATTGTGCGTTCCCGCACTTCCAGGGATCGAATCGTAAACCTCGGTTTGAGAGGTTGGCACTCCGTCCGGTTGGTTTCCAGCAGGCGCCCCGTTCAAATCAAAGTTTAACGTATATTGATTAGGCGTCCACACTGCTTCAATCGTTATCGGATCTGTGATTATTGTATTGAAATCAAACGGCAGTTGCTTACCATATTCACGCCAACCGGCGAAAGTGTAACCAGTTCGAGTGGGTCTTTCAATTTCTAGTGGTTCCTGAGCTTTCGAAGCTCCGTTATCTTGAATATCTTGGTAAGCTTTATCTGCACCGTTGAACTGACCGCCTGTATAGTCGAATGTCACTCGGACCGTCGCACCCTCACTCCATTTAGCATAAAGCGGGATGTCAGCGTCAAGCTCGACGGGACTTGCCTGAACAAACAGAGTGTTAAATCCTGGATCGGCATACCAACCTTTGAAGTGATGTCCTAGGTAAGACGGCTCAGGAAGGGCTGCGAAATTAAACGTTTCGCCCTGGTAAACAATTTGATTATTTACCCCGGTTCCTTCGTTAAGATTGACTTGAACGATGTGGTACCAAATCGCGTAATAATTTCCGGCTGCTGTGATCGGCGTGCTATTTGAAACAGGAGTGTGCCCTCCCGGTGTCGCTGACCAACCACCGAAGTGCCAATTGCCATTGGCCGGAGTCTGTGGTTCCACATCACTTAGCGTTTCGCCGTAAGTCGCAACGGTATCATAAGTAACATCGCTAAGCGTGTCGTTAAACTTAAGCGCATAGGTATCCGGTGCCCACTGAGCATAAAGGTCTAACCCGTTCATACCGCTACTAAAGGTCGTCTCGAAATCAGGTCCTGTCGGAGTAGGCGCCTTCCAACCGATTACGTGATAGCCCGTGCGGTTAAACGCTGGGTTATTAGGCGTCGAAGCGTGGCTGCCAATCAACGTATTGTCATCCGTCACAACCGTGTCCGTTCCGAAATTAGTGTGATATTTGACCGCAATCGGAGCCGGCACGCCGCCCCAACGAGCGTAAAGCGTTTCGTGCTTCGTAGCCATCGTGACTGGTACATCACCTGCGAGTGGATCTGCGAACCAGCCGAGGAACTCTTTCCCTTCGGGGTGAACCGGTGTAGGCAATTGTCGTCCGTCATAGAAATAATGATATGTCGGAGCAGGAGCATCGACGTAGTTGTCATCTAATTGAACGCGCCACTCCGTTTTCGCACCTTCTTCAGCAGTCCAAGTATACCATCGAACGTGGAATTCGGTATTTCCAGTTACCGTATATCCATCAGCCGCCCTTAAATCTATAAGTGTATTATAATCTGCATCTGCATAAAATTCGCCATCGACCCACATAACCGAATCATCATCGTCAACGGTGCTACCCTCATTCATATACGCCATTAACCAATAATATGGATCGCCATTTTCCGCTGCCTTCATAACTGTACCTATCTGTACATCAACACTATCAAGTAGATAATCCCACTCAGTAAAGTGTTCGCCAAATGCAGCAGCATCTGCGTACGTGAACAAGCTTAGATGTGCCATCGGTGTAGCAAACTTAGCGTAAAGCGTAATATCGTGAGTTATCGGAGTCTCAGGATTAAATAAGTGCTCATTCAAGAAGTCAGGATTAGTATACCAACCTTCAAATGTAGCGTAAGGATTTCCTTCCATAGCAGCAGTATGTGCTGTTAAATCAATCGTATCGCCATACCAAGCCGTATCTGGTAATATAGGAACAGCAAAAGGAGTATTATTCCCGGTCGTCGTGTCATAAGTAATGTTCGCATACACGTGACCATAGACACGAGTTACACTATCCTCTGGACTATAATCTCCATCAAAATCATGAGGGTTATCAATAAATAACCAATTTTCATCGACTACAGAATCCGCTGGGATAGCTGGACTTTCATGATCATCTGGATCAAGCGTCCACTTGCCAAAGTGCAGATTATCACTTGCTATCTCTGCCGCAAAACTATCTCTACCATGCTGACCAACAGAGTCGAACGTATCGCCATACTCAACGTCCAGATAACCTCCAATTCCTCCGTCTATATCCAACAATGAGAAGTCGATATAAATCAAATCGATCTGCCAAACTGCATATAGGTTTATGTTATTATTTGTAAATCTAAACGTTTGATCTAAACCGAACTTCCACATTTCCAAATCATTGTTCGGCATTGTTGACCAATATACCAGGTGTTTATGTTCTGGTGGCGTGATACCTAAATCAGCAATATCTTCATTCGCCGCCGGAGTCGCTCCAACGCTTGTTGTCACCTGCTTATATTGCATTCCATCAGAGCTGTGATAGGTCACCGTGATCGTATTATCACCCCAACGGGCATAAAGTATTTCGTGAGCTCTAGCCTTATCTAAGAGTTGTTCTGGATCTCCGCCATCGCCCCAACCACGGAATTGTGTCTCATTATCAGGATCGTAATTCGGATCAGGTAAATCTTCGCCATCAACTACATAGTAATCCGTAGTCTCATAGTTAAATTCAACTAATCTAACTTGCCAAACGGTGTCGCTCGCCGCATTAACCCACTTAGCGTGCAAATCGAAGTTTCTGGTGATTACATCATCACCCTCTACGGACTCTTCATAAGATTTATCGTAATACCAACCTGCAAAAGTATAAGTTTTCGCACCGTCGGTCAAAGTACCGCTAGTAGGCAAGTCAAGATCGGAAATAAGTGTTCCAACCGCTGTATCTATGCCATTATAATTTATGGATTGATCAGTTCCCCATGTGATATTATAGGCCCCGCCATAAGCATGCACCCCAATATGCGCATTAACTGGTTCTGGATCAGAGCCTTCTTTCAATTCCCATTTCGCATATATGGTCGTATTTTCAGTTATCGGTGTATCTTGATTGAACGCACTCGTTCCTTCGCTATTATTGAACCAACCTAGCCAATCTGCCACATTTGTCAGATTAACATTCGACTGCATAAGCGACGTAAATGATGTCAAATCAATCGTATCTCCGTACCAAATTTGTTGAACAGGTATTGGTGTTTGAAGTGCCGGATAATAAATGCCTTCATATGTTTTATGTTCAGGATCGTATGTAGGATTTCCAGTTGTTGTATTTAAGGTTACAATACCCTTCCAGTTAGCGTAGAATTCTTCTTCACCCTGGATTGCGTAGTTCGAACTTACAGTATCATCGTGATTTCCAGTACCGCTAAATGTCCACGCTCCAAAGCTTAGACTAGGCTCGCTAAACTCTAAATCATCAATATTATTAGCTATTTTAAGTTGCGCGAAAGTTTGACCGTATTCTACGGTAACAACTGTATCCTCTCTACCTGGAAGCGTACTTTTGAACGTTACGTTTACTTGGTTTGCATCCCAGTTGGCATATAAATCTAAACCTCCTGAAACATCACCTTGTTCTAAGACGCGGTCAAATGCGTTTTTATTAGCCGCATCCGTTGTCCATGGCATATCTACATTCAAATGATGATGAGCGTATGCCGTTTGATACGGTTGGTCAACGTTATCCCCAACGTGGTGGTATACCTCCGTCTGAACGCTGCCCGCTCCATCATAATTATGGTATCTAACCGTAACTGCAGAAGCCGCTGGTTGCGCCCCCTCAGAGACCCACTGTGCATAGAGTTTAGTATGTCCGTAGAATCCAATGCTAGGGTTAACTATCACCCCGCCATCAGGTGCCACAGTCCAACCAACAAAATCATAACCACTTCTAGTTGGATTGGCAATTGTCGTGCTTTCACCCGAAGCTGAATAAATTGGATCAATTTCTGCTGCACCTTCGTAATTGGCATTTAGCATAATTTGCCAAACGGTTTTATTATCTTTTGCCGGATCAACCCACTTCGCGTGGTATTCGAGAACGCTCTCATCAATTCCTGTTAGTTGTATACCCGTAATTTTTGTAGAATAATTTTTATCTTTAAACCACCCCTCAAAGACGTAAGATTCATTGTATGGTTCCGCTGGCAAGTCGATTGCATATGGAATCGGATACGAAGCATTATTAATTGTCGAATTCGAAGGTCCCCCACCGTAAAGGTATTCACTAACGAATACAGAATTATTAATTGTGTTATCGACAGCTATTGTTTCTTCCTCTTGTACTGAACTAGGATTCATCGCTAGCGAGTTAGAAATGTACTGCGTTCCATCTTTTAAGTCGACAACTAATCTGATTGCATATCCACTAGCATAGTCATCTAAATCATTCCCCGATTTATAAGTGAACGTTGTAGGCATTGCATCTGTTTCAATTACACCGGTATTAGCAACACCTTCTAATGTATCTTTTCCGTAAAAGAAACTTTCTTCGTTATGCCAAGCGACTTCTAAATCGCCATTATCGTGGGCTTCATAGCCATCCCAAAATTCAACGTGAACTTTTTCGACTTCATCTGCTGTAAATGCGTAATTAAGCGATCCCGGGACATTTATTACTTCTACGTTGGTTGTAACTTTATCTCCCGAAACAGTTTCACTTGTTTTATTGATATTAAAGCCGTTACTGTGCTCAGCTTGTCCATTATTTCGATTTACAACAGGATTATAAGTTAAGACGTTTGAAATAGGATGAGTGCTATCCGAGAACAATTGAACTTTGAATCCATTCGCTTTAGCTCTTTTTACATATCTATTATCGACCTCTTGTGCACCAAATATTCTTTGAGCCGTCGCCACTCCTAGCTCTGTTTGTCTATTAGGCAACGACCACTGAGGTGTTGCATTTTTTGTTTTGACAGGCACGCCATTTTCAAAGTTATCCCCCCAATTTCCATAAGGTATATATGAGTCAAGCTCCTCATCGTACATAAACATAGAGTATAAACCGGGATTATCTGCTGGACTCTTATTGGATCCGTTAGTATTCGAAGTCGGTAGATCAGCATCTACATATTCCTGTTCCTCGGGATCAAATTTATAAAATTGAATAGCGTTAGTAGGCTGTTTATATATATTCTCTAATAGCGTAAATGCGTAAGTAGTATTAGATACAAATGCCATGTCAGCACTGTAGTTTGAATAATCAGGAATTTTATCAAAATTTCCTTTTGCTGCATCACAAAGACTACACGCTAATTGAAATAAATCATCCACACTTGCATCCTGCGATGGAGTTATGTCCAGATAAGCTTCACAAGCTTCAGAAAAACTGTATCCTAAGCCAACAAAAAAGTTTGTAACATCTATAAAATATTTTTCTTTGTAATTACTTAGAATAGTCGGCGTTACAAACATATTCTGTAGCGCTGCATTGGAAAAGCCTATTTTACCAATCAAGTCTAACGTATCATAATTTAACTCCGCAGCTCCGTTAATCGACCCCGATCTAATCGCGTTGCCGGCCGGTACATTTGTCGCATCCGGGATTATCCATTGATATCCGTCCCAATATCTAAAATATTGAGCACCTGTTATTATTTGATCACCTTTTGTAACATCAAAAGCAAATGACCAGTTGCTATTTAGTTTAAATGGGTCAATTAACTTCGTACCCAGATTAACCTCGTTAAAATTAGCGGAAGATTGTTGAACCGCTCTTCTATTTGCATTTAACGTATTCAAGCTTATATCACGACTTGGTGAAGGAACAATCACGATTGTATCTGTCGATGTATCACCATCCCAAGTTCGGTTATCGTAACCTGCCATTGCTAGTGGTTTTTCTCCCGTTTCAGGTTCTGGTGTTCCGCCATTTGAGCCGAGCAGTTGCGCACCTGACTTGCCCAAACCAAGGAGCGAAGCGACCTTGGCCACCGCTGTTTTCACAAGCGATCCAGCCGATTCGAGCAGGTTGAACGAAGACGTGTGAGTCTGAGCGACTACGCTGGGGTCAGTGCGTTCAACCTTGTAGCGCATATAGTGTTCCCTGACGTAAGGCCAAAGCAAGTTGTGGTCGTCCGAAACGCCTGGAATCGTGATTCGATCATTAACCGCAGGTTGGAATACACCTGCTAGCGAGTAGCCGTGAGGGATTTCAATTTCCACAGTGTTGTTGTTATCGTCAATCTTAGCTGTGTAGCTGTAGCTGCCTTGCCAAGAAAGCTGAGCGACGAAACTGAAATCTCCAGTCCCTGGATCAATTGTACCGTAGCCATCTTCTTCGGTCCAAATCGGTTGGTTGGTCAGAACGTTGACGCCGGTTTCACTTTGCAGACCAGTTGCGCTATCGTGAACCAACACACTCTTGATTAATTTAACAGCCATCCCAGCAGTATCACTTACGAACAGTTGATGCTCCTTCATGTAAATTTGAGCTGCTTGGATCGAGTCCTCTTCGATCTTTTGCCCACCCTCGTATCTCGTGAACCCTCCGGGAATTTCGCGAGCGTTGAGCGACCAAGGTGTCGAATCCCCCGAGTAATCGAGCACTTGCGCAAACGGCGGAGTGTACGCAGTTGGCGTAGCGATCGGATCGGCTTGCGCATCGGGACTTGCCCAAAGACCCGTGTAGAGGGTCGGGATTTGGATGGTTTTGTGGAGGTAGCGCAACACGGTGCGGTTTTGGAACACGAAATTCGGGACGAATTGCATGTAGACTTGGCCGGTCTCGACATTTTCGATGTACGGGCGCGGGAAGATTGGCACGTAGCCGTTGACGCCGACCGAATCGTCTTCGGAACCGTTCGAGCCTGAACCCGGCAGAATCACGTCGTCGTTGACGATTTCGAGGTTGACCTCGCCTTCCGTTTGCGCTCTCGAACTATCCGTGTAGGTGTAGTTGGCAGCACTTGCCGAACTCGCAGCTATTAGCGCGGTGAACGCTATGGTTGTTAGAATCGTATATTTTAGAAGTTTATTCATAATAGATAAGCCCTCTCTCAATGGTTTCATATACTTTTATTTTACCTTATTTTGAAGATTTTGTTAAGTTTTATGGGAAGAAAAGTGACGTTTTTACGCGCTTTTGGGCGTTTTCGCCGCCTCGGTGGTGCTAACGGCTTAAAATGCGGTCGAAAAGGTGAAAAACGTCTATTTTCAGGCATTTTTTTCGCCTTTCGATGCTAACAAGCCCGGTTATTTTTTCCCTACTGTTTTTTAGGGCGTTTTTTAGTGATTTCGAGGTCTGAAAGTCCTAAAAAAGGCGTTAAAAAACAGTAAGCTTTTTTATCCTTCGATTTTGGCTGGTTGACCGCGAAAAAACTTACTCTTTTTAGTCAAAAGAGTAAGTTTTATTTTAATCACTTATTAAATTTATCGGCGCCGTCGTATCGAGATACCGCTCGGCGTCTTCGCGCGCTTTGTAAAGCCACTCTTCGTCGCGAACGATGTCGGCGATTTGGAAATCGATGCCGCCACTTTGATTCTTCCCGAAGAAGTCACCGGGCCCGCGAATCTCAAGGTCAGCTTGGGCTATCTTGAAACCGTCGTTGGTTTCTTCCATAATTTTCAGGCGTTTCAGCGCCGTTTCTCCGCGCGAATCGCTAAGCAGGAAACAGTAACTTTGGTGGCTACTGCGCCCGACGCGCCCGCGCAACTGGTGCAGCTGGCTCAGCCCGAATCGGTTCGCATCCATCACGAGCATCACCGTCGCTTCCGGCACGTTGACCCCGACCTCGATAATCGTCGTCGAAACGAGCACCTTCAGCTCGCCTTGGGTAAATTGCGCGATCATCTCGTCTTTTTCCTGCTGCGCCATCTTACCGTGCATCAGGCCGACCGCAAAAAATCCGTCGTAATATTGCGCAATGTCCTCGTAAATCTTCTGCGCGTTCGACAGGTCGACGAGCTCGCTCTCCTCGATCAGCGGGCAGACGACATACATCTGGTGACCCTGGGCAAGTTCCCTCTCCCCGACCCACTTCAGAGTCGCGGCGAGGTTGTTCAGCTTTCCGACTTTCGTCTGGATTGCTTTGCGCCCGACCGGCATTTCGTCGATTTGACTGAGGTCGAGCTGACCGAATTCGGTGATTGCTAAGGTGCGCGGAATCGGCGTCGCTGTCATGAAGAGGACGTCGGTATTTTCGCCTTTTTCCCGGAGTGTTTTACGCTGTTCAACCCCGAAACGGTGCTGTTCGTCGATGATAGCGAGCGCAAGATCGCTGTAGATTACGTCCTTTTGGAAAAGGGCGTGCGTACCGATGAGAAAGTCGATTTCGCCTGTCGCAAGTTGTTCGAGCATTTCGCGGCGTTCGCGGGTTTTGGTTGAGCCTAATAATAGTGCGACTTTTATATCGGCTCCGAGCATTTCAGCGAAACTTTCAAAGTGTTGTTTAGCTAAAACTTCAGTCGGAACCATCAACGCTACCTGCCCACCGTGTTTGATTACAGGCAGAGAAATAGCCGCTGCGACCGCACTTTTTCCACTTCCGACATCGCCTAAAACTAGGCGCTGCATATGGCGCGGACTTTTGAGGTCGCTTAAAATTTCTTCGCAGACGCGCTTTTGCGCACCCGTCATTTCAAACGGTAATTTTATATCAATTTTCGCATTTTCAGCGGCGTTGACCCGCCCATATTGCACGTCTTCTTCCGCATTTTTGAGCCGCAACATTTTTTGCTCAAACTCCAAAAACTCCTCGTAAACAAACCGCCCGCGCGCACTTTCGTAAGCCGAGTTATTATCGGGATAGTGCATCGCACGAAGTGCGCCTTGAAGCGCTGGGAACTGGTACTTGCCCACGATTTTTTCCGGGAGATTCTCGACGTAGAGGTCGATGTAATTTTCGAACGCGGACGCCACCGCCTTCTGGACGGTCGCGAGATTCAGGCCCTTCGTGAGCGGGTAAACCGCCTCGAAATCGCCCGGCGTGATGTTTTTGCTGAGAATTTTGATGCCCGCAATCGAAAGCGTGCGCTTCGTAAATTTTCCGTAAACGATGATCTCGTCACCCACCTCGACGTGCTGCACGAGCCACGGCTGGTTGAAAAACGTGACGTCGACCACCGCGTCGTCGAAGCTCATCTTGAAATTCAGGATGCTCTTGACCTTCGCCCGGTAGAGATTTTTGCGAATCGGAGCTGTCAGCACCTCGCCCTTCACGGCAATTCGCTCCTCGTCGAGCGCCTCGTCAAGCGATTTAAGCGTGATGTCCTCGAAGCGGCGCGGGAAGAAATAAAACAGGTCATTGACCGTTTCCACACCGAGTTTCGCAAACGCATCGAGGCTTTTAGGGCCCACACCATCTAGGTTTGCGATTGAATCAAGTAAAGTTTTCATTTTAGAATTTGTCCGAATATGCCTTAATCAAGCTCTGCGTTCCGAGATCTTGGTCCGCTAATTTTTCGTATAATTTTTCGGCTAAGGCCGTCATTGGTAAATCTAAGTTCATCGCGCTCGCTTCGTCGAGTGCGATTTTTAAGTCTTTGACGAAGTGTTTCACGAAGAATCCTGGTGCGAAATCTTTGTTTAAAATGCGTGGCGCGTAGTTCGCCATCGACCAGTTATTTGCGCCGCCACCTGATAAAGTTTCGATAACTTTTTCAAGATTAAGGCCCGCCGCATCTGCGTAGACCATAAATTCACTCATCCCAAGCATCGTGCCTGCGATCATAATTTGGTTCGCCATTTTACAGTGTTGACCCGCTCCGTTTTCTCCGTGGCGCGCAGTCGTTTTCCCTAAGATTTCAAAGATTGGAAGCGCCTTATCATAAGCACCTTCAGGTCCGCCGACCATGATAGTCAGCGTCGCATTTTTCGCCCCGACATCCCCACCCGAAACTGGTGCGTCAAGCGCCTGTGCTCCTGCTACCACTGCGCGTTCGCCAATTTCTTTAGCGAGCGCAGGCGTTGAAGTCGTCATGTCGATCAGAATTTTTCCAGTGACATCCGCTTGGAAAATATCGTCGTAAACTTCTTTCACATCAGTCGGATAGCCAACGATTGTGATAACAAAATCTGTCGCTTCCGCCACTTCGTGAGGCGTATCACGCCACGTCGCACCGCGTGAAACTAAATCGTCAGTCTTCGCTTTCGTTCTATTATAAACGTAAACTTCATTTCCTGCATCAAGCAGATGTCCCGCCATCGCTGCGCCCATCACGCCAGTTCCGATAAATCCTATTTTCATTGTCATCAAGCCTCCAAATAATCGTTTTTATTATTATAACACGCTCATGTATTTTGCGAGTGTAACATCGCAAAAAAATGCCTAAAAAACATCAAAAAGTGCGTTGTTACCCTCGCAAAATACTAAAAAGCGTTTTACTGCATCAAAAAAGCCAGCGCGGTGAGCGCTGACTTGCCAATTTTAGTCTTTGAGACCAAATTTTTTGTTGAAACGGTCGATACGTCCATCCGCTTGGGTGAATTTTTGACGACCTGTGTAGAATGGGTGTGAATCGCTCGAAATTTCGACGCGGATCAACGGATAAGTGTTTCCGTCTTCCCATTCGACAGTTTCTGCAGAGGTTTTAGTCGAACCGCTCAGGAATTGGTAGCCTGTAGTCGAGTCTAAGAAAACAACTGGATGATAGTCGGGGTGAATTCCTTCTCTCATGATATTTCTCCTTACCGCCCTGGGGCCTTTGGCACCAGAGTCATTCTTGAATTTTGTTTTACAACTAGAATATTATACCACATCGCTTTTTGGTGGGCAAATAATATATTTAGCGCCTTAAAAACTTACGGGCAAGTCAGCGGCTACCGCCGCAGGTAATTGAAAAAAATCCCCTTCGCAGGGGATTTGAATTATTTTGTTGATGTGCCTTTTTTGATGTGGAATGGAATTTCGATGACCGAGTCCATCACGTCTTCGGCGTTTAAGAGTTTAGTAAGCAGGCGCATTGAGATGGCGCCGAGGTCATAGACTGAGTAGGCTAAAGTTGTCAAAGACGGGCGCGTGATTTCGGTTAACAGAGTGTTGTTGCTTGTCATCACTTCGAAGTCTTCTGGGACTTTGATGCCACGGTCAGTTAGAGCGTTCAGGATGCCGGTCGCTGCTTCATCGTTGGTTACAAAGGCTGCATCGAATTTCGAGTCGATCAGGCGTTCAGCTAGTTTGTAGCCGTCTTCGTATTTATATTTGACTTCCAAGACTTGACCTTCGACTGATTTAGCGCCGGTCGCTTTTTGGAATCCTTCGATATAACGTTCTGAGTTCTTTTTATAATTAATACTGTTCGTCACGAGAGCAACTTTTTTCTTCCCGCCGCTCACCAAAGTGTCGTAGGCCTTACGAGTCGCTGAAATAATATCGATATTAACCTTGTATTCTTCGTCACCCTCAGAGCCGACAAGAATAAACGGTTTTTCGTATTTAGACAGAACTTCCTTGATTTCAGGCGTAACTTCGTGTCCGACGAAAACAAATCCATCAACGCGTTTGTTCAACAGGCCGACAACCAATTTTTCTTCTTGAACGAGGTCGTTATCGCTTGAAACGAGCATAACTTGATAGTCATACATTTCCGCAACGTCTTCGATCCCGCGCGCTAAGTTCGCGAAAAAGATATTCGAAATATCCGGCACGACAACTCCGATCGTCGTCGTTTTTTTGCTGGCAAGTGACTTCGCCACCAAGTTGGGTTGATAGTTCAGTTTTTCGATCGCTTCAACGACGCGGATGCGCGTTTTTTCTTTCACATTCGTTTTGTTGTTGACGACGCGCGAAACTGTCGCCATCGACACGCGTGCCTCCTGCGCTACATCGTAAATCGTAATTGTTCTATCCTTGTCCATTCTTCATATCCCCTTCGCATCTAATTTGATAACGTTTTCCTTTATTTTATAGCAAAATGAAAAGTTTTGCAAACAATTGAACATTTGCAAAACTTTTCTTAATATTTACTTACAACAGCTGCCATCACAGCCGCCTTTTTTCTTTTTAACGTGGGCAATTATAATGTATCCCACGAGCGCAAACAGCGCCACAGCTATGATAATCGTTGACATTATTTACCCCCAATCACGATCGTGCCCTTCGCGTATTTATCCTTGCGGAATAGGAAATACAGCATCAAAGCAATCACAATAATTGCAATATAGAACCCGAATCCAAGCGAGCCGCCTTCAAACAGCACCGAGCCGATCTGGTAAATCACAAGACTCACCGCGTAAGCTAAGCCACATTGGTAAGCGACGGCAATTCCCATCCACTTCCACGTGCCCATTTCGCGGCGAATTGCCCCCATTGCAGCGACGCAAGGCGCGCACAAGAGATTGAAAACAAGGAACGAGTAGCTCGCGACGTGCGTGTAACTTTCGCTGAGCAGTTTCCACAGCGCGTGCGAATCCTCGGCGCCCTCGATCCCCTGATAGAGGATTCCGAACGTCCCGACGACGCTTTCTTTGGCAATTAACCCCGTCACCGCGGCGACAGTTGCTTTCCAATTGCCGAAGCCGAGGGGCGTGAAGATCCAGCTGACTAGGCGGCCGATGTGGGCTAGGATCGAATCTTCGGTGTCGACGCGGTGAAGCGTGAAGTCGAAGTTCGATGTCAGCCAGATGATGACAACGGCGGCGAAGATGATTGTGCCGGCGCGTTTGATGAAGCTCCACGCGCGGTCGAAAGCATATTTCAAGACATTCGACCATTTAGGCGAATGATACATTGGTAATTCCATGATAAATGGTGCCGGTTTTTCAGCAAACCATTTAATTTTTTTCAAGACGACACCGCTCAAGATGATCGAAAGCATTCCGATGACGTAAGCGCTCGTCGCTACCCACGCGCTTTCACCGAAGAAAGCGCTCGCAATTAGGGCGATGATTGGCAGTTTCGCCGAACACGGAATGAAGGTCGTAACCATGATAGTTATGCGACGATCTTTTTCGTTTTCAATCGTGCGACTTGCCATGATTCCGGGAACTCCGCAGCCCGTTCCGATGAGGATCGGGATGAACGATTTTCCGCTAAGGCCGAAACGGCGGAAGATGCGGTCCATGATGAACGCGATGCGCGACATGTAGCCGCAGTCTTCGAGGATGCCCAGGCAGATGAAGAGCACGAAGATTTGGGGCACGAAGCCAAGCACTGCGCCGACGCCGGCAATTGCCCCGTCGAGGATTAAGTCGTGGAGCCAGCCCGCGACGTGGAGCGAATTCAAAGCGTCCGAGGCGAGGCCGGGGATCCAGTCGCCGAAGAGGGTTTCGTTGACCCAGTCGGTGCCGATCGTGCCGACGGTTTGGATTGAGATGTAGTAAACGAGCCACATCACGAGGATGAAAATCGGGATGGCGGCGAAACGGTTGGTTACGACGCGGTCGATTTTGTCGCTCATCGACACGCCGATTTCGTCTTTTTGGATCATCGACATGTGAACGAGCCGCGTGATAAATTCGTAGCGCTCGTTGGTGATGATGCTCTCTGCGTCGTCGTCGAACACTTTTTCCGTGTCCTCGATGATCGAGTTGATTTCTGCGATTTCATCGTCTGAAAGTTTCAGGAAGTTCATGACTTCCTCATCGCGCTCAAACGTTTTGACGATGAACCAGCGCGCCTTGTCTTCGTCGACTTTGCTCGCTACGATGCGGGCGATTTCGTCGAGGGCGACTTCAAGGCGGGCGTCATACGCCGGAAAGTGCGTGTGATGATGATATAAATAGTGGTGCGCATGCGTGCTATCGTCGTCGTTCAAGTGAATCGGATGCGGAACTTTCTCCACAATCCCCTCGACCAACTCGTGCGTTTTGTGCACACGGCGGTGTTTTTTTATTTCGTGTTGGCAAGTGTGGAGCACCTTGTCGACGCCGTCATTTCTGAGTGCGCTCATGCCGACAACCGGCGCGCCTAGCCAGTGGCTAAGTTTTTCTGTATTGATTTCGCGCCCCGATTTCGCAAGGACGTCCATCATATTTAGCGCTACGACGACGGGAATTCCCGTTTCCATCAGCTGCGTTGTCAAGTATAAATTTCTCTCGATATTCGTCGCGTCGACCACGTTCATGATGACTTCCGGCCGCTCGACGTCAGCGCTGCTGCCTAGCAGGTAGTCGCGCGCCACGATTTCTTCCGGCGTGTAGGGCGACATCGAATAAATCCCGGGCAAGTCATGGACTTGCATCGTTTTCGATTTTTTGTCCCAGCCGGATTTGCGTTCGACCGTCACGCCGGGCCAATTGCCCACGTACTGGTTCATCCCAGTTATGGCGTTGAAGGTCGTCGTTTTTCCACTGTTGGGATTTCCCGCAAGCGCGATGTTGTAAATTTCCTTGTTAGCCATCGTCTACGCTTCCTCCTTCGCGACCAAAATGAATTCAGCCTCGTCTTTTCTGAGCGACAACTCATAGCCGCGCAAAATCATCGAAATCGGGTCACCCAGCGGCGCCACGTTTTTGACCTCGATGTTGACACCTTTCGTGATCCCCATGTCCATCAGGTGGCGTTTGACCGCACCTTTTCCGACCACGCCGACCACGACAGCTTTGTCGCCGATTACGAGTTGGTCAAGGGTCACCCACTTGCTCTCATCCTCGACGCTCGGCACGACGCAGATGTTTTCCAAAAGGTCGTTGTTGAGCGCGATGCGAGCGTTCTTGAGCATGATGATGCCGTTACCGCCGCCTTGGCTAATCACCGCAACCTTCGCACCCGGAATCAGACCTAGGTCGTTCAAGTGCTTTTCAATGTCCGGTGTTACATTCAGGGATTTCACCTTGTAGACCGAACCGATGGTCGCTTTATCTAAACTTCTCATTTGAAGTATCCTCCGTAAAAAAAGGGCAGTCAGGATTGGCATATCGTGATTTAAGCACCCTTGTTATAATGTTCGATTAGTCGAACAATTCCTATTTTATCAAAGATTCTTAAATTTTTCAAGCATATTCCTTGGAAAAGTTTATTTTTGCGGTATAATCTACGTATGGACAAATTATCATTTTCACTCGAAAGCTATTTAGACGCCGTCTACGAACTCAGCGCTGGCGGGGGCGGCGCGCGCCTGACCGACATTGCGCGCCGGATGAACGTAACAAAATCGACGGCAAGTGCCGCGATGAATTCGCTGGCTGAGCGCGGTTTCATTACGAACGAGCGCTACAAAAATATCTTCTTGACTTCAGACGGAATTGCTCTGGCCTCAGAAGTCACAAAAAAACACGAAACGATATTGAAATATTTAACTGATGTCTTAGGCATCAACCCAGATGTCGCGGACGTTGACGCTTGCGCCATCGAACACATCGTCAGCCGTGACGTCGTCAACGCCATGAAAAAAGCCCTTCGCTAATCGCGAGGGCTTTTTCGTATTATTCCTTTTTTTGCCGATTTTAGGAGTTTCGAGGCTCGAAACTCCTAAAAAACGCATTTTCGGGAATTTTTTTATTTTATGTTCAGTGCGTAGTCGATTTCTTCGGCTGCTAAGCGGCCTTCGCGAATCGCCCAGATAACTAGGCTCGGTCCGCGGCGCGCGTCACCTGCGATGAAGATAAACTCGTTGTCCGTGTTGAACTTCTCACCGTGGTGGGCGTTCGTGTAGTTTTGAACGCTGCACGATTCCAATAATTCCTTTTCAACTCCGACGAAACCAGCTGCGATCAAGACTAGATCGGCTTCAACGGTTTCTTCAGTTCCGGAAATCACTTTGAAATCAGGGCCAACGCAGGCGATTTTCACGTGTGTCAACGCGCCGTCACTACCGACAAATTCAGTAACTGTCTTACCGTATTCGGTAAAGTCAGCATCACCGTAAGCTTCGATCGCTTCAAGCTGACCGTAACCTAGCATTAGGTTATTTGGATATTCAGGCCAAACCGTCGTTGGTTCAACCGGCGGTTTCGGAGCGATTTCGTATTGGCGAACACTGCTTGCGCCTAGACGCACAGCCGTTCCAATACAGTCGTTCCCCGTGTCACCACCACCGATGACGACAACTTTTTTACCTTCTAAAGACTTCGCCAGCTTCTTCGACTTCGATTTCTTCACTAATTTAGTGATTTCAGTCAAGAACGGCACTGCAAATTCAATACCGGCAAGTGACCGGCCCTCTGCGTGAATATCGCGCGGAACACCAGCTCCGTTAGTCAACAGAACGCGGTCGAAATCTTTTTTCAAATCTTTAATGGTTTTATCAACACCGATTTCGCAGTTTGCGACAAACTCGATTCCGACTTCACGCATTACTTTAATGCGGCGTTCGATAACTTCTTTTTCAAGCTTCATGTTAGGAATTCCATACATTAACAATCCGCCAAAATCATCGCTCTTTTCAAAGACGACAACGTTGTGCCCAAGTTGGTTCAAGCGCCATGCCGCACTTAGTCCTGCCGGGCCTGAACCAACGACAGCTACACGACGGCCGCTGCGTTTAGCTGGTAAACCGGTGTCGCGCACCCAACCTTCTTCGAAGGCTTTATCGATGATGAAGCGTTCGTTATCGTGGATCGAAACGCCATCGGAATTTAAATTATTCACGCATGCTTTTTCGCATGGCGCAGGACAAACTCGCCCTGTCATTTCTGGTAAATAGTTAGTTTTAACCAAGCGCTCGAATGCGAATTTGAACTCACCGCGGAACAATAAATCGTTCCATTCTGGGATCAAGTTGTTGTTCGGGCAGCCTGATACAGCGCGCGATCCGCCGTAGAACATTCCGCTCAAGCAGAACGGCACTCCGCAGTTCATGCAGCGCGCGGCTTGCTCGACGCGCTCACTTGCCACAAGAGGGGTTTGGAGCTCTTTGAAGTCGCCGGAGCGCTCTTTGACAGCTCGGTATGGGTTCGAGCTGCGTTTGAATTTCATGAATCCGTATGAATCTGCCAAATTACTCACCCACTTTCTCGTCGCTGATGTCGGCACTCACACTCGCCACCTCACGCGCACTCGTTTTTTCGATATTAACCTCGCCGACCGACACGCCAGTCAGCTCCTCGAAGGCCTTATTCTGCAACTCCAGACCCGTCAGACCCTGGGCAATTAAACGCTCCTCGATGTCCTTCATTTTGTGGAAGTCGCTCGGATAAACCTTGACGAATTTATGTTGATTTTTCGCGAACGATTTCAGGATTTTCGCACCCTTGATCGAGTCCGTGAACTCAACGTGTTTTTCAATCATTTCTTTGACCACTTCATCGCCGGTTGTCGCACCAAATTCGAAGAGTTCAACCATTTCTAAGTTGCAGTTTCCAGTGAATTTCGCGATGGCGTCCGCGGCACTTGTCGCGTCCTCGATGTAAACGTAAGCCACACCGCCGCTCATTCCGGCCGCGAAATTGCGCCCAGTTGAGCCGAGGATAACCGCGACACCGCCGGTCATGTATTCACAACCGTGATCGCCGACACCTTCGACGACGACGTTCGCCCCGCTGTTGCGGACACAGAAGCGCTCGCCGGCGCGACCGTGGAAGTAACCTTCACCGGTCACGGCACCGAACATCGCAACGTTTCCGACGATCGGCGTTTCTGATGGAACGTAAGGCGCGTCAGCCGGTGGCACAACGATAATGCGCGCCCCCGATAGGCCTTTTGCGACGTAGTCATTGACTTCGCCAGTAACTTTCAGCTGCATCCCCTTGACGGCGAACGCACCGAAACTTTGCCCCGCGATACCTGTATAGTTAAATTTAAGTTGACCATCTTTGATCTTGTCGTTCCCGTAACGCTCGGCTAGCCAACCCGCCATGCGCGCACCTGTTGTGCGGTCGACGTTGTTAATCGTCGCATTCATTTCAAGTTCCTGACCGTTTTGGACCGAACTTTCCGCGAACGCATCAAGCGAATCCCATTGACGAGCAACGTGGAACGGATCTTCGATTTTGCGATCAATCGGGAATGTTTCCGTCAAGATGCGATCGAAATTCAGACCCTTAGCTTTACCGCGCGCGATAAATTTCGGTTTCAAGACTTCGACGTGGCCGATCAATTCATCAACCGTGCGGAAGCCTAAATCCGCCATGATTTCGCGCAAATCTTCGGCGATAAACGTCATCATATTGACGATGTGTTCTGGTTTACCAGTGAACAACTTGCGAAGTTCTGGGTTTTGCGTTGCAACCCCCACCGGGCAAGTGTTCAGCGAGCAGACGCGCATCATTACACAGCCGATAGCGACCAATGCTAATGACGCAAACGAATATTCCTCAGCCCCTAAAATCGCTGAAATCGCGATGTCGCGGCCGGTCATTAATTTACCGTCGGTTTCAATAACCGCGCGGTTTCTTAGGTTGTTTAAGCTCAATGTTTGGTGAGCATCAGCCAGTCCTAATTCGAATGGAAGACCTGCGTCACGCACCGAGTTACGCGGTGATGCGCCTGTTCCTCCGTCGAATCCTGAGATTACGACTTTGTGCGCGCCGGCTTTGACAACACCGGTCGCGATCGTGCCGACACCGGTTGACGAAACCAATTTTACGTTGATTTTAGCGTATGGATTGATGGCTTTCAAGTCGAAAATCAGCTGCGCTAAATCTTCGATTGAGTAGATATCGTGGTGCGGTGGCGGCGAGATTAAACGCACACCTGGCGTCGCTCCGCGGATTTCAGCAACCCAAGGGAAAACCTTAGTGCCGGGCAATTGCCCACCTTCACCTGGTTTCGCGCCTTGCGCCACTTTGATTTGCAGTTCATCGGCGCTCATCAGGTATTCGGCGTTGACGCCAAAGCGTCCACTTGCCACCTGTTTCACGCGGGAGTTCAAGTTGCGGCCGTCGGGCTGTACTTTGAAGCGGTTGCGGTTTTCGCCACCCTCGCCGGAGTTCGATTTTGCGCCGATCGAGTTCATCGCTTCGGCGATACATTCGTGGGCTTCTTTCGAAAGCGAGCCGAAACTCATCGCCCCGACTTTGAAGCGTTTCACGATTTCTTTCGCCGGTTCAACTTCGCTCAAGTCGACTTTCGGACGAGTGCTCTTGAATTCCCAAAGCGAGCGAATCGTCGTTTTATTGTCGTCGAGTTCTTGGTTCAACGCGTTCGAATATTCCTTGTAAAGCGAGTAATCACCAGTGCGGACCGCTTTTTGGAAGTTGTAAATCGTGCGCGGGTTGAACATGTGATATTCGCCGTTTGCTTTGTATTGGTAACCGCCTTGCGATTCTAGGAAGTCCTTCGCGCGAGCGCCAAACGCCGCGTCGTGGTGGCGGATGTATTCGTCTTCGATGTCGCTTAACGATAGACCTTCGATGCGGGTCGCAGTTCCAGCGAAATATTCGTCGACGACTTTTGAGCTCAAGCCAAGCGCTTCGAACAATTTAGCGCCTTGGTAGCCTTGAATCGTCGAAATCCCCATGCGGCTCATGACCTTAACCACGCCTTTTTCGGCAGCCTTGCGGAATTTCTCGTGGCTGACCGTTTTATCGGTGAATTGGGCAATTGTCGCATACGCGCCGTAAGGGTAGATGGCACTTGCCCCGTAGCCGATTAGAGTTGCAAAGTGATGCACTTCGCAGACTTCGCTCGAGTCGACAACGATTGAGGCGTGCGCGCCTTTTCCTTGTTTGACCAGGTAGCTGCTCAGGCCGGAAACGGCTAGCAGGATTGGGATTTTGTATTCGCCCTCTTGTTGGATGGCATAGTTGATGCCGTCTTTTGAGCGGTCGCTTAGGATGATGATTGTCGCGCCATCGTCGATCGCTTCCTCGGCCGCTTTAAACATGTTGTAAAGGGCTTGTTCAAGGCGGTTTTTAACCTTCGTATCCTTGTTGTATAACGTCGTGATGACCTTCGACGACTGTTTGCTCGTGTTGAGTTTTAGGATTTCACCAAAGGCTGACGGGCCTAAAATAGGGGAAGCGATTTTGACTTTCGCCGCGTTGTCTGCGACGTTTTGCGTAATATCGTTTGCTCGTCCTAGGAACATCGACGTGTCGATGACTAGTTTTTCTCTGAGTGCATCGATCGGCGGGTTCGTTACTTGCGCGAATTGTTGTTTGAAATATGTGAAAAGAACTTCAGGTTTTTCGCTCAACACTGACAGTGGCGAGTCGTAACCCATTGAAACCACGGGCTCTTCGCCGTTTTCTGACATCGGAAGAATCACGCTACGGATCACGTCGTCCCCGTAATTGTTGAGTTTCCAAAGACGCTCAACCTCGATGTCGGTAATTTTTTGCGGCGAATCCAGATAGAAATCGCTTGATTCCGTGATGTGCACAATCTCCTCTTTGACCCAACGCTCGTACGGATGCTTGCTCGAATAGCGTGCCTTCACGTCGTCGTTGTGGTAGAACTGATTGTTTTTCGTGTCGATCACGAGCATATCGCTCGCTTTCAGAACCCCTTTTTCGGCAATTCGGCTCGGCTCCACGTCGACACATCCTGACTCACTGCTCAAAATGATGTAGTTGTCAGTCGTGCGCACATAGCGCGATGGACGTAGGCCGTTACGGTCAAGGGTTGCCCCCACGATATCTCCGTCGGTGAAACAAATTGCCGCCGGTCCATCCCAAGGCGCCATAAAGGCGTTCGCGTATTCGTAGAAAGCTTCGACGGGTCCGGGCAGTAGTGACTCTTTCGAGTGAGCTGCCGGGATTAGCATCATCAGGCTTTCCGGAATTTCGCGTCCGTTTTGATATAGGTATTCCATACAGTTTTCAAGTTTCGCTGAATCGGAATTTTCTTCGTTGTAGATTTTGATGTGGTGAGCGTTCATCCAGTTTTCCGCACCAGCGAGCGTGTTGATTTCCCCGTTATGCGCCATGTAGCGGAACGGTTGCGCGCGGTCCCAACTCGGGAACGTGTTCGTCGAAAAGCGCGAGTGAACAAGCGCAATTCGGCTCTTGAAGTCCGGCTCTTGGAGATCAAGGAAGAACAAGCCGACTTGATAGGCGTGCAGCATCCCTTTATAACAGATCGTTTTCGCCGAGAGCGAGCAGATGTTCAGCTCGTTCGCGTCAAAAATACGTTCGATTTCAAGTCGTAGTTTATATAGCGCATCCTCAAAAGGACGCCCTGCTTCGACGTCGCTTGGACGTTTCACGAAAATCTGCACAAAACTAGGCATCACCTTTTGCGCTGACGGCCCACATTGTTTATATTCAAACGGCACCTCGCGTTGCGTAATCACGCGGTAGCCGAGATCCGTGATCTCTTTTTCCACTGCGGCAAGTAACGCGGCAGCTGAATCCGGATTTTTAGGAAGGAACAATTGCCCCACGGCGTAGTCGCCGCTTTCAGGAAGCTCGACTATTTCCCCGTTCGGGTAAACTTCTTCTTTTTCTTTGATCACACGCGCGAAAAATTCATGCGGAATTGCCATCAAGATACCGGCTCCATCGCCTGTATCAGGCTCTGCGCCCGTTCCTCCACGGTGATTCATTCTTTCAAGCATCGTCAACGCGTTCACGATTAATTCGCGTGTCGCAACGCCGTCAACTTTGGCGACAAACCCCATCCCACAGTTTTCGTGTTCGAAACGTTTGTCATATAAAGTGTTTTCTATCTTCATATTTGCGCCCTTTCATAACAATTAATGTTATAACATTATACCATATTTGGGTAGAAAATTCGCTTACAGGTAAAATTTATTAACTATCGGAATTTGCGCGATTTCTTTGCTATTTATGCAAAATTTTGATAATTAAAAGGAGCCTCAGCTCCTCTTTTTCGTGATAAAGAATGCCATTCCTTGGGTCATAAAGGCCGCGAGATTTCCAAGAACAAGTGCTAAGATGAAGCGCGGAATGACATTTTCCGTGTAAGGCGGAAAGAGCGGAAGCGCTATAACGGCGGCGAAGATTAACGGCCAAATAGTTTTCACGCCTCGCTTTTTTAATAGGAAGAAGATTACGACGCCGAGTGCCACGCCGGCTAGAAATAGCAGGATGAGCGGAAGAGAGTTGACCTGGAATTCGTTTCCTTTTAGCCGTGTCAACCCGTTCGCCATCAAGTCTTTGACCTTGCTGCGATAGCCACCGTCGTCGAGATAGCGCTGCCAGTCGACTTTCACTCGGTAAATGTGAACCGCGAAGAAAATCGCAATAATCGCCGTCGTCGTCAGTGAATAAATGAGCAAACCAAAGCGCATTAATATATTTTTCATCCTTAACACCTCCTCGTTTTGCTATATTATACTATTTATCTAATTTATATGCAGATAACTCTTATATTTTTTAATATTTTTGCAATTTTCTTCTTTGCAAAAATCCTTACTGTGTTTTAAGCCCTTTTATATGTAAAGAAAAACACAAAAAAAACAAAAAAAAAGGGATTCCGTGCTATAATTAAAGCATAGAAAATTTTGAAATGATGCGCTCCCTAGTCAATAGCGCTTATTTTCTCAAAATTAGAATTGATCTTGATAACTGGTGTGTGATT
>JAISJW010000021.1 GCA_031261175.1 Lactobacillales bacterium
TGAGAAAATAAGCGCTATTGACTAGGGAGCGCATCATTTCAAAATTTTCTATGCTTTAATTATAGCACGGAATCCCTTTTTTTTGTTTTTTTTGTGTTTTTCTTTACATATAAAAGGCGAAAGCCGAAAGCCCCGCCTAGCAAATTAACCTTTTTTAACAACTTCGCCTAAAAGACCCATCGCGCCAAAGCCATCGACCTTAGCGTCGATATAGTGCCCGTTGACACCATTAGGATTGATGCGAATACTCTTCACTTTTGTCCCTTTTTTGATGTCTTTAAGCATCCCTTTGACCTTCAAATCTTTGATGATAATCACAGAATCACCATCGGCAAGTAACTCGCCGTTAGAGTCGCGAACTTCGAAGACCGGTGCCGCAGCATCAGCCGCCGTGAAGTCGTTTCCGCATTCTGCGCATCCGAACAAGTCGTCGCCCATTTCGTAAGTTGTTTCCGACGAGCAAGTCGGGCATTTTGGTGTTGACATTTAATTTTCCTCCGTATAAATTATTTCTTTTAAATATAAACCTTCTGGATGGGCCGTCGGCCCTGCTAAATCCCGATTCTTCTTGGCAAGTAAGCCCGGAATCGCGTCGACTTCCATTCGGGAATTCCCGATTTTCAGCAGCGTTCCGACCATAATTCGAATCATTTTATATAAGAATCCGTTGCCGGTAAAAGTAAAGATCAATTCTTGATTAGCCGCGTCATGAACGACGTCGGCGCTATAAATCGTGCGAACTTTATCGACCACCGTTGTTCCGCTTGCGCAAAACGAGGTGAAATCGTGCGTTCCTTCTAAATCCTTAATCGCCCGCTCAATTCGCGAAATGTCCAAAGGATACGAGTAATGGCTAGCGTAGAACCGTTTGAACGGTGATCTAGCCCGCGCGATATCGATTCTAAATTCGTAAGTTTTGATGTGCGGATTGAAACGTGAATGGAAATCGTCCGCTACTTCTTCAAGCGACGTCACTCGAATGTCGTCCGGCGTCTGCGTATCAAGCGCAAAGCGCAATTTCTCGACCGGTCGCGAGTTCTCCATATCAAAATGAACAACCTGACCAAGCGCGTGAACACGAGCATCTGTCCTGCCCGCTCCGAAAATTTCGATGTGCTCGTTTGAGTTGATTCGAGCCAACGTTTTTTCAAACTCTTCTTGAACTGTGCGTCCTTCGTTTTGAACTTGGAACCCGAGAAACTGCGTTCCGTCGTACTGAATCGTCGCCTTATATCTCGGCATAACGTTTCTCCTCCAGGGCAAGTCGCGCGGCTTCAAGGCTCGCTTTTTTCTTCGAGTATCCACTACCCTCGGCAAGTAATTTGTCATCGACAAACACTCCAACGTCGAAGACCGTATCGTTATCAATGCGATATTCGCGAATTACGCGGTATTCAATCTTGATATTTTTCTTAACTTGTAATAATTCTTGCAAGTAAGTTTTTGGATCCATTTTTTCGATTGTTTCTGCTGATTCAACGTCGACGAGCAACGTCGTCTCGATGAATTTGCGAGCAACTTCATAGCCCAAATCTAAATAAATCGCACCTAAAATCGACTCGAATAAATCACACAAAATAGCAGGACGCGTACGTCCGCCACCTAGTTCTTCACCGCGGCCTAGTAGCAATAACTTATCAAAGCCAAGCTCAACGGCCAAAGCTGCCAAGGATTTTTCGCAAACTAAATTCGCGCGGAACTTAGTCAACTCCCCTTCAGCTCGCTCAGGAAAAGCGTCGTATAAAAAGCGTGACACGATAAGCTCCAACACAGCATCACCTAAAAACTCGATGCGTTCGTTGTATTCGATTCCGCCGTTTTCGTTAGCATAGCTCGAATGCGTCAACGCCACTTGATACAAAGCTCCATCAGAAACTTCGACACCGAAGCGGGCTAACAAATCATTAATCTTCGTCATCAAAGCCTTCCTCTAAATCGGTCTCTAAATGATCGATTTCTTCAACTTTACCCATCAGCTCTTTCTCGATAGCCAGATAATCGCGCGACACCATCGTGATCGTAATTTGCCCGTGAGCCAATTTTTCACTGTAGATGCGCAACCCGAAATCAAGCGTTTCAAGCTTCGTGATGTCTTTAAATTCAAGTTCGAACGTGCTATTGGTAAAAACCGTTTTGGCACTTAACTTGCCATCTTCGATCCAGATGAAACGGCGAATGCCGACCCAAGCGAAACCGAGGCAAATCACAACGATAAAAATACCGATGTACTGCAGGAGCGAAGTCAGTGAAAACAGCATCATAACGCCGATCAAGAACGCCGCAAAGACGCTCGCCCAGTAGGCAAGTGCTAGCGGAAATTCCGGTTGAAATTTGTATTTTTTAGGTTTCATAATAAACCTCCATATTTGACGGGTAAAATTAGACAAAAACCTCCTCCCGACATAGTCCATCGGTCGAACAGGTTCGACCAAGTAAACGATGGACTACGTGCCGTGACCGTCGGTTTTTATAGCGTCTAATTTTACACCTTATTTTACTCTTGCCGCAAATGATGAACGAACGTTTTTAACTTTGGCTAGGAACACCCACGCACCAGCAGCGATAGCCGTAATAACGACGTTTACGATGAACGGAAGCGTTTGGTTGATGCTCGCAGGAATGATTGGTAACACGATGAAGATAAACGCGATCCAAGCGATGACAAGTAAAGCGATTTTCCCAAGAGCTTTAAGGCGCGGGAATTTCACATCACCTTTTTTGCCATCTTCGACAGCGGTAATCAAAACGTGGCTCATGCGGAAAATAACCGCTCCCCCAATTGCCATCGCTAGAACCGTAATCGGCCCGTAGCCTTTAACGTCTTTACCGTTGAATGTTTGCAAGCAAGCTAGCGCGAACATAAACGTCGTGATGATAAAGAAGTTTGAAGCCAATACGTAAGGCGTGCGTTGTTCGTAGACTTTGGGTGTGAACTCGCCCGATTTACGAGGAGCTTTCCCTAATTTTTGGTTGGTGAATTCGACTGGCGTTCCGAACAATTTCGAAGCCAATTCGCCGCGAACTTGCCCTTCTAAGATTTCAGGGGTCACTTCGTCGATGATAGCATCGATGGCTTCAGCCGTTACGTCGTGACTTGCCAAGTTTTTGCGAACTTTGTAGACCCAGTCGGTGTTTTTGTTGTTTAATTCAGACATTATACTTCTACTCCAATATTTTTCTTAGCCGTCGCAAGCATCAAGCGAATGCGGTTGAGCTGATTTGTGATCGACGCACCAGGATCGTAGTCGATTGCAGTGATGTTGGCAAGTGGGTAGCGCGAGCGTAGCTCTTTGACGACCCCTTTGCCGACCACGTGGTTAGGCAGACAACCAAACGGTTGCAAGCAGACGATGTTGTCGACCTCGTCTTTTAAGAGCTCAATCATCTCACCCGTCAAGAACCAACCTTCGCCGGTATGGTTACCGATTGAAAGGATTTGACTAGCGCTGTCGGCAATTTCGTAAATCGAGTGCAGACCTTTGAATCGCTTAGATGACGTCAAGGCTTTGTTCATCGGTTTTTCAAGGTATTCGATCAGCCAGATTCCCAGTTTCGAGAAGGTCTTACCTTTTTTGCTCATGCCGAGATTATCAGCGCGCCAGATGGCGTTATAGAGGCTGTAATTGAAGAAGCCGATGATATCCGGACAAACAACCTCTGCGCCTTCGCTTTCAAGCAAACGAACGACGTCGTTGTTAGCGGTCGGTGAATATTTAACGAGGATTTCGCCAACGATTCCGACTTTCGGTTTGCGAAGGTGTTCATCAATTCTAATAGTATCGAAGTCGTGAACGATTTTTACAACGTTTTTGCGGAACTCGCGGAACGAGCCGTTTTCGACATTCCCTTTAACGCGGTTGACCCATTTGGCGTGAAGTTCATCGACACTACCTTCAATCAACTCGTAAGGTCGCGTGCGGTAAACGACGCGCTCGAACAAGTCGCCGTACATCGCCGAAATCATAAATTTCTTGAACAGATTAATTCCGATTGAGAAACCTTCTTGTTTCTGCGTTCCCTTGTTACCAACCGACAATGAAACGATGGCAATTTGCGGGAATCCAGCATCATCAAGGGCTTTGCGGAGTAGCGGAATATAGTTGGTCGCGCGACATCCCCCTCCGGTTTGCGTCATCATAACGCTCGTTGAGTTGACGTCGTATTCGCCAGATTCCAAGGCTTCAATCAACTGACCGATTGTTATAATCGCCGGATAACAAGCATCGTTATTGACGTATTTCAGACCGATATTAGTCGCGTCAGTTTCCTTTTTACCGAGTTGAACGATGTTGTAGCCTTCTGATGTAAAGGCGTGTTCCATCAAGTCGCTTTGGTGAATTGGAGAAAGCATCGGGAATAATAACGTGTGGTGTTTTTTATCTTTACCGAACGTCGGTGCATCGCGTTCCTCGAACTGTTTCGTCGGAACGAAATCCTTTTTCGCGCGTTCGTTAACGGCTGCTTTAAGCGAGCGCAAACGGATACGGATGGCCCCAAGGTTAGCACCTTCATCGATTTTTAAGACGGTATAAATTTTACCATATTGATTCATGATATCTTCAACTTGGTCGGTCGTTACGGCATCTAATCCGCAACCAAACGAGTTAAGTTGAACCATTTCCAAATTCGGATTTTTCGCAACAACGCGAGCTGCCGCGTAAAGGCGCGAGTGGTAGACCCATTGGTCGACGACGCGCAACTTGCCCACGTCGGTCAAGTGCGAGATTGAATCCTCGGTCAGAATGTGGAACCCTTCCTGCACGACCACGTTTGAAATCCCGTGGTTGACCTCGGGATCGAGGTGATACGGGCGGCCCGCAAGGACAACGGCCTTCTCGCCGGTCGCATTACACTTGGCAAGTAGCTCCTCACCCTTGTTGCGAACGTCCTGCTTGAACACTTCCATCTCTTTGTAACCCGCCGAAAGCGCGCGTTTAACTTCAGAGCGCGTCACGCCGAATTTCTTCAACCACGCATAAAGAGTTTCGCCAAGCGATTTTTCGTCAGCTAGGTTGACAAACGGATTCATATAATCGACTTTTCCGTCCCGGATTTCGTCGACGTTATTTTTGATTACATCGGGATAGCTTTGGACAACCGGACAGTTGAAGTGGTTATCGCTCGATTTCGATTCCTGACGTTCAAAGACCACGCCTGGATAGAAGATGTGCTCAACACCCTTGTCGAGCAAGTTCTTGATGTGTCCGTGAACGAGTTTCGCCGGATAACAAGCCGTGTCTGACGGAATCGTATCCATCCCGCTCTCGTAAAGGTCTTTGTTCGAACGTTTCGAAAGCTCGACTCTAAAGCCTAGTTCCGTTAAGAACGTGAACCAAAGCGGATAGTTTTCGTACATGTTCAGCACACGAGGAACTCCGATTGTCGCAATCGCATCCTCTTTTTTGAGCGCACGATATTTAAACAAACGACGATATTTATATTCGATTAAATTAACTTTTTCATCTTGTTTCACAAGTTGGATGTGACTTCCACGCTCGCAACGATTTCCCGTAATAAATTTACGTCCATCATTGAAAACCGAAATAGTCAGCATACAGTTGTTTTCACATTTGCCGCAGTGCGCGAATTCTTTGTCGATTGTGAAGTTGTTCAGCTCTTCGCCGACAAGGAGTTCCGAGGAATTGCCCGGGTTTTGTTTTTCTTCTAAAGTCGTCGCCTCTTTGGCAATTAGCGCCGAGCCGAATGCGCCCATGATGCCGGCAATTTTCGGGCGGACAACCTCGCGGGTCGAAACCTTCTCAAACGAGCGCAGAACCGCTTCGTTGTAGAACGTCCCGCCCTGACAGACGATTTTTTCGCCCAGCTCGTCAGGGCGGCGGATTTTGATAACTTTGAAGATGGCGTTCTTGATGACCGAATATGAAAGACCGGCCGAGATGTCGCCAATCGAAGCGCCCTCTTTTTGGACCTGCTTAACCTTCGAGTTCATGAAGACCGTACAGCGTGAACCAAGGTCAACCGGGTGGCGCGAAGTCAAGGCTGCCTTAGCGAAGTCTTGAACTGTGTGGCCGAGTGATTTCGCAAACGTTTCGATGAACGAACCACACCCGCTCGAGCAGGCTTCGTTCAACTGAATTGAAGCTAAGACGCCATTTTTGATCGTCATCGCTTTCATATCTTGACCGCCGATGTCGAGGATGAAGTCCACGCCTGGCAGGAAGAAGTTCGCAGCCTTGTAGTGAGCCATCGTTTCGACTTCGCCGAGGTCAATTTTCAGCGCGTTTTTCAACAAGTGTTCGCCGTAACCGGTAACACACGATTTCTTGATATAAACGCCTTCAGGCATTTTGCTCAAAAGGTCTTTCAAAATTTCGATTGTGTTTTCGAGCGGTTTACCCTCGTTATTTCCGTAATGGTTGAACAAGATGTTAGCATCTTCGTCGATTAACACTAATTTAGTTGTCGTCGAACCGGCGTCAATTCCTAAGTAAGCGGCACCGCGGTGTTCAGACAATTCTTTGTATTCAACGTCCGCTTTATCGTGACGCGAGCGGAACTCTTCAAGCTCTTCTGGCGTTTTGAACAACGGTTCTAGGATGTCGGTCGGAAGAAGTTGTTCGTGATGTTCAACGTCGATTAATTTGCGGAAATGTTTCAACGGATGAGCTTGCGCTGATTTAGCAAAAAGCGCTGCCCCTTTAGCAACGAACAGTTGCGGACTTTCCGGGAAGATTACTTCGTCCGGAGTTAAGTTTAAAGTTTCGATGAAACGACGACGCAACTCGCTCATGAAGTAAAGCGGTCCACCGAGGAACGCAACCTTGCCTTCGATTTTGCGACCAGCCGCAAGACCGGCGATTGTTTGGTTGACTACCGCTTGATAGATTGATGCCGCGATATCAGATTTCAACGCCCCTTCGTTGATCAAAGGTTGGATATCTGTCTTCGCAAATACGCCACAACGCGACGCAATCGGATAGATCATCTGGTATTCTTTAGCTAGCTCGTTGACCCCAGCCGCATCTGTTTTTAACAGCGCCGCCATTTGGTCGATAAAGGCACCCGTCCCACCGGCACAAGTTCCGTTCATTCGTTGCTCAAGCGCCCCGTCAAAGAAGGTGATTTTCGCATCTTCCCCGCCGAGTTCAATTGCCACGTTTGTTTCCGGAATGATTTCTTCGATGGTTTTCGTGCAGGCGATAACTTCCTGAACAAATGGGATTTCAAGGACTTCGGCCAAAGCGATTCCGCCTGAACCCGTGATGTTAAAACTTAAATTTATGTCGCGCCCTAGCTCTTCAATTGCCTCGTCTAGGACCTTTTTTGTCGCCGCTAAGATGTCCGAAAAATGGCGCTCGTAGCGGGTGAATAATTCGTTATTTTGTTCGTCAATAATTACAACTTTGATTGTTGTCGACCCAACGTCGATACCGCCAAAATATTTCATAGTTACCTCAGTTTTCTAAGTGCAAAAATGCACGCATAATCAATTGTAATTTTACCATATTTCGGGGGCGATTCACAAACCGCGAGTTAAGTCTTAATAAAAAAGCCGGGCAATTAAGCCCAGCTAAATCTTATAAAAACAAACGTAAAATTTCGTGTAAAACGAAGGCGATTACAGCTGCCATTGGCATTGTAATGAACCAACCTCCAACGATGTTACGCGCTACCATCCAGTTGACAGCTTTGGCTTTGTTCGCCGCCCCTGCTCCGAGGATTGAAGACGTTACCGTGTGAGTTGTCGAAATTGGCGCTTTGACGAAATACGCCGTAACGTATAACACGGTCGCCGAAACAAGTTCCGCCGAGAAACCTTTGGCCGGGTCGATGTCGATGATCTTGCTACCCAAAGTTTTCATTATGCGTTTACCGCCGACGAACGTGCCAGCCCCGATGGCTAAGGCACACATTAGCATGATAGCTAAAGGAATATGGTCAGTTGAGCCGTCCACCCCTAAAAGGCCGCTCGCGGCACACGCCATAAAGATGATACCCATCGATTTTTGCGCGTCCTGTAAGCCGTGCCCCAACGCTAGAGCTGCCGACGAGAAGATTTGTGCAACGCGGAAGCCTTTGTAGGCTTTGGTTGGATTTGCCCGACGGAAGATCCATTGAATGATGATCATCACGATATAGGCGCCGAGGAAGCCGACCAAGGGCGACAAAAACATCGGTTCAACAACTTTGTGCCAAACGCTGTCCCATTTGACGAACAAGTCGCCCGAGAACAACATCGCAGACAAACCGGCACCGACAAGGCCTCCGATGATGGCGTGCGAGCTTGATGACGGTAGGCCGAACCACCAAGTCAAAAGATTCCAAGTGATGGCACCAATCAAGGCAGCTAAGACGATTGTCAGCTGATCCATCGGAGCGATGTGGGACAATTCAACGATTTCTTTAGCGATAGTTGAAGCCACGGCAGTTCCGAGCATCGCACCGATTAAGTTCATAACCGCAGCTAGCGTCAAAGCGACCCGAGGGCTCAATGCGCGGGTCGAAACAGCTGAAGCGATAGCGTTCGCCGCATCGTGGAAACCGTTGGTGAAATCAAAAGCTAAAGCAAAGACAATTACGAGAACTGCAACGATTATTTCTAAATTCATCGCGTCCCCTCTTAGTTTTCTTTGATACTGATAGTATTAATGATTGAAGCAACCGAACGGAACACGTTAGCACTCTCTTGAAGTGCATCGGCCAAGGCTTTCGTCTTGATGATTTCAAGCGTGTCGTTACCTTCTTTAATCATTTTCGCCAGCATTTTACGGTGAGCTTTGCGCGCACTGATTGTTAGCTCTTTGATCTCTTCGATATTTTCTTCTTGACTGCGAACGTCTGTCAAACCAGACACAACAGCGAACGTGCGAATTGCCAAGTCTTCGATGATTTCGGTTTGTTTGATCGCGTGACGGCTAAGTTCGTTGATTTCGTAAACGTCCATCGTGTCGATTACTTCGTGAAACGAGTCGATAACGTCGTCAAGACGAGACGCCAAAATGTACATATCATCACGGTCGAACGGTGTCACAAAAGTATTGTTGATCCATTTTACGACTTCTGATTTTTGCGCATCTCCGCGTTCTTCAAGGTCAAACATTTCCTTAGCGATCTCGTGATACGCCGAAACGTCCTCTAGAGTGACCATTTTCGTAAGCAGCTTCGAGCTGTCCACAATCGTTTGCGCCACGTTTTTATAGTGAACCAAGTAGCTAGTATTTTTCGGTGAGAAAATTCCCATCTTTCAATCTCCATTTCAATTAATAAATTACACTATATTATAACAAAAAAAGAACCGCTAAACGAGCGATTCTTTAACAACATAGCTAAAAATAATATTTTCAACATCAACCCAACGCGGAATTGCCGCTAGGTCGTGGTCCTTCTTGAAATCTTCGATTTCGCGGGCAAGTCGCTCCCGCTGACTCTGGCGCATTTCAGCGACCATATCACTGACGTCATTGACGCCGTTATATTTACTCAAACATTGAAAGACATCATAAATATCAATCGTTTCAAATAGTTGGTTGAGTTCTTTTCTTTTTGAATTAAACATAATGCGAATTCCTCTCTAAATAATATTTTAGCAGAATTCACAAAAAATTCATAGAAAATGCACTAAATTTGTGAAATTAAATATTTGGCGCAATTAAATAGTAAATAATGAAGGCGCAATACACGATAGTTGCGACCGCATAAGTAATCGCATAAGCCGCCGGCGTCATCTTATTTCTAAACTTAACGACCCGCGGATAAATAATAATAACGATTATTGTCGCCACAAGACCGAAACCAATCGCGTTCCTCAGACAGACTTGCCCCATGAAGTTAAACGGTTCGCCGCGATAATCCCAGTTAGCGTAATCGCGATTTCCGATCAACCCACAGATCAACTCAACCGAAGACATGACAAACATATTCACAAAGAACAGAATTGCCACGACCGAACGTTTCGTTTTGAATTTAGTTTGGAGCCACTGATAAATCGGATGAATCAAAATGACACAAAGCACAAAGCCCATCCCATAAGGAAAAGCTGGCGTCAACCCCTTCTGTAAAAGCAGCTTCCAATCGAATTGATGGGTAATCGAAATGCTTCGAATTTGAATATAGACATTTTCCATCACTTGCCCAAGGATTGAAAAGATGAAGAAATAAAGTAAAAGGTCTTTCCAATAGCGAAGCGTCCCGATACTGACCTTCCCGACTTTCACCTCGGCTTCGTCTTCAGGCTGATCATCAAGCGTACAGCAGAATCGCTCCGGAACCTTCTTCGAGAAGTAAAAATAAAGTGCGATCAAAAACAGATACGGCGAGTTGATCTGAACGGTTGTCAAAATCATCGGCAACTTATACTGCACAATAATCGACAAAATAATCGCGGTCATAAATATTTCGACCACAATCCCGATAATGATAAACCACCGCGTAAAATTCAGCTGCTTGTGAATAAAATAAATCGACAGCCCCAAAAAAATACTGTCAAACGTATATCCAATCCACGCATAGCTAAAATCTGTCACACTCGTCGCCATCACGTTCGAAACCGTCTCAATCAGCAACGCGTAAAAATAAACCAGAACTACCCGAGCGAACCCGAGCTTGTGAAAATTAATTTTCTTCATAGTAAAATCCCTCTTACCTCTATTTTAAAGCCAAAAAACCCTCTAGGCAAGTAAAAACCACCAAAAATCCGCTTATTTCCTCTGTTCAAAAATGCTTACTGTTTTTTAACGCGATTTTTAGTGATTTCAGAGCTCGAAAGTCCTAAAAAAGGCGTTAAAAAACAGTAGGCGATTTTACCCCGACAAAAAACGGGCATTTTAGCCCGTTTAATAACATTAGTTCAAGATTTCTTTTTCTTTTTCTTTCAATTTCGCATCAACTTCTTTAGTTGAGTTGTCAGTTAAAGTTTGGACTTCTTTTTCAAGGCGTTTTAATTCGTCCTCAGAGATGTCGCCAGCTTTTTCTTGTTTTTTCAAGTCGTCGTTAGCATCACGGCGGATGTTGCGGATTGCAACCTTAGCGTTTTCGCCTAATTTTCCGACTTCTTTGGCTAACTCTTTACGACGTTCTTCAGTTAGCTGAGGAATTACTAAACGCAAGAAGTTACCGTCATTCGTTGGGTTCAAACCTAGGTCGCTTTTCAAGATTGCGTGTTCGATATCTTTCAACGAGTTTTTGTCGAAAGGCGAAACCATTAAGACACGCGCTTCTGGAATTGTGATTGATGCGATTTGGTTGACTGGAGTTGGAACTCCGTAATATTCAACGTTGATTCTATCAAGCAAAGAAGCGTTAGCCGCCCCTGCTCTTACTTGCCCAAGCTCGCGTTGTAAGCTTTCAAGGGCTTTCGCCATTTTTTCTTTAGCGGTCGATAATGCCATTTTAGAAGACCTCCTGATCCGTGATGATTGTTCCGATGTTTTCGCCGAGAACGGCGCGTTTGATGTTTCCTGGTTCGTTCAAGTTGAAGACTAGCAGCGGGATTTGGTTGTCGCGGCTCATTGTTGAAGCCGTTAAGTCCATTACGCCTAGATTCTTTTCAAGAACGTCTAAATAAGTAAGTTTGTCGAATTTGACAGCTGTTTTGTCCGTGCGCGGGTCAGCCGAGTAAACGCCGTCGACGTTGTTTTTCGCCATCAAGATGACGTCAGCTTCGATTTCCGCGGCACGCAGTGCAGATGCCGTGTCTGTCGAGAAGTAAGGGTTCCCTGTTCCGCCAGCGAAGATGACCACGCGGGCTTTTTCAAGGTGACGCATCGCCCGACGACGGACGTAAGGTTCAGCGATTTGGTGCATCGCGATTGAAGTTTGCACGCGAGTTGGCACGCCGATATTTTCAAGAGCGTCCTGAACAGCTAGTGAGTTCATGATTGTCGCAAGCATTCCCATATAGTCGGCTTGAGAACGATCCATCCCCATTTGTTCGCCGATTTGCCCGCGCCAGATGTTTCCTCCGCCGATCACGATTCCGATTTCGACTCCTAGTTCGTAGATCGCCTTGATCTCTTTAACCATTTCTTTGACGACTAGCGGGTTGATCCCGAAGCCCTTTTCTCCGGCAATTGCCTCGCCGCTCAATTTTAGCAAAACGCGTTTATATCTTGGATGTCCCATCGTAAAACTCCTTCATTAAAATTTATCACTTCATTATAACAAAAACTTGGCGCTTTTGTCTTGAATTTATAAGATTTTATTGTAAAATAGGCTTATGAACTTATTTAATCAGAAAATGTCGGTCGACCACGACTACATCCACAACGAATTACACGAACAAGCGATTGCTTTGGGGATTCTCCCGGCTTTCGAATACGGCGAAAAGTCTCTCGAGGCTCCCGAGTCTACCCTGTCTGCGATTATCGAGGTACTTGAGGGCTGTGATAATAATACGGTCGCTTTGCTTGAAGGGTCGCCGTGGACGGCGGAAGTGCTTTTAGAAGATGGCAAGTCAGTCGCCCCAGCCGGGGCTCCTCTCCCTTCGGGATATCATACCGATATCGAGGGGCGCTTCATTATCGTTGCGCCTGAGAAATTGCCTATTGATACGGACTCGTCGCAGTTCGGCTTTATGTCGCAGATTTACGCCTTGCGCTCAAGCGAGTCTTGGGGCATCGGTGACTTTGTCGATTTGAAAAATTTTGTCGCTGGTGTTGATGCGGATTTCGTTTTGATCAATCCGATCCATGCGACGCGTTTGTATCCGAAGCCGCAGGACTCCCCTTACTATCCGAGCAGTCGCAAGTTTATCAATCCTTTATATATCCGTCCGGAAATTGAAGGTTGCGTTAAACCTTCTAATGATACCGAGTTGCTTGATCGCGCTAGCGTTTGGACCGTTAAAGAAGCTGCTTTGTATGAGCAGTTTAAGTCTTTCGACGTTTCGCTTTTGGACGATTTTATTGCCGCCGGTGGCGAGGAACTTGCCAATTTCGCCGCTTTTCAGGCGGGTCACAGCAAGTTTCGCGATATGACTTTCCACGTTTATCTGCAGTATCTGGCGGATAAACAGTTTAAAGACGTCGAGTCTGAGGGCAAGTTAATTGCCGATCTTGCGGTTGGGGTTTGTCCGACCGGGATTGACGTCGCGAGTCACCCTGATGCGTTTGTGCATTCGTTTGGGATTGGCGCGCCGCCGGATTTTTATAACCAACACGGGCAGACTTGGGGCATGCCCCCGCTGAATCCGGGGTATATGAGGAAGACGGGCTACAAATATTTCCGCGAGATTATTCAGGGTGCTCTTCACGGAGCTTCTGGTTTGCGGATTGATCACATTATCGGGATGTTTCGGATGTGGTGGGTTCCCGAAGGCGCTAAGGCGACCGAGGGGGCTTACGTGTTGTATGACCACGATATTATTTTTAATATTTTGATTCTTGAAGCGATGCGGGCCGATGCGATTATTATCGGCGAGGACCTTGGGATTGTGCCAGATTTCATCGAGGCTTATCTCGACGAACGTAATATTTTAGGGACGGATCTGATGTGGTATCGCCACGGTTATTTCTTGAATTTACGTAACAAAGCTTTGGTGAGTGCGACGACACACGATATGCCACCGAGCCTTGGCTTTATGCACGGCGAGCACATTCGCGTGCGGTCTGAGTTGGGGTTGCTGGATACTTCGGTGGATTCTGAATTTGAAGAGTTAAACCGCGAGAACGGTTATTTGATCGATGAGCTGAAATTCACAGGCGATTTGAGCGCTGATTATGACGACGACTTCGATGTCATCGTCGCGATGTATCGTGGCACGGTCGAACGTCGCAGTATGTTTGTCTGTCTCCCTATCGCCGATGCCGTCGGGCAAGTCGAAACTCAAAACCAACCCGGCACGGTCGACATTTACCCTAACTGGCGCGTTCCTTTACGCGACCGTCACGGTAAAAACATTTTACTCGACGATTTATTCGCAAATCCCGAATATATCAAAATCACTAACGCTATCAACGCGGTGCGTTAACACAAAAAAGAGCAATCGAGATTACCCTCGATTGCTCTTTTTTAGCTTTTTTGAATAAAAGGTGGATATAAAATCATAAAATTCCTTTTAATGCCAATTCTAGGAGTTTCAACACTCGAAACTCCTAGAATCGGCATTAACGGGAATTTTTCAAAAGAATGCAAGCAATTAAGCTCTCCTAATTATAAATATAAAAATCCTTTTTTAAAAGCATTTGGATATTCGAATAATTTTTGCCCCACCGTAAATTGAACAAATATTTCATCGCCTTCAACCGAGATGGCTTTTCCTTTCCCGAATTTCTTGTGATAAACATCGTCCCCCTCTTTAACCTCGATATCTTGTGATTCTGTTTCCGCTCTCTCATCTGTTGCTTCCGCCACTTTAGGAATATCAAATTCTTCTTCGACCGTATAGTTTCTTTTTGATTCGCTATGCATCGATCCTTGTTGTAATCCGTGAAATTCTTGATACTCGCTTTCGGTAAGCACAGTATCAAATCCTCCGACGTTTTCTCCTGCGTGCAAGTCTATTCCTGTGTAAGACAAACTGCTATCTTCGTAACGTTTAAATTTATAAACAGCATCATTCATAAGTGAGTGGTTGAAAATTCCTAGCGATACAAGTGATTCAAAATCTTTAACACCTAGTCCGGTTACTTTTTGAAATAACGCAGGTTCGATTTGTGTAATAACGTCTTTCAAACAATATTCGCGATAATCAGTCAAATACATAAACACAGGAATTCGCGTCGCAAATTTAATCAACTTAGTTTGAATCTCTTTGCGTTTAGACTTGTACTCTTTCTCCGCATCTGAAAGTTCTT
This sequence comes from Lactobacillales bacterium, assembly GCA_031261175.1. Lineage (GTDB taxonomy): Bacteria > Bacillota > Bacilli > Lactobacillales > Streptococcaceae > JAISJW01. The sequence continues at coordinate 14,754 of JAISJW010000021.1, forward strand.
TTTTCACTTTAGGAGTTATTTCTCCTCCGTCCTTTTTGGCTTTTTTTACCTGCTCTGATTTACTTATAATTGTTGAAATATCTTGATTAAGCGTTCTAAATCCTTCAATATTCATCAAAGCGTTCATTGCATCTTCGTTTACGAACAAACGTTCTAGCGTTATATTATCAACATTAACAAGCAAGGCGCTTTCCCAACGTTTGGCAAGTAATGTCGCGGACGTCCCTGCCATTGCTATATCTAGAACTTCCCCTGCGTTAATTTCTCGCATCGACGATCCGTCGTATGCGATTACTGGCAAGAATTTAATGAATTCGGCCACATTGTTTTCAGGGTTTGTATCGTTGACGTTTAGTTTGCAACTGTAATCTGCAATTTGTCTCAAAGCTCTATCTAACGCAAAGTCGAAGATATAACATTCTTCTTTCATTATTTGTTTATGTCCCGCTTCGCCATTAATAACCCATGGAGATTGAACTCTAAAGGCAGCTTGGAAATATGTTTCCGGACTAGACAATTTTCTTAACATAAATATACCAGACCAAGGCTTAACCGTTACTCCAGTAGTAAGTTTTCCGCACGACAATGTTATAGTTTTAGTAGACAAAGGATCTTTCATTGATTTTTGTACGGGCTCTAAAGCTTTTACTCCTATGCCAGCCTTAGGTCCGGCGCAAACATTAACTACATAATCGTGGTAGAATATATTTTGTTTTTCTTCCAGCAAATTTCTCATCGCAAAACAACTAGCAACATTTGGTAAATACCATAAAGTATGGGTAAGCACATTGAGCATTCTAGTGTCAGAATAAGGTAAAACCGGTTTCTTACTAGCTAATTTTAGATTATCAGTCGCAGATTCTAAATGACCGCCGCGAATTAAATCCAGCCATTTTTGCACTTCATTTTTATGCTTGAATTCAGCGTCAGCTTCTTTTCCCGTCGCGAAAAAAAATTCATTTATGTCGAACTCGTCAAACTCCCCTTGGCTAGCGATTTTTTTTATGGTATCAGGAATATTGTAAGTCATCATTACAATTCTAGGAAGCGAAGAGTAAGGATTATCAGGATTATTTCCCCAATTATTCTTAGCTCTTTGTTCGTCGGAATAGGTCCAATTATAAATCTGATCTTCGATAAATTCGCCTGAATTTATCGCTCTGAACGGAGTTCCCGAAAGATATAAATATCTTTTTGCAGTTATCGGAAGCCAAGACTCGTTAATCGCGTTTGCAAATTCTTCTTTTGCGTATTTGTCTAAATCTTCTTCGACTTCTTCATCTTCATTTTTGAACAAATTCTTGGCATTATCCTTCCAAGCTCCGAAGTGATATTCATCAAAGGCAACTAAATCCCAGTCTTCAAGGTGGACCCATTCGTTCTTCGCTTTAATAGCTCCGCTTCTATCGCTTTGCAGGTAATCTTGAAACGAACCGAAACAAACAATAGGCCTCAATGGATCACAATCATCATAAGACAAACTGCTACTCGAAACAAATTGCCACCCTTCGAAATCAATGTGCGTGTTCAAGTCTTCTTCCCAAGCTGATTGAACCGCCGGCTTGAATGTCAAAATCAAAACTCTTTTAGCTTTTATCTTTTTTGCGAGTTGATAAGTCGCAAAAGTTTTTCCGAACCTCATTTTTGCATTCCAAAGAAATTTAGGGGGTTGAATTCCCTCTTCTTGAAAATACGAAAAAGTCTTATTCACTGCTTCTTCTTGTTCGGGCCGCATAACGAAATCTTGAGTTCGATTTTCTGTGTTTTCGGTCCTGTTCGAAACTGCTAAATAAGCCGCTTTTACATCGTCAACTGAACAACTAAACCATTCTCCGTCTTCGTGAAATCCTCGTTTTTTTAATAATCTGTGCAGATCGTGATCGGTAAAATTGCTACCATCAGAATACATTGCCGTTTCGGCAAATACTATTTTATACGGTTTCTTTCCATCCGGCCTTTTAGTCGGGTATTGCTGAGCTACTCTGCGTTCGACTCCTATTGTCGTAAAACCAACTTTGAGCATTCCAGCTAAGTTTGGATTTAACTCCTCGTAAGCATAGACCATAGGATGATTATCTATACGTTCCGGAAACAATTCTCTACTCATATCCCTCCCCACTTTCGGTAACGTCAGGCCAAACCAAGCGATTAACTACATTTATTTCTTCATCATTTAAATCGTATTTGGCAAAAAGCTTAGCATCATTCCATTCTTCTGAAAAATTTTGTTGCGGTATAAACGAATAGACTTTAGCTGTTGCATCTTGCGTAACTTTTCTTAGCCCTAATAAGAAGTGGAAAAATTTAGTGTTAATATACTTTTCACAATTCACAGCTTCAACTTCTGTCTCAAAAGGTCCTATAAGCAGATAGGTTTCAGAAGACACGGTCCCTGGTTCGCCAAATATCGGTTTGTGTTTATCGGACTCGATTTTACCATCTCCGGTAGACACAGTGACAAAAACTTTCCATTTGTATGCCCAATCTACATTCCTTATTAGCTGATTTTCTCTTACGTATCCTTCCCCGCCGCTTTTTTTATTAACGAAAATTTTCAATGAATTTGTAAACGGTTCCTTTTTGAAATCGTTGAAATCCTTCCGCAAGCCAAACGGCTTGCGGGAACTTACAATGGAATCCATTGTAGGTTCCAGCAAACTAGCTACTTTTTCATAGATTGATATCGCTTCGCCGTGCCTTATAAAAATATCTACACCATTCTCAAGCAACTCTCGCTCTGATTTGTTGATTATTCCTGAAGGCTCATGCGTTTCTATTTCTGCTATTCCAGGATTATCTCTGTTCCATAAAAAATAACTAACTCCCCCTTTTATGACGACCCCATCAAATATAACGCTCTCGTCCATATAATCGACAATTTTTCTCAAGCGCCTGTCGTGCAACATTTCATCACGAAAAGAATCAAGACCTTTCCCTCCACTAAACCATCTCGATGGAGTAATCATCGTTAAATATCTAGGACTCAAATTTTTAGCGGTATCGACAAATTTTTGATAAATAGGCGTTGCGCTCGCTTGCGCTCCACCATCACTTAGTTGGTAAGGTGGGTTTCCTATAATTACATCAAATTGCATATCAAATATCTCCTTAGGTTTATCATTGTGAATCAGCTCATATGCATGGCTCTCCAACTCGTTGCCCCGATCATAAACTTTCTTGCTAGCGCCGCAATATATACACTTTCCTTCCGAGTTCCACTTGTGTTCAACCCGTTTAAATCGAATATTTCCTTCTACGTTTTCGAATTTACTAACCGAATATTTACAATTGGCAAATTTGCTGCAATAGACACTTCGTCGCGATAATAAGCTGGTTAATTCAGTTATGGCAATTGCATATAGTTGCTTTTGAAAAATGTGATCAATACGTTCTTGCAGATTCGGGATTTCATTTTTCAACCCCTCAATTAGTCTTTTGGCTATCTCTCGCAAAAACACTCCGCTCTTAGCGCACGGATCCAAAAATTTTGCATTAGGATCAGAGAACAATTCTTGTGGCAACATATCTAGCATTTTATTAGCCACTTCGGGTGGTGTAAAAACTTCGTCGTTTGATAGATTAGCCAAGCAAGATAACACATCGGGGTTATAATTGTTATTCAAAAATTTTTCGCTCATTGCATTTGAACCTTTCTGAAATCAACCGGTTTGTATTCTTTAACCGGATCAGGAATATAACTGTTTGCTTCTTCGTTGTACGTATCGAATAGCATTAATTGATCCTGATTTCTTTTTGTTTTGCGATTGTCATTAGCCCTGAGCATTTCCACGAATTCGAAATCTCTACGCTTTAATATTTTTTCGGATATAAAAGCCCATTCCGGAAACACAATAGGAGTTTCGTCTGCCTGCTCCAATGTTAAAGCATCGCCGCAAGTAATATTCAGCCTCAAAACGTGCTTTACCGCTTCTACTACATTTTCATCCCATTCGCCTCGTGATTTTTTCTTGTATCTTGAAAACCAAGTTTCATATAACCGATTGCGGCATTCCGCGACATTGTCTTCCAAAAGATCTATGCCATAAATAGAAGTCATAGCCAAGAACGAATCTCTTTCATAACCTTCCAAATCGTTTTTGTTCCTCGATTCGCAAACTTCTAATTTTTTACTCAAAATTGCATCTAAGAAGTTTCCGTCTCCACAAGCTGGCTCCAAAAATCGGCTGTCTATTCGCAGCGTTTCTTGTTCGACGAGTTTAAGCATATCCTGAACAATGAACTCGGGCGTAAACACTTCTCCGTGATCTGCTACCCTTTTTTTGCTTTTAATAATCTTTTGTTTGTTCTCCGCCATAACGCCTCCGAAGAGGCACACACTTAAGATTGTCTTTTATCTGTTAGATAAAAGACAAAAAGGGGCCCCTTTTTGAAATTTAATTTATTATTTCATTATACTACACAATTCCATATTATTCCAAAAATGATATTTATTTTTGTGCAAAAAAAAGACAAGCTTTCACTTGCCCAAGGGTTTCTATTTTCCTTTGTAGCCCATACGGATCAAATCTTCGTATCTTAATGAAGGGGTCGCAATAAACTTTTCATTTTAGGTTTATTAAGCTTTACGATTAGTTTATGCGGTATCCTTGCTTTCGGTGTAGGAAATTGCTATAATAACTGTAATAGTACTCGTTCCGGCTCGAAAGAGTTATAGGGCGAGTCTTTCGTTTATATAGGGAGAATCACGTTGACCAAACACTTTCATAGCTACGAAGAACAACTAGCTAAACTTAAATCTCGCAATTTAGTTGTGCACGACGAACATTTTGCGTTGACTTTTTTAGAGAAAAACAATTATTATCGGTTCACCGGATACTTACATATGTTTAGGGATAAAAATCCGAAAACTGGTGATCTTTTAGATTCTTATGTTCAAAACACTGATTTTAATGATATTGTAGAACTATATAACTTCGATGCCAACCTTAGATCGGCTTGCTTAAATGTTCTAGCGGGTTTAGAAGTTTATTTTACATCCGTTATTGCTCACGAAATTGGTAAGCTAAACCCCTATGCCTATCTTGATTTATCTATCTTAAATCCAAATGCCACTGCCAAAGATAAAAATCACCACGATGCTTGGATAACACGTTACGAGAAAATAATCCACAATTCGCGGAATGAAATTTGCGTTATCCATCACATGGAAAATTACAATGGTAAATTACCGGTGTGGGCAATGGTCGAAATTATAGATTGGGGATCACTATCCGTTCTTTATTCTCTTTGCTCGCTAGATATTCAAAAAAATATTTGTTCCCATCTGGATTCGGCTTTAACTCCTAAATTGCTAAAATCTTGGCTGCAAACATTGAATATTTTTCGTAATTATTGCGCACATAATTCGCGATTGTGGAATCGCAAATTAACCATTAGACCGGCTCGGCCTAATGCAAATATTTTCCGCGAATTCGCTAATTTAGAAATCGCTGACGTTCCAAATGATAAAATATTTTTGACCCTATCTATTATTCAATATCTTTGTTCGAAGATTTCACCCGCCCACTTGAATCTAATTCCGCTCGCAGTAAATTCGCTTCCTACTTCAAATGGAATTTCCTCTAAAAATATGGGCTTTCCTTTGTCGCATTGGCGAGAGCACCCGTTGTGGAAAATAAATTAATTTGAATTTTCAATCCATTACTTAACGGTATGGTATCATTATTATTTCACAGAAAAAAAGCAATCCTTCATTTGCTAAGGCCGCTCTATTTTCACCTTCAAAAATTTATTAAGCTTTTTCAACGTTTTAAGTTTCTCGACTTGACTTATTTAGCGATATTCGTTAAGATATTAAATGAAAGTACCCCACACACCTCTCATCGAAGTGGCCCACGTGGGGTCGTTTTTTTTCAACTATTGGAGATGATTTCATGGACAAACAATCCATGGCGTTCCAGAAATCCAGGAAAGGGTTTCCCTGTCTTTATGTCCGTTTCGGACGTTTTGCATTTTGTCGAAATCATGATGTTACTCATCATGTTTCGTGAAAACAGCAATAAAAAAGATTAACCACCCTTCAGACTTTAGCGAGTCTGGTGATTAATCTAATCATCTAAACGAGCTGCCGCGTTAGCGACGCTAGTATGTTAAGGGTCGATGTTGACGCATCGGCTCTTTTCATTTATTATAATACTAAATTTCTGCTATGAATTCAATAAATCCGCAAATTCTTAACGCTAATTATTTTTAAGCCGTTTTTGTTGCAATTCAAGGTGCGAATTGCAATAAAAACGGCTTAATTGCTACTAGCATTAAGCACGGTTGAATATATTTGGAATTTTGTGCTAAAATTTCAAAACACTAGTTAAAGTTAATGGTGGTAGCTCGTTTCTTTATCGATTGGAGGTGATTTCATGGACAAACAATCCATGGTGCTTCGGAAATCTATAGGAAGGAGTTCCCTGTCTTTATGTCCACTTCGGACTTATTGCACTTGATCGAAATCGTGATTATCTTAATCACGTTTCGAGAAAACGGTAATAAAAAAGATTAACCACCCTTCAAAACTTTAGCAGGTTTTGGTGGTTAATCATCATCTAAACGAGCTGCCGCGATTAGCGACGCTAGTGTGTTAAGGGTCGACGTTGACGCGTCGGCTCTTTTCATTTATTATAATATCAAATTACGCAACTTATTTCAACTGATTAGCAAAATCATTAATAAAAACTAGATTTTCTTTTTCGTATTTTTTTGCGTTTCGCTACATTTTTTTGCAAAAAATTTCAATTATTTTTGCCCTATGTGCTTTTAAGGCCTTTTTACGCAATCCAGGCTCTGGATTGCGTAAAAAAGGCCTTAAAAGCGCATGAGCTGTTTTGAACATTCGAAAAGTGCAGTTAATCGCTCGTTTTGGAACAGTTGAACCGCTGTACTTAGCCCAAAATAGCCCTAGGAGCTAGTTTTTTAGTTTTACTCTGCACCTTTATTCAGGCAGGTTTTGTAGTCGCCTTCAAGTTTCATTTGCTTGCTGCGAAGTTGACCGCAGGCTGCATCGATGTCGTCACCGTGTTCGCGGCGCACGATGGCGTTGATGCCTTTTTTGTGCAACGTGTTATGGAACTTCTCAATACTCGTTTTCGACGAACGTTGATACTGATCGTGCTCATCGACGGCGTTATACGGAATCAAATTCACATAAGCTAATTTTTTATTAGCGGCAAGTAAAGCCGCGAGTTCCAACGCTAATTCAGGAGTATCATTGACTCCGTTTATCATAATATATTCAAAGGTTACGCGGCGATTGCGTTCGCGGGCGTATTCCCACAATGCTTCCATCAAATCCTTCAAAGGATATGCCTTATTAACAGGCATTAAACGCGTGCGCAATTCGTCATTTGGCGCGTGTAAACTGATGGCTAAATTGACCTGTTTTTCACGCTTAGCAAACTCACGGATCATCGGAATCAGACCACTCGTCGAAACAGTAATGTGACGCGCTCCGATCGCTAAACCGTGATCAGAATTAATAATATCGATAAAGTTCATCACGTTTTGATAATTATCAAAAGGCTCGCCAATTCCCATCACGACTACGTGTGAGACGCGTTTCTCGCCACCATCAGAAGAATTGCGGTCAAAGTATTTTTGCACCGTCATAATTTCTTCAACGATTTCGCCTGCCGTTAAATCACGCTTTTTAGTCAATAAACCGCTAGCACAAAACGTACAGCCGATATTACAGCCGACCTGCGTCGTAACGCAAACGCTCAAGCCGTAATCGTGCACCATCAAAACCGTCTCGATCAAATTCCCATCGGCAAGTCGCAACAAGAACTTAGTCGTCCCGTCACTTGCCACCTGCACTAGGTCGATTTTCATCGTTTCTAGCACGAAATTCGCCTTCAAAAATTCACGCAAATCGACGCTCAAATTCGTCATCTCGTCAAAAGAATCGACGCGTTTGCGGTAAAGCCACTCCCACACTTGGGTCGCGCGGAACTTTTTCTGCCCGTTCGCAACGAACCAATCAATCAGCTCATCGCGGGTCAAAGAGTAAATCGAATCCATCTCGTCCTCTATTCTATCCCGATCGTAGCTCGCACCACATCGGCAATTTTGTCGCAGTAATAATCGACCGCATCCATCGTCGGAGCCTCCGCCATCACGCGAAGTAGCGGCTCAGTCCCGCTCGCACGAACCAAAATCCGCCCGTCCCCTGCCATCTCAGCTTCCGCCTCGGCAATTACTTTGGCAATTTCCGGCACTTCAACAGCGCGGTCTTTATCAGCATTATTTACGCGGATATTAACTAATTTTTGCGGATAAATCGTAACTTCGCCGGCAAGTTCGCTCAACTTTTTACCGGTTTCGCGCATGATATTGACAAGCTGAATTCCGAAATACATTCCGTCGCCGGTTGTCGATGCACCGAGATAAATAAGGTGTCCACTTTGTTCGCCACCTAAAACGTAACCGCTCTTGCGCATTTCTTCGACCACGTAACGGTCGCCAACACCAACGATAACATCTTTGATGCCATTTTCAGCGAGCGCCTTGCGGAAACCTAAGTTGCTCATAACTGTCGCAACTAAAGTGTCGTCACGAAGCAAACCTTCACGTTTCAAGTGTTTAGCGAAGATGAACATAATCTTGTCGCCATCGACAATATCGCCATTTTCGTCAACCGCGATAATCCGGTCGCCGTCACCATCAAAGGCTAAACCGACATCAGAACCGCACTCTCTAACCAAAACCTGCAAGGCTTCGGGATGCGTCGAACCAACTCCGTCGTTGATTGACAGACCGTCGATTTTTCCACCGATAACGTCGAATTCAGCATCCAAATCAGCGAAGACTTGATTTACTAAAGCAGCTGTCGAGCCATTCGCAGCATCTAAAGCGACTTTTATTCCGTTAAACGATTCCGGTACTGATTTTACCAAGTACTCGCGGTATTTCAAGCGACCTTCTGGGAAGTCGTGAACCGTTCCTAAACCTTTGTCGCTCGGACGAGGCAGCTCGTCTACTTCAGCATCGATTAATTTTTCGATTTCGTCTTCTAGCTCGTCGACCAATTTAAAGCCGTCCGCTCCGAAGAATTTAATTCCGTTATCTAAAACCGGGTTGTGCGATGCGCTGATCATGATCCCGCAACTTGCCCCCTGTTTTTTAGTCAAGTAAGCGACTGCGGGCGTCGAGATGATGCCTAAGCGGTACACTTCGATTCCGACGCTCAACAACCCAGCAACCAAAGCCGACTCAAGCATTTCACCTGAGATGCGTGTATCGCGGCCGACTAGCGCGACCGGCGTTTCCCCGCTTGCGATGTGTTGCGTCAACACGTAACCGCCACAGCGACCTAATTTAAATGCGAATTCCGGCGTCAACTCTTGGTTTGCGACCCCGCGGACTCCGTCCGTTCCAAAATATTTACCCATTACTACTCTCCGTTTTATTCGTTATTGTCACGTTGACCTGCGACGGCTTCGTCACGACGTTCAGCTGATTCCCAGCATCATCAATCGCAATCACCGGCAGCGCGTTGTTGTAATTGCCTTTAAGCTGATCGGCGCTCGGAACTCGCACGATCACGTGGGCAATTTTCGCCATTGTCGACTTGCCAGTTTCGACCTGGACTTTCTGCGCGTCGAACGTCACTTTGACGCTGCTATCAACGAAAGGCTTGTCGTTCGAAAACAACTCGACATCAAAGGATTTCGTCGCTTTTTTGTCGATGTAAACCGAAACTTCGCTCGGCGTCAGCTGCGCGTTGATCCCCTCGTCAAGCCCTGCAATCATCAAAGGAACCTTGACTTGACCGGTTTGGATTTGCGCTAAGTCAGCGTTGACTTTGAAGGTGCGCGTCGCGTCATTCGCTTCGCGGCGCAATGCGAGCTGGTTGTAGCTCGACAGGTAAACGTCGACTGACGTCGTTTCGTTCGAAATGTAATATTTCGTGTTGTCATACATGAAATTGATTGGCACTTTGAGCTCCGCCGTGTTCAAGACCGAAGTCGTTGTCGCAGGCGTCGTGTAGAACTGAATTTTGACGTAGGCGAACAGGGCGATCGCGATGATTAGCGCCGCTGTCGGCACGATGAATCTTTTACTTCCCATTGAACCGCACCCCCTTCTTAATCGTTCCGATCACACTCGTCGGCTCGTCGTCGCTCGGTAAGAACGAGGCAAGTCGCATCATCAAGCCGGCGCTTGATACATCTTCCGTCAAAACGCCGTTTTGAGCGATGTTGATTTTCCCGCTCTCTTCGCTGACAACCACGATAAGGGCATCCGTTTTTTCACTCAGGCCAATTGCCGCTCTGTGTCTTGTTCCGAATTTCGAGTCGATATCGGGATTTTGCGTTAGCGGGAGGAACGAACTTGCCGAGAGGATTCTGTCTCCGCCGATGATGGCGGCTCCGTCGTGGAGCGGCGTGTTCGGGATGAAGATGTTGATCAAGAGTTCGCTTGAAAGGTCGGCGTCGAGTTTGATGCCGGTTTCGACGTATTCGCCGAGCAGCGTTTCGCCCTCGAAGACCATCAGGGCGCCGATTTTGCGTTTAGCGAGGTAAGTTGCGGTTTTGTCGATTTCACCGATGACGTATGGGGTCTTTTTCGCTTTGCGGGCGATGGTTGTGACACCCCATTTTTCTTTTCCGAAGCTCTCTAAGAAGCGGCGGATTTCCGGTTGGAAAATGATGACGAGGATGACTACCGCTGAGTTCAGGATTAGGTCGATGATGTAGTTGACCGTTTGGAAACCTAGTGTTTGGGCTACGAGTTTCAGGATGAAAAACGGTATGATCCCTTTGGCGATTTGCCACGCTTGGGTGTCTTTCACGATTTTGATGATTTGGGTGATGAAGAACCAGACGATTAAGAGGTCGATGATGTTGACGAGCGTCGGCCAGCTCCAGAAATTGCGGAAAATACTTTCAAGAAAATTTATGACGTTAGATGGTAGCGTCGTGAAATTCATATTTACTCCTCTTCAAAACTTAGGGATGGTAGCGCGTTGAGGTCAAGGTCGGCGAAGTCTTTCGCGGCCTCTTGGGCGGCAGCGGCCATACCGATCATCGCAGCGTTGTCGCCACTGAGTTCATTTGATGTTATTATTAATTCGATATTTTCAGGCGTTTTGGCTTCGAGCGCCTCTTTTAGGCCTTTGTTAGCTGCGACGCCGCCAGCCACAACGAGTTGTTTCACGTTGTATTCTTCAGCTGCTTTGAGCGTTTTTTTGACTAGGACGTCAATGACCGCTTGTTGGAAACTTGCGGCTAGATGTTTAGGTTCTAGTTTTTCGCCTTTTTGCTCGGCGTTGTGATTCAAGTTGATGACGGCACTTTTGATTCCGCTGAAGCTGAAATCGTAGCTGTCGTCGTCAATCATCGGACGCGGCAAGTTGTAGATATCATCACCCGTGTGGGCTAATTCATCAATTTCACGGCCGGCTGGATATTTAAGTCCTAGCACTCGGCCGACTTTGTCGTAGGCTTCGCCGACTGCGTCATCGCGAGTTTGCCCGATGATTTTTTGTTCGTCTAGTGATGTCATTAAGACAAGTTCGGTATGTCCGCCGCTGACTAGGAGTGCTAACAACGGAAATTTTAGATCTGTTACATTTCTGACCGAACACAAGTGGCCAAACATGTGGTTGACCGCGATTAGCGGCAGGTCATTTGCGAAAGCGTATGCCTTAGCGGCACTTACTCCGACTAAGAGCGCTCCCACTAGACCCGGGCCGTAAGTCACTGCGACACTTGTTAAGTCTTTAGCTGTAACGTTCGCTTTATATAACGCTTCGTCAATGCAGTATAAAATCTGCTCGACGTGGTGGCGACTTGCCACTTCGGGGACGACGCCGCCAAAGCGTTTATGGCTTTCGATTTGGGTCGCAACGACGTTGCTTAAAATTTCGCTGCCATTTCTGACGACGGCAGCACTCGTTTCGTCGCAGCTCGTTTCGATTGCGAGGATTAAACTATTTTTCATAAATTATCGCGTCTTCCGTCGGATTTTTGTAATAATTCTTTCTGGTGTTGATTTCTTTGAAACCAAATTTTTCATAAAGCTTTCGAGCTGGCTCGTTCGTCACGCGGACTTCGAGGAAAATTTTCGCATCTTCGTTTTCTTTGAGCAAATGCGCTAGCAGTCCATTTGCCACACCCTGCCGTCTGAATTCAGGCTTGGTTTCGACTTGATAAATTTCGACTTCGTCGAGCACGCGGTTGAATTCGATGAACCCTTGGCTATTTTCTAGTAACATAATCGCCCGTTCCCGTGTTGTTCTCAAGCCATTTTTCTTCAGCCTCGACGAGCTTCAGATAGCGCGGCTCAAACGTTAAAACATTCTCAACCGGCTCTTTGGCTAGCTTCAAAAACGCCGCGCCTTTTGGTGCTAAGTTTTCTAAAACTCGCGCGTTTTCTGGCAAGCTCGCCCGTTCAACTAAAGCGTCAGGCGCTATGACTTTTCCGTCTTGGTAAAGAGTCGCGTAGACGTTGCCGCGCCGCGCGTCTTGAACGCTTGCAACCAACTCGCCCTCTTTTGCGTAACTAGCCGCCACAACTTCGAGCGAGCTAACCGCATATAACGGAACGCCGTAAGCGTACGCTAAAGTTTTCGCTGTCACGACACCAATCCGCAAGCCCGTATATGATCCTGGCCCCGCTGCGACTATGATTTGGTCAGGTTTTACGCCGTTCAGAACGGTTTTAATTGCCGGCATCACAGCTATGCTGTGATTTTTCGTGTCTAGCTCGATTATTTCGTTTATTATTTCGCCATTTTTCGCCAACCCGACGTAGAGGATGGACGAAGACGTATCAATCATTAAAGTGTACTTCATAACTCAAAATTATACCATAAAACGCCCAAATAAAAAAGCCTTCGACGAAGGCTTAACGCGGTATATATTAAAAATGTAGCCCTAGTGACGAAAAAAGGCGAAAAATCGACTCTTTTTCGTCACTAGGGCTACATTTCGCTAGAAAGTAGCCCCTAAACGACCACTTTTTGAAATTCTGCCCTCTTTTTGTCACAAAAGGGCTATTATATATTTTACAATAGCCCTTTCGTGACAAAATATGGGTGTTTTTCGAAAATCGTGTCATTTCGGGGCCACTTTCGCACGCTATGGCATGATTCTCAGCAACATTGCGTTCCATTTCACCAGTGCCGAATAGTGGAAATTCCCGCCGTCCTTATAAATATAAGGTTTCAAGCTGAACCACCCTTGAATATGCGGCCAAAAATACCGTTTCGCATCTTTATTCCCCAATTTCGCCGCTAGCTGCTTCGAATATTCCTCCGCCAATGCAGGCGTCGACTTCCCGCCTTTTTCCTGCACAAACAAAACGTAGCCCGGCCCGAAATTATAGGCCTGCACGCCCGTCCACGTATCACATCCGTGCTGCGCCGCATAACTTATCATCGTATGAAGGTGCGCCATCCCTAGCTTGATCGACTCATCACTCGTCTTAATCTTCGCAAGGCTCGTCGTGCTTTCGCGCGCCTGCATCACGTCAGTTCCCTTCCCGGCACTCTCCGTGTAAATTATCGCAAGCACCATCCGCACCGACTCTTCCGAAATCTTCTCGCCCGTCTCCTGCATAATTCCTTCGACCTGATTCTTATACTCTTCGACCAAATGCACCGTCGAATAAGTTCGGTAAACCAGAAAAATCACAAAAAAACAAAAAACTATTATCAAACTTTTTATCGCCGTGCGCACATGCCGCAGTCGGCTCGGTTTCACTATATCAATCGCCATTATCTAATCTTCTTCCCATCATTCAGCACAACGATCGCCGACGGAACCCCTGTCCCCTCGATCAAATCATCGGCAAGTGTCAAGTCCGCCCCAATTTCCAAGGCGGCAAGTCTCGTCAAAGCCGGCTCATCGCCTGACTTATTCGCGCTCGTCGCGGTCAAAGGTACCCCGACCGAGTCAATTAATTCTTCTAAATAATTCCCAACTTCTAGGCGCAACGCCACGGTTTTTCCAGGCGAATGCAGTAGCTCCGGAAGCTCTCCCGAAAGCTCGACGATGTAAGTTGTCGGCTGGGCTGTCGGCGTGATAACGCCAGACAGCCCCCACTTGCCTAGGGTTTTCGGACTTACAATTATCGGGAGCGGCTTGTCGAAATCGCGGCCTTTGAGCGCGTAAATCTTCGCAATGGCAGCCGGATTCGTAGCGTCGGCCAAGAGCCCGTAGACCGTGTCGGTCGGAGCGGCAACCACCCCACCATTTTTTATCGTTTGAATCGCTTTTTTCATCATAATGATAATAATACCAAAATTCGCGAGGAAATAAAAGCGTTTAGTTGAAAAATAAGGCGCGGGTGTGGTATTATATACGGCATGAGCGAATTAATTACAAACATCCTAACAACATTTACCGGAGGACACAGCTGGATTATTTACGTGCTGATTTTCCTAGTTATTTTCATCGAAACCGGCGTGGTCATTCTGCCGTTTCTGCCCGGTGACAGCGTGCTGTTCCTCGTCGGCGGACTCGCAGCGGTGCCGGCCAACAACCTGAACGTCTTCGTTTTGTTTTTCAGTCTGAGTATCGCGGCAATTATCGGCGATTTCCTGAACTTCGAGATTGGAAAACGCTTCGGCGACACGATTCCAAAACATCCGAAACTGCAGAAGGTTCTGACCCCTGCCCGAATGGAAGATGCGCATAACTTTTTTGAAAAATGGGGAAATTTCGCCATCTTCATTAAACGTTTCGCACCATTTATTAGAACGTTTGTGCCGTTTATCGCAGGTTCATCGCAAATGACTTTCCGCAAGTTTGCTTGGTTTAACGTCCTTGGTGGCGTGTGCTGGGTTGCAATTGGCGTGTTCGCTGGCTTCTTCTTCGGAAATATTCCGGCGGTTCAAGAACACTTCGAGTTGATTATGATCGGAATTATTATTGTGAGCTTGCTACCAGTTGGTATCGTGGCTTTGAAAAACAAATTCAACAAAAAAGATGCAGCCTAATCGTTAGGCGTGCATCTTTTTTTGCGGACTTTTTGCGATTTGTGGTCATTTATAGCGAAAAATGACCACAAAACGCCAAAAGTCCGCAAATTCAATTTTTACTCATCGTGATTTTCGTACCAGTACTCTTCAAATCCATCATAGAAGCCATTTTCATAACCATCTTTGTATGAAGCGCTACCGTTTCGATAGTCGTCATTGTCCGAACCCATATCCCAGGCGTCGTCATAGGCATCATCGAAATATTCGACATCGGGATCATCATAATTCAAGCCCCAGTCGGCGCCCTCTTCGTTTCCGTCATCCCAACCTTTGTCGTATTCCGGATCGTCAGGCGTCGCTTTCATACTGTCTTGAACCGCCTTGCGTTCTGCCTGGCGCTCTTCCAAAGACTTAGCTTCCGGCGTCATCACCTGATCGATAATCTTCTTGTCGCCTTTAATTGAAATATACGAATACTCGTTATCCGAGAAAATATGCAACTTCTTCACAAAACCAATCTTAATCGCATCTGGCTTCTCAACCGTCGCCGGCACATCGAAATCAATCTTGTAAATCTTCGTTTCTTTTTTCTTCAGCGCATGCGGCCCGTAATAATAACTCTCGTGATTCGCATATCCCTGAACATAGTCGCTCGCGGCCTCGTATTCTTTCCCATCAATCACCGCGACACAGTCATCAAACAAAGGCGTCTTCGAATATTTTTTATCCTTATTTTTCGCCTTAACCGTAATCACTAGGTGATCGCCGTTATCAGGCTCCGCAAACTTTTCGACATAACTGTCATCCGCCTGCCACCAAAAACCGCAGTTATATTTATGCACAATCTGCACGTCAACAATGCTGTATTGCACCTTGCTAATCTTGATTTTGCTCCCAATCACAAGCGCCTGTTGCGAGTCTTCCTCGGCCCGTACAACCGGGCTTAAAAACACAAAAAGATTGGCAAATAAAAACAACCCCGCAACGATTTTTCTAGTCCGCATAAAACGACCTCCAAGTAATATAATAATCATATTATACTACCTCAGAAGTCGTCATTTTTTGAAAAATTAAGATATTAATCGTGAAAACGCAATCAAATTTATTTTATTTGGTTCGCCATCCAATCCCACACAAGTTCGCCAGTTTGATCATCTTTTGCCTCGTTATTATCAAAATAAATCCACGACCAATGTCCGTTATATTTATAACCACTTGAAGAATCAACGACATGTTCAGTTGTCGAAACACGTAAATCACTTGCCCTTGCAATGCGCAATCGTTCAATCAAAGGGATTTCGTGAAGCTCCGGCTTAACGATTTCATCGTCTTTAGAGTAAATAAAGAATGTCGGAATCTCAGCAAGTTCTTGAACCTGTTCATCCGTTATCAACTTATTCGGTAGCGCTGGGCAAATCGGAACAAGTGCCACAAATTCGCTAGGATATTTTAGCGCCATAACAAGGGTCATAAATCCACCGTTCGAGCACCCGGTCAAAATAACTTTTTTAGAATGAGTTTTTTCTTTGTAATAATTAATCAACTCATTTAGCGACTCAGTATAAAACGAATAATCCTTCGCAATAACAGCGCCTTTATTAAAGTTTGTCTTTTTGCCATCGTAGTCCATCCAGTAGGTCGGGCATTGCGGCACAAGGACATTCGCCCCGCCGAGCTTTTCTTGAAAACCACGCGAGGCAAGTGAAGTCACCTTATTTCCTAAAAGCGTAACGCGTGGATCGGTATTAACCGTTCCGCCCTCGCCGATTCCGTGCAGCCAAACAACTAAAGTTTCACTCGGTTTTGCCGGTTCGGAATGGGCATATTTGTATTCAACGCCATCGCTCGCTTTAAACGAATCACGTTTAAAACTATCAGCTGCCGTTGCCTTGCCGGTAGCTTTTTTGTTAATCGAGAAATTCTTATAGGTTATATCGAGCTCATACGGTTTGATCCAAGTGTTCAACCACGTCTTCTGCGAAAACGTTAGCGCCGAACCTACCTCGGGGTTGACGCAAAGCTGCAAAGTTGCGAATTTCGATGCGCCCGAAATTGGTGCACCGTTTTTATCGCTCAAATAGGCATCAGTCACTTTGCGCCCCGCCACTTTGAAATCTTTCTTATCAACTTCGCTAACCGGCTTGTCGAGTGCGACAATTGCCTTCGAAACTCCCGCACCCCAGTCGTACCCTCCGATATAGTAACTATATGTGCCCTTTTTCGCGCACCCAGCTAGCACTAGCAACGCGACCAGGACCGCGGCACAACTAAATATTTTTATTTTCATTAAAATGCACCCTTTTTGTGAGATTTTTAATTTTTTTTCGTTATTTCGTGAGCTAACGGTGCGTATAAAATCTAAACGCACCGTTAGCTCGCAAAAACAGGCAAAATTTTTTGCTTTTACCTTTTTTCGGTGCGTTTTTTATTAACCAGCTCGAACAGACTGTAAATTCCGAGCGCCGCATACGGAATCAGAATCAAGAAATACGGAAGCGTGTACATATCCTTCGCCTCAAATAGCAAGTGGTACAAGAACCCACCGTAGGCAATTATCGCAAAAATCAAAACGTCGAGTTTACCGTTACGGCGCAACAGCCACAGCCCAAATAACGCAAACACTGACACAATCAGGTGATACGCATTCATAAACCAACTCGCAGCCGTGTGCAACTTCCCATAAGCCAGACTCATCTGTACCCGCGGCATCTGCTTATGCTCAACAATACTCCGCTGATAAACATAAACGCCAAAATTCGGATTCTCCCATTCGCTCAAAAACTTGCCCTTGAAAAACTCAAAGCCCAGATGCGGATCCGTCAGATATTTGTGCACCGACTCCTCAATCGATTCCTTCGCGCGCGCCTTAACCTTTTCCGGCCCGTCCTTCTGCAAAAACAGCGGCGTCTTCTCGCCCTTCTCCACGTGGTCCACAAACCGGTAGTGCCAGTGATTGAACCACCCCGGATAAATCTTGACCGGCTCATTCTGCAGCCCCATCGCCAGATAGGCAAGTTCCGGCATCGCCTCGTGCACCGGCTCACCCGTGCGCGCGGCGTAAAGATTTTTGACCCCGAGCGGGAAAGTTACCACGCAAAAGACGGCAAGTCCAAGCGCTAAAAGTTTCTTCCAACTGAAATTTTTAATCAATTCCCAAATGTATAACAATGCCATCGCTATAACCCAAATATCAGAATTAGGCTTCAAGACGGCTGCGACCCCAATTGCCACGGCGGATATTACGAAGTAATACCAACGTTTTTCACAACGCAAGAATTTCAACTGGAAATAAATTGCGATCATCGAGAGGGTCATATACGGAATCAACCCGTAGACGAAATGGCACATCATAAATGCTGGCAAACACGTAACTTCGAGAACTAAAACGATAATGCTGACTTGCAAAGTGTCGAACAAAAGGCAAGTCGCTTTATATAAAAAGTAGAAAAACAACGTTAATAAAATTGCGTTCATCAAGATTAAAATCGTGAAGATATGCGTATTTTCTACGCCGAAAACGCGGAAGAAAAACTCTTCATAAAGAGCCATTCCGACCTGAAATGGATAGGCCTTAAAGTAAGGAGCGTCGAACGCCTTCGCAACGTCGCCCGCAGCGCTCGCGTGCGCAAAATCAAACACTCGTCGAGCATCATACAAGAGCGATGAATTGCCGAATAACCGCCCGAAACCAAATCCTGCAACCAAAATAACCGCGCTGGAAAATTTAGCGACGGCCGATTCAATTGCCGGAGTCAAACGCGCAAATAAAACACGCATCAAAAAGAACAATATCACTAAAAGTCCCACAGAAACCAGAACGTTCAATAAAATATTATCATGAACCACTTCCACTTTTTCGAACCCGATATCTGGGTACACTGAATTATAAATAAAGCTCCCCAAAGCTAACGCTGCTACAAAAATCCCAATTAATAACAACCCGATACTGCGCAAAACGGCTAAAATTTTATCTATCATATTTTTCCTTATTCAACTTTATTTTATTAAAAAAATTATATCATAAAAATGCTAAGATTATCTTAGCACCTTACAAAATATTTTCACAGATTTCACTCTTTTGTTACAACAATTTAATATTTTTGTAAAACTATCGTTATGGATTTTTGATTAATGTCATGCTATAATTGTCGAACACTAGTTAAAGTTAATGGTGGTAGCTCGTTTTTCTTTACGATTGGAGGTGGTATCATGGACAACAATCCATGGCGCTTCGGAAATCTAGGAAAGGAGAGCTCCCTGTCTTTATGTCCACTTCGGACTTATTGCACTTAATCGAAATCATGATGTTACTCATTATGTTTCGCGAAAACAGCAATAAAAAAGATTAACCACTTCTAAACTTTAGCAGGTTTAGTGGTTAATCAAATCACTTTAGCCGAGCTGCCGCGTTAGCGACGCTAGTGTGTTAGGGGTCGACGTTCCTGCGTCGGCTCTTTTCATTAATTATAATAACAAATTTCGGCCGCAAATTCAACAATTTGGCTAATTCTTAAACTGATAAATACTAATAATTACAAAATGCACCATCAAAGTTTAGACCGATAATTATTTATCTTGTTTATTTTTAGAGCGTTAAACTCAAATAAGCGCAGGTTAATTCCATCCTTATTTCCTATGAAAAACATCTTAACTTTTTAAAGTCAAGACGTTAAGGTTCTACATAATCAGTTGGAACCGCAAAGGTTAAGGTCCACATAAATTCAGCTTTATAATCAACGTTAACTCGCGCCCGAGCGCTACGCGGCACGCTTAAGACCACTTCTAAATCGCGCAGCGTCGAATCCTCTGTCAGTTTATTGACAAGTCCGCTAGCATCCGTTACATCGCCATCAACACCCGAAGTTGGCGGAACCACATCACCAAATACCCAACTCCAGATTTGCCCGTGAATTTCGTACTGCCCACCTTTAGACAAGGCTGAGCTGGTTAAGAATTGGTGCGAATTGCCCGTGGCAATTGTCGCCTCCCATTTATCTAAATGACTAGCTCCTGGTTCGAAATCGTTCGGAGTGTCAGAGAGTACATTCCCATCGGCAAAAATAATTTTCGTACCATTTAGCACGTGCCCGCTAGACTCCTCTTGAAATTGCGAAACCAAACGAACGTTGAGCTCCCAAGGTGCGGTCCCATCCGTGTAATCAGCTACTTGGACGAACGGATTATGCCATTCTCTAACCTTGCCGTTAGGCTCCAAATCACCTTGGTTGACCAAGGCGCACTCTTGAATTTCTGAGTGTGTATAATCAAGTTCTACTGTCCCGAAATGGAAGTTTGGCGCTTGCAACAAGCGGACAAACCCGGCAGTTTCGCTATTTATCTGCACGCCGCTATCTCCATCTAACTTGTAAATAGGCGTCTTCGTTCCCGGTTGGACTGGCTTGATCTCCATATCCTTGTCCACCTCAAAATTCACACGTCCATCGGTTTCGACCGCAGCAACCGGCTCACAAACAGCTAGGCAAGTCAGCGACGAAATCATTGCTATTAAAATTTTAAATTTCATTCGCTCACCTTCGTTTGTATTATTAACTTAAGTTTACACCCTATCGCCCCTAGTGTCAAAAATATATACAAAAAGCCAACCTCGCATTTGAGATTGGCTTTAAAAGTTTATTTGTAATCGCCGTTAGCGACTTTGATCCGGTTGATGGCTTTTTCAAGCGAAACGGTCAAGCGAGCAATTTGATCTGGATCATTTGCTTCGCGAGCGGCTTCGAGCTTAGCTTCAGCGGCGGCTTTGGCTGCTTCGGCGCGGCTAACATCGATATCGCGGTCACGTTCGGCTGAGTCAGAAATGATCGACACAACATTGTCGCGAACTTCGAGGATGCCACCGTTGACAGTGATTCCGTCGATGCGTTCGTCTTGCGTGTTGCGTTTTACGCGGACAACATCGATCTTCAGCGGTGAGATTAGCGGGATGTGTTCCGGCATGATACCGACTTGCCCAGCTGTTGTCACGGCGTAGACGATTTGCGCGTTATGATCGTAGACGACTCCGTCAGGTGTAACTACTTGCACTTTTAAAGTTGCCATAAGTTACCCCCTACTAGAATCCTAGTTTTTTAGCTTTTGCGATAACATCGTCGATGCTACCAACCATCCGGAAGGCGTCTTCTGGGATGTGGTCGTATTTACCTTCAAGGATTTCCTTGAAGCTGCGGATTGTGTCAGCGACTGGCACGTAAGAACCAGGCAGACCCGTAAATTGCTCCGCTACGTGGAAGTTTTGCGATAAGAAGAATTGCATACGGCGAGCGCGGTTAACCAAGACTTTTTCATCATCAGAAAGTTCTTCCATCCCTAAGATAGCGATGATATCTTGAAGTTCGCGGTAACGTTGAATCACACGTTGAACCGCTGTCGCAACTGCGTAGTGCTCTTCCCCAACGATTTCAGGGCTCAAGGCGCTTGAAGTCGAGGCAAGTGGATCCACGGCTGGGTAGATACCCATTTGTGAGATCTTACGGTCTAAGTTAGTTGTCGCATCTAAGTGGGCGAAAGTCGTCGCCGGAGCCGGATCGGTATAGTCATCGGCCGGCACGTAAACCGCTTGGATAGATGTGATTGAACCTTTTTTAGTCGAAGTGATTCGTTCTTGAAGTTGACCCATTTCTGTGGCAAGTGTCGGTTGGTAACCAACGGCAGATGGCATACGGCCAAGTAACGCCGAAACCTCTGAACCTGCTTGCGTGAAACGGAAAATATTATCGATGAACAATAACACGTCTTGACCTTCAACGTCACGGAAGTGCTCGGCAAGTGTCAAGCCAGTCAAGGCTACACGCATACGCGCACCAGGCGGCTCGTTCATTTGCCCGAAGACCATGGCAGTTTTAGCTAAAACGCCACTTTCTTCCATTTCGAAGTAAAGGTCATTACCTTCACGAGTTCGTTCACCAACGCCGGCGAACACCGAGATACCACCGTGTTCTTGGGCGATGTTGTTGATAAGCTCTGTGATTAGAACGGTTTTACCAACCCCGGCACCACCGAAGAGACCGATTTTACCACCTTTTAAATAAGGGGCAAGCAAGTCGATTACTTTGATACCAGTTTCAAGGATTTCCGTCGCGTCCGCTAATTCGTCGAATTTAGGCGCCGATTTGTGGATAACGCTGTGTTGAGCGTCTTCAGGCACTGAGCCTGCCAAGTCGATCGGTTCGCCTAGCACGTTGAAAACGCGTCCTAGTGTGATATTCCCAACGGGAACTTCAATGGCTTTTCCAGTATCAACTACTTCTAAACCACGTTGCAAACCGTCTGTTGATTCCATGGCAATTGCGCGGACAACGCCGTCACCTAGTTCCATGGCAACCTCTAGAACGATTTTAGTTTTTGCTTCGTCGTCGCGATAGACAACTAAAGCGTTATTAATGTCAGGTAATGCGGCAAGGTCTTTGAACTCTACGTCAACAACCGGACCGATAACCTGAACGATTTTACCAATACTCATTTATTAGCCTCCTAATCCTACCCAAGAGCTCCTGCACCGGCTACGATTTCAGTGATTTCCTGAGTGATCGCGGCTTGGCGTGCGCGGTTGAATTGAATTGTCAAATCTTTTATTATGTTCTGTGCGTTATCAGTTGCACTTCTCATCGCTGTCATCCCCGCGGCGTGTTCCGCAGTTTTGGCATCGACAATCGCGCCGTAAATCAAACTTTCAGCGTATTGCGGTAATAGGACATTGAGAACAGCATCAATTTCAGGTTCGACGATGTAAGGTTTGCGAATTTTCACTTCCCCATCAACTTCGGTAACTTCTGCATTTGATTGCGTGCTTTCGATGTCGATTACTGGTAGCATCATTTCCGCCCGTGGTTCACTCGTCATCGAGTTAACGTGGTGGTTATAGCAAACCAATAATTGATCGAACATTTCGTTCTGATACATCGTAACGGTTGTGCTCACGATTTTACGAACCTCTTCGAAGCTCGGCGAGTCGCTAAGACCACGCAATTCGTAAGCGACATCCATCCCGCGGTTCTTGAAGAACTCAATCCCCATCGAACCTAAGGCAATTATCACATAATCTTGGCCGTTTTTCTTACCAGCTTCGATTTTGTTCATCGTGTATTTCAGAACTGAACTGTTGTATCCTCCGACTAGACCTTTGTCCGACGTAATAACGACATAAGCCGTTGTTTTGACCGGACGACATTCAGTCATGCCGTTGTGAGTGCTGACGAGGTCGCTGTATTGCGCACTTGCCAACTCCGCTAGGATTTCGCGAACTTTGTTAGCGTAGATTTGATAGCGACGACTTGCCGCCTCGCTCTTCCCTAACTTCGCCGCCGATACCATTTGCATCGCTTTGGTAATTTGACTTGTTTTTTTAGTTGAGGCAATTCTTGTTTGAATTTCATTAAGGTTAGCACCCATGAATAATTACCTCCTCTTATTTAGTTGTTGGAGTAAAAGTTTCTTTGAATTTACCGATTGCTGTTTCAAGCAAAGTAGCATCAGGAAGATCTTTAGTTTCAACGATATGTTTGTAGATTTCTGGATAGTTATTTTCGACGTAATCGAACAATCCAGCTTCAAAATCAGCAACGTCAGCAACGTCCAACTCGTCTAAGAAACCGTGTCCTAAAGCGAACAAGATCACAACTTGTTTTTCAACTGCTAATGGCGCGTGTAATTTTTGTTTAAGAACTTCGACCGTTAATTTACCACGGTTCAATTTGAACTGTGTCGCCGAATCCAAATCGCTACCGAATTGCGTAAACGCTTCTAACTCTTTAAACGATGCTAAGTCAAGACGCAAAGTCCCAGAAACTTTCTTCATCGCTTTGATTTGCGCATCCCCACCAACACGAGAAACCGAAGTTCCGGCGTCGATTGCAGGACGAATACCCGCGTTGAACGAGTCAGTCGTCAGGAAGATTTGCCCATCTGTGATTGAGATAACGTTTGTCGCGATATAGGCAGATACGTCACCGGCTTGCGTTTCGATGAACGGCAAGGCTGTAATTGAACCGCCGCCAAGAGCGTCAGACAATTTCGCAGCACGTTCAAGTAAGCGCGAGTGCAAGTAGAAGACATCCCCTGGATACGCTTCACGACCTGGCGGACGTTTAAGTAGTAGAGAAAGTTCACGGTAAGCGACCGCTTGTTTAGATAAATCATCATAAACGATCAAAACGTGTTTGCCGTTAAACATGAACTCTTCACCCATTGCAACCCCAGCGTAAGGCGCTAGGAATAACAGTGGCGCTGGTTGAGAAGCACTTGCCGTAACAACGATAGTGTAATCCATCGCGCCGTAGCGACGTAGCGTTTCAACTTGCGTGCGGACAGTTGATTCTTTTTGGCCGATTGCCACGTAGATACAGATCATATCTTGACCTTTTTGGTTGATGATTGCATCGATGGCAAGTGACGTTTTACCTGTTTTACGGTCACCGATGATTAACTCACGTTGACCGCGACCGATTGGAACTAGCGCGTCAATCGCTTTAATCCCAGTTTGCACTGGTTCAAATACTGATTTACGATCCATTACCCCTGTTGCAGGAGATTCCACTGGACGTTTTTTATCTGTGTTGATTTCGCCAAGACCGTCAACTGGTAAACCTAGAGGGTTTACGACGCGACCGATTAGAGCTTCCCCAACGGGAACTTCCATGATACGGCCAGTACGTTTAACGGTGTCACCTTCACGGATTTTATCGAAATCACCTAGAATCATGATACCCACATCATTAGCTTCTAAGTTTTGCGCCATACCGACAGTTCCGTTAGAAAATTCTAATAATTCCCCACTCATGGCGTTTTCTAGACCGTGAGCGCGAGCGATACCATCTCCGACATATGTTACGATTCCGACTTCCTCAACTGAAAGTTTTTCTTCATAATTGGCGATTTGTTGTTTCAACAGGGCGCTAATTTCTTCAGCATTAATACCCATTTATTTCACCTCGAATTTTATTTTGTTAAAATAGTTTTTTTAATGTTTTGCAACTGAGTGCGGATTGAACCGTCGATTACGTTGTCATCACTGCGGACGATTACTCCCCCGATAATAGATGGATCAACAACGCTTTTAAGTTCAACTTTTTTCGCGTTCAGCAATTTGCTTGCAGCCGCTTCAATCTTTTCGACTTGCCCAGGGTTTGGTTCGATGGCAGTTATGAGAACCCCACTTGCCACGCCGTTGTGCTTGTTCGAAATATTGATGAATTCTTTGACGATTAAGTCGATGAATTCGAAGCGATTGTTGTCGTTGACGAGCTTCAAGAAGTTCGCCGTGATGCCAGAAAAGTTTTGAATGAGCGTGCCAAACAATTCGTTTCTGATTTCAAAAGCCACGCTCGATTCCGAAATGTACCCGATTGCTTCCGGTGCGCTTTCTGCGATTTGTTGAAGAGCCAACAAGTCTTGAGTGACCGAGTCGAGTGCGTTTTGTTCAAGAGCTACGTCAAATAGGCTGCGAGCATATTTTTTCGCAACTTCAAATTTGCTAGCCATTAGACCTCACCAAGCTTTCCTATGTAAGAATCGATAATGTCGCTGTGCGCTTGACCATCTAATTCTTTTTCAAGAACCTTAGTAGCAATGTCGTAAGCTAACGAAGCAACGTCATCTTTGATTGAATTCATCGCCGATTGTTTTTGTGCTTCGATATCTTGGTTCGCTTTGTCTTTCAAACGACGAGCCTCATCTTGAGCCTCAGCAATAATCTTCGTGCGATTAGTTTCGCCGGTAGCTTTTGCGTTGGTGATGATTTCGTTCGCTTCGCCTTTTGATTTGGCAAGTTCCGCTTCGCGCTGCGCTAGAGCAGTTTCAGCTGAGCTGCGTGCCAATTCGGCATCATCTAAGTCTTTAGCGATTTTCGTTTGGCGCTCTTCAAAGATTGAAGCGACGTTTTTCCAGACGAAGACGCGAAGTAAGATGATTAAAAGGACGAAAGATAAAGTTACAATAATGACATTACCATAGGTTGCGTTAGCTTCTTCGGCTGCCTTTTTGGCAGGGCCAGCAGCTAAAAATAGAATTTCATTTCCCATGATTTATACTGTCCTTTTTTGATTAGTTATTTGCGAACATCGCCATGAATGCGATTACGACTGCGATGATTGGCATCGCTTCAACTAGGGCAACCCCGATGAACATTTTACCAGTTAAACGTCCGTCTAGTTCTGGTTGGCGAGAGATACCTTCGATAGTTTTCGAGATGATTAGACCGTTACCGACACCGGCTCCGATTGCTGCTCCCATAACTGCGATTGCTGCTGCTACTGTAGATAAATCCATTTTAAATTTCCTCCGAAATAATTTGTTTGTTTTTATTTTGTTTTTGTCGTGACTTGCCTAAAGGGCTTAGTGTTCGACAGAAATCTTATGGCTCATATAAACCATAGATAACGTAGTGAAGATGAATGCTTGAATTGCCCCGATAAAGATCGAGAAGGCTATCCAGACCATTTCAAGCGGAATGGCGACGAAACCGACAATCCAATTGGTGCTCATTACCAACGTACAGATCAACCCTAACAGGATTTCTCCGGCGTAGATATTACCGTAAAGACGCAGACCTAATGTAAGTAGATTCGTGAATTCTTCGATAACTTTGAACGGGAATAGAATCGGCATTGGTGAAAAGTAAGTTTTAAAATACCCTTTGACGCCCAGTTTTTTGACCCCGAAGTAATGAGTTGCAATAATCATTACAGCGGCTAAACCGAGTGTGACAAACGCATCAGACGTTGGCGATTTCCAGTAGTTCGTCTTGTGTATCACGATTTTTGTCACTAGACCCAGCAAGTTGCTGATGATCAGGAACATAAATAGCGAGAAACAGATCAAATGGAATTCTTCAACGTTTTGCTTAGGCAAGTTGTTCTTCGCGATTCCACGCGAGAAGTCGATGACCCATTCGATGAAGTTTTGCTTACCTGTCGGTTTAAGTTTCATGTTTCGAGTGCAAATAAATGCAATCAAGAAGACAATCAACACAGCAAGAGCGGTCATGATTAGGACTGTGCCATCGAAGTATAACTTGTGTCCAAGCAGTTGATCGATAAACGGTATGCTAAAAATTATGTCTTTAGCTTCCACACTTTTTCCTCCTAACTGAATTTTTAATACTCTTCCTATTATACGCTCATTTCGGGCATTTGGGAACTTTTTTAGCAAATCACTTAAACTTTAAAGCCTTTGTTTAAGCGTTTTCACAACTTCTTGGGCAAGTCGCCAGCGTCCCAAAATCTCTATTCGCTTTTAACGCGTTTTTTATGCATTTCGAGGCCTGGATTGCGTAAAAAAGGCCTTAAAAGCGAATAAGCGATTTTAACCGCGCAAAAAAGGTGCCAAATCGGCACCTTCTAACGTTTATTCTGCAATTACACTACCCACTGTCATTGTGAAATTAAATGTTTTCTGAATTTCTCCGCTCGTATTTAAAATATCCAAACTTATTTCGTGAACCGAGCCCACCGAAAGGTCCGTAGGATACTCATCAGTAAATTTAAACATCAACCAAAAATTGGTGTAATCATCCTTTGAATCTAAAGTAAATAACGGTTGGGTTGCCGCATCTCCTGGCGATAATTCGATGCTGTTTTCACCAATCCTCAAAGCTGCAAAACTACTAGGCGTCTTTGTGTTTGGATATCCAAATTGATTGAAATATACATCTTTCCCATCGGCTTCTCTTTGCGGAAAGTCTGCACTGTAGTTGCCAATTTCATCGTATAAGGCTTTATCAACCTGAACAGTAAACACTTTGCTCGCGGTCAGTTCAATAACGTCTCCAAGCGGTATTGCATCTTCAGTGATTGTTTCTGCTTCCTCTTCCGGCACGGCGCTTAAAGTCCAAAGGAGATTTGCGTGGTATTCGCGCCCGACTTTTGGTTTGGCCGAGGCCGGAACTTCTAACTGAATCGCATCGGTTTTAGCCGTGCTATCTGTTGTGAATTTATCAACCAAATAAGTAGTCGTGTCAACCGGCCATGCATCTGAGCCGCTATCATAAGTAGCTGATGGTCCGAAAATATAACTCCATTTCGCACCGTTGACGTCCGCTGTTCCTTCGGCGTGCGAAAGAATCGTCGCAGCATCGCCGCCCAAACTTAGAGTCTGGGTCGCATTAAGCGAAGCCCCTGCAAAGGCATAATTGGCAATGTCCGATAAAATCGAACCGCTATCGCCATGCAGCTTAATTGTCGAATTGGTAAGAGTGTGCCCTCCTGCCGTAAATTGCGAAGCCAGTTCCACTTTCAAATTCCAGTCGATGCTGGTTTCCGAATAGTCGACCACTTGGGCAAACGGCGCTAAATATTTATCAGCTCTGCCTTCGACCGAACCTGTAATGTATTTAGCAGAATAAGTTGAATCTTGTTTATAATTCGCCCTAACCGTTCCGAAATCAAAATTCGGAGCGAACAACAATTGCACGAAACCTTTAGCGCTCGTCTCAACTTTCGCTTCACCTGAAGTGCTACCTTGCAAATGCTCAATCGTCGTATTAGTTCCTGGTTGGACAATGCGTACGTCTTCAGTGTCGAACTCAAACGTAACTTTACCGTCGGTTTGCGTTGGATCCGCCGAGGCGGTGACTTGCCCGAAGGCTATTGCTCCTAGTGTTGCCACTGTAAGCAGTGGCAATTTTAAGTTCTTAAAATCCATAATCTCAATCTCCCTAGAAATTAGTATTCATTAACAAAATTATACTCCTATCGAAATTTTTAGTCGAGAAATTATGTAATAAAAATACTTACTGTGTTTTAAGGCGATTTTTAGTGATTTCGCGCCTCGAAAGTCCTAAAAAAGCCGTTAAAAAACAGTAGGCGGTTTTTAAGCGCGCAAAAAAGGTGCCAAATTGGCACCTTTTAGGTTATCTAACTGATTCTTTGAGAGCTTTTAGGTTGGTACGCATGATTTCGAGATAGTTTTCACCAGCTTCTTGATCCTTTTTGGTGATTGACTCGATTGGGTTGAGCACAACTGTTTTGTAGCCACCTTCTTTAGCGAGCGTTTTGGCTACCTTCGAAGAAACGTTCTCTTCAGTGTAGACGATATCGAGATTATACTTCGTCATCGTTTTTTTGATTTCCGCGAGCTTCTTAGGACTAGGCTCTTCCTCGGTCGAAAGTCCGCTAATCGCGATCATATCCAAACCGTAGTCTTCGGCTAAGTAATGGAAGGCTGCGTGTTGCGTCACGAAACGTTTGTTTCCTGCAGGCTCAAAGGCTTGTCTGTATTCGTGGTCAAGCGCGTCAAGTTTTTGAATATACAAATCGGCATTGGCGTTGAATTCCAACTCCCACTTCGGATATTTCTTAACTAGCACGTCGCGAATGTTCGCCACTTCTTGTCGGGCAAGTTTCAACGATAACCAAACGTGTGGATCGATATCGTTTTTGTCTTCACCAGTCCCCTTAGACATCTCAATGCCTTTGGCAGCTTCGACGAAACGTCCCTTGTCAGAGTCACTAGCGATGATTTTCGTCATCCACTTTTCCATCGACGATGAATTGTAGATAACCAAATCTGCTTTTTTGATTTTTTTAACATCCTTAGCGCTCGGGTCGAACTCGTGCGGTTCAACGCCCGGTTTCACCAAAGTCACAACGTTAAAGCGGTCGCCAACGATTTCCTTCGTGAATTCATACATCGGATAAAAACTCGTCACAATCGTCGCTTTATCTTTATCGTCGTCATCCTCCGGCCGCGAGCAACCGAACAAGACGAATCCACACACTACTACTAGGGCGACAGCGCCTAAAAATTTATATTTCATCGTTTCCCTTTTTCGAAAAGTTATTAAGAATATAGATTGAATTATACCTTACTGGCATGCCACTTGGCAAGTCTCCGCCCATCAAATCTTAAACACTGGGCAAGTCAAGACCGTGGAACACCGCGTAGACTTCCTGCTTCGATTTCCCAAGTTGTTTCGCAACTTCTTTAATCGCCGCGTTCGGCTTCATTCCGCTTTGAATATATTTTTCAACCGCAGCCGTTATCTCGTCGTCGTTCAAATCAAGGTCGACCGTTTGCTCCTGCGCACCTTCAATCAAAACGCAGCATTCCCCCTTTATCTCGTTTTCTGCGAGATAATCGGCAAGTTCAGCTAAAGTTCCGCGCGTGTATTCTTCATAAATTTTTGTCAGTTCACGACACAAAACACCTCGGCGCTCTGCTCCGTAAACTTCAGTCGCAGCTTCAAACAACGTTTTTACACGATGTGGACTTTCATAGAAGATTTGCGTTTCAGAATCACTCAAATGTTCTTCGAACCATGCCAACAACTGACCTTTTTTACGCGGTAAAAAACCGTAAAACGTGAATTCTTTAGCATCCAAACCTGAAGCGATCAAAGCGGTCAAACCAGCTGTCGGCCCAGGAATCGAAACAACTCTAATTTCTTCTTCGATACAAGCCAAAACGAGTTCGTGTCCAGGGTCGCTAATCGAAGGCATTCCGGCATCCGAAACCTGAGCGATGTTTTTTCCTTCCTTTAATAAGGAAACAATTTCCGGAACTTTTTCTTTGAAGTTGTGTTCGTGTAAAATAATTTGTTGTTTTTTTATCTCGAAATGGTTGAGCAACTTGCCCGTATTTCGCGTGTCTTCACTTGCCACGAAGTCGACCTCAGAAAGCAGTCGAACCGCGCGGTACGTGATGTCCTCGAGGTTTCCGATTGGCGTCGGAACGAGGTATAAAACGCCAAAAGGGCTTGCGCCCTTAAAACTTTTCTGGATTCTCATTTTGGGTTACCCGTGGAGCAGGTCGAGGCAGAAGAAGCACTCCTGCTCGCGCACGCTGCCGTAATTGACGTGACAAATGTGGAATTTGTCGTTGTAAAGTTTCTTCATATTCATCTTCGAAGTCGAAAGTTGCTTAGACAATTTCGCCTCAACTTTTTTGCGTTTTTCGGGCTCGTTTGACATCGCCTGTTCATAGGCTTCAATCTTGTCGCGCAGCTTTTCGTTCTCGTTCGCTAGAAGATTATTTTCCTCGACGACCGCAATCAGCTCGCGCTTCACGTCCGTTAGTTCGTGGGCAAGTTTCCCCAAGCGACTCTCAATCGAAATTAACGAATCGCATAATTCACTGTTTTTCATATATGGGCACCTCTAGAAAATGTTTTTGTCACAAAATTTTCTATTTTTCATTTATCAATGAAATCGACAAGTTCCATGTGGTTCATGGGACGAGGAGATTGAAGTAGAGAAATGGAAAATAGGAATTTTTGGGCAAAACTCAGTTTTTAGAGATGCCCATATAGTAATCTCTTTTAGTCTTTTTTGAATTTCGTTACTTCATCCGGTTTGAAGGTCGCATAACTTCCCGTTTCGTCGAAGCGAACCGTGATTTTTTGACCTAGAATATTCAGGTTGCGCACCGTGCCGACCCCTTGATCCGTGCGGACTTTTGAGCCGACACGAGGAAGACGGCGAGCAGCTTCAACGTATTGAGCATCCTCGTAATCAAGACAGCAAAGTAGTCTTCCGCAGACTCCTGAAATATAGTTAGGATTAAGTGAAAGCTCTTGGTTTTTCGCCATTTTTATCGAAACTTGAACGAACTCGCCGAGATAAGTCGCACAGCAAAGTTCACGCCCGCAAGGGCCAATCGAATTCAGCATTTTCGCTTCCTCGCGGAAATTGATCTGTTTCATCTCGATTCTCACGCCGAAACGAGTCGCTAAACTTTTAACCAAGACGCGGAAATCAACGCGATTTTCAGCCGTGTAGAAAAACGTCATCTTCGAACGATCTAGGCAATAAGCGATTCTAATCAACTTCATAACAACGTCGTGCTGCGAAATAATTTCGCGCGCTTCGTCTAAAAGCTCACGCGCTGCGATTTCGTTTTGCTCAACTTGTTTAAAGTCAGCATCATTCGCAAGACGTAAGACACGGTCGATATCCGCCGGCAAATCCGCCTTCGAAATTTTAGTGTTCGGCACCAAGACGGTCCCGATTGTCTTCGCCGCGTTGTGACTTGCCACGATTTGGTCTTTTAATTTCAGGTCAAATCCGTTCGCGAGATAATAGGTGATTTTTCCTTTTTCTTCGAAGCGAACTCCAACAACTTCTAACATAATTTTCTCCTCTATTGAGCACCTTAGACGCCTAGCACGATTTTCGAAGCTAGATGCATCAATACATTTTTGTAGCTGACGTTGAACGCCATCATTTTTTCCGCCAAGCTCGTTTCGCTCAGCAGTTTTTCAGTGAGCGGCAAGTCGCGCTTGCCCGCCGGGCTGAATAGAAACGCTTCTTCAAGCGTCAGCATATATTTCAGGCTGAGCTTTTGCTCGTCCTTCGTTTTAAATTCGTTTACTAAATCGATCTGGTCCGTCGTTAAAGCTCGCGGATTTTTGGCAATTAAACGCTTCAAGAAGACGTTGACGACTTGAAGCCGCTCGCGCATTTCCTCGTCGAACTCGTCCTCAACGTCATCGAATTTGATGATTTGGACGCGTGATATAATCGTCGGCAGCATTTGGTTTGGCGCGTCTGTCAGCAGAATTAAAAGGTCGCCCGCCGCTGGTTCCTCTAACACTTTGAGTAAGGATGCCCCACTGCTTGCGTTAATTTTTTCGGCTTCTTCAACGATGAAAACTTGCGCTTTTTCCTCGGCTCCGCTCATCGCGAGTTGCGCTTTCATATCCCGAATTTGATCAACTTTGATCATTTGCGAATCTTGACGTGCAATTTTTTTTACATTTGGATGCGTGCCGGATGCAATGCGCTCGCAGTTCGAGCACTTGCCACAGGGTTCTCCCTCGGCGCTAAGAGACTTGCAAAAACGACTTTGCGCTAAAAATGTCGCCGCCTGATTTTTCTCAATATGCCCACCTGTTAAAAGATAGGCGTGGCTCAACCGATTGTTCGCGACGGCGTTTTTGAGCGCTTTATACGGATCCATAATTAAAATTTGTGGAAGCTGTCGATTGGAAGGACGAACACTGTCGCGCCTCCGACCGTAACTTCCGTCGTGTCAGCCATCCCGATGCTAAGACCTAAGTCAAGCGTCGACATGTTAGGAATCACTTCTTGGTGCGCCGAGCTTGTCGTTTTGACGATTTCAAGCACTTCATCAACGCGCGCCGCTTCGATACCGACGATAAACGTCGCGTTCCCCGTTTTCAGAAACCCACCCGTTGAGGCAAGTTTTGTCGCTCTGATATTTTTCTTCACAAATTTATCAGCGAGCGCGTGAGCGTTCTCGTCATGAATGATGATTAAAATTAGTTTCATCGATTATCTCCGTTGTTTGTTTAAATACATTTTCTAAATCAAGTGATGCGTCAACTTTCTTGATGCGCTCAGGGAATTTCGCAAGTAGTTCCAGGAACCCCGCGCGGACCAAATTATGAAATTCGATTTTTTCGTTATCGAGGCGGTTGATTTCATCAGCGCGGTTCTCGGCGATTCGTTTCAAGCCGAGCTCCGGCTCAATGTCCAGATATAGCGTCAACTCAGGCATCAAAGTGCCAATCGCGAATTCGTTAATCTGCCAAACTTCTTCCATCCCCAAATCGCGCGCTTTTCCTTGATAAGCCAAGGAGCTGTCGACGAACCGGTCGCAGATGACGATTTTCTCAGCAGCCAAAGCCGGCAGGACCTTTTCGACCAAGTGCTGACGACGAGCCGCCGCATATAACAAAGCCTCGGTTTTTCCGTCCATCGCCGTGTTTTTGACGTCTAAAATCACGCTGCGAATTTCTTCTGCGATTTCGATGCCGCCTGGCTCGCGCGTCACTACGACTTCACGCTTAAATTTTTCTTCGAGATATGGCGCTAAAAGTTTGATGAGCGAACTTTTGCCAGCGCCCTCCCCGCCTTCAATCGTGATAAACATTAAATTTCTCGTCTTCCCTCGAGCGCCCGGAACAGAGTCACCTCGTCCGCGTACTCGATATCGCTTCCGACCGCTAAACCGTGGGCAAGTCGGGACACTTTGACCCCGCTCGGCGCAATCAATCTCGAAAGATACATCGCCGTCGCTTCGCCTTCGGTATTAGCATTAGTCGCAATAATTATTTCTTTTATTTCGGTATTTTTCATCAAACGATCAAGCAATCCCGTGATGTTCAAATCATCCGGACCAGTTCCCGCAATCGGCGACAACACCCCGCCTAGTACGTGATAGCGTCCCGTAAAACGATTCATATTTTCAAACACGCTGATATCTTTACTCTCTTCGACGACGAGCAAAACGTCCTCGTCGCGGTTCGGATTTGCGCAGATGTCGCACCGCTCACTTGCCGAAATGTTCCCACAAATCTCGCAAGTCATCAGGTCACGCTTCACGCTAATCAGCGATTTCGCGAATTCGTTGACCACATCGTCTTTCATGTTTAAGGTATAAAATGCTAGACGGGTCGCGGTTTTCATGCCGATGCCTGGGAGTTTGAGGTAGCTTTCGATCAGTTTGTTGATCGGTAATGGGTAGCCCATCGCCTAGAACAGTCCGCTAGGCATTCCCGCTGTGAACTTGCCCATTTTTTGTTTTTGCGTCGCGTCCGCTGTCGCCGTCGCTTTTTTCAAAGCTTCAACGATCAAATCTTGCAACAATTCCACGTCGTCCGGATCGACAACTTCAGGCTTGATCTCGATGTCCAACAGCTCTTTATCGCCGTTAACCGTCGCAATCACGTAGTCGTTGCTGCTCGCTCCCGTGAATTTCGAATTGCTTAATTCCTCTTGGGTATCCGCCATTTCCTTTTGCAGCTTTTTCATCTGCTTCATCATACCCTGCATATTTCCACCAAACATTTTTAGTTCTCCTCCACTTCGTTTCGTATAGATTTCGCTAAGCTCTTCGCCGCACTGCGTGCAGCTCAATCGCTAAGCTCAATCACATCCTTCGTCTAAATTTATTACTGCGTCGCCAAATCGGGCAACTGCGTAGTCAGCTAGGCTCGCATCCTCGTCGCGGACTATGTCCGCTTGCACCATGGGTTCAGCGCTCGTGTTTTTATTTTTAACAAAATCCTGTCTTAGCTCTTTCCACTTATCGTCGTAAACCGCGATGATTTGCGGGCGATAGCTCGTCTTGCTGAAAATCGTTTCGGCAAGTTGCGCTTTCAGCTCTTCGTTGACGTCGAAACGATCAAAGAAGAAGTTGGCGTCGAAGTTGAGCAAGAGCATTTCTGGGCTAGCCGCAATCGGCGTCGCGCGATTGACAAGCGCTTTATTGGCACTTCCCAAATCTTCTTTAACAGCTTCCCAAGCACCTAAAACCGTATTTTTATGGTCATGGGTCGCATTGGTTAAAATTTCAAAAATCGCCGATGAGTTGATGACGCCTTTTGGAATTTCTGCCGTTTTTTCTTGGACTGCAACCGGGGCCGTCCCTTGTGTTACAGGCTGCGTTTGAGGCGCTGCCACTGCCACTGGATTTTTTTTCAACTCTTCGACTTCTTTTTGTAGCGCTTGAATCTGAACTTTCAAGGCCGAAAGTTCCGCTGAATCGACACCCGCCGCAGGCGTTGACTTGCCCGCGCTTGGGGTTCTAAGCGTATAAAGCGAAGCAAGCGCTAGGGTCAAGACCTCTAAATGCACGTTCGCATTCATCGAAGTTTTGATATTTTTGGTCGCCTCGGCGATTTTTTCAATCGCTGCAAACATCGTATTTTTATCCGTTTTCGAATTCGCGATGAATTGCTCGCTAGCCTCATCAACGATTAAATCAGGCGAAAATTGGTACAACAAACTCTGCGAATAATAAGTTTCCAAATCGCTCAGGAATAACAGTGCGTCATTTCCGCTATCGATAATTTCTTTTAACACTATCAAGGCATTTTCGACGTCGCCACTAGCTAATTTCGTGATGTAATTGTCGAGCACTTCGGATTTGACTTGCCCAGTTACTTCGCGAGCATTTTCGACAGTGACTAAATCGTAGCCGTAGCTCAGCGTTTGGTCGAGCAAGCTCAATGCATCGCGCATCCCACCGTTAGCAGCTTTAGCGATGATTTGAATAGCCGACTCTTCATATTTAACACCCTTTTCGTCAAGGATTTCTTTAATGTGCGCCGTGATATCATTCAGCCCCATGCGTTTGAAATCAAAACGTTGCGTCCGACTGAGAACAGTCGTTGGAATTTTGTGGACATCTGTCGTCGCTAAAATGAAAATGACATTCGCTGGTGGTTCTTCGAGCGTTTTAAGCAGTGCGTTGAAGGCACTCGTTGACAGCATGTGGACTTCATCGATGATGAAGATTTTGTTCTCCACTTCGGTCGGCGCGTATTGCACCTTTTCTCGGATGTCCCGGATGTAGTCGACACCAGTATTGCTAGCCGCATCCTGTTCGATGACGTCGGTGATGCGCTCTTCTGTGATGCCGATGCACGTTTCGCACTCGTTACACGGTTCGCCGTCCACGCTATTCGGGCAGTTAATCGCCTTCGCGAAAATTCGCGCTACCGACGTTTTTCCGCACCCGCGCGGCCCGGTGAACAGGTAGGCGTGGGTCGTTTGTTTGGTCGCAATCGCGTTTTTCAGCGTGCGCGTGATCGTACTTTGGCCGATGACTTCGTCGAAGCGTTGCGGCCGGAACGTTCTATATATCGCTTGATAACTCACGTTATTCTCCTCGCATTTTTTCTTCCCACCATTATACCAAAACTCGCACCGATTTTCAACGCTCCCACCCCAACTTTCAGTGCTTTGGGCAAGCCAAAATCTCATCGTCCTAAAACCGCCCCGAATGACAAGATTTTTCGTTTTTTATGCCTTTTTTGGCAGTTGGGGGCGGGTATAGATTTTATACCCGCCCCCAACTGCCAAAAATCGACCATTTTTCGAAAAACCATGTCATCTAGGGCGGGTTTTGCGTAATTATATGGTAATCAGGTATGAAATCGCCCTTTTTCTACCAGATTTACGCAAGATAAAAAGTAAGTTACGTAAATTTGGTAGAAAACAGCCATTTTCGAACGAACTTTGTGGGGATTTACGCAAAATTTCCTATCTTATATCCCGGACGTTAGCGCGAGGACGCAGGACTTGCCCAAAATATGGTATAATCTACGTATGTTTAATTTCTTACCAAGCTCAGTCCTGCAGATGGCGTCGATTTTCCTGTCGATCATCATCGAGGCGCTACCGTTCGTGCTTCTCGGGTGCGTCGTGTCCGGACTGTTACACCGATATCTCGATGAAGAAACCATCGAAAAAATCTTACCAAAAAATAAATTTTTAGCCGTCATCGTCGGCACTTTTGTCGGGTTCTTTTTTCCGAGCTGCGAATGCGGAATCATCCCAATCGTGAAACGGTTGTTATCTAAAGGTGTGCCGGAATACGTGGCGTTCGCCTTTATGCTGAGCGCGCCGATCATTAATCCGATCGTTTTATTCGCGACTTTTAGCGCCTTTTCGAACTCGTTTAGATTTATGTGGTTGCGATTTTTCGGCGGGATTTTTGTGAGCCTTTTAGTCGGAATTTTCTTAGCCTATTTTAACAAAGAAAAAGTGTTGAAAAAAATCGCCGAACACGACGGCGATTCTTGCAGCTGCTCGTGCAGTTGCGGTCATGATCACGGCAGGCACTCGCACGGCGACCACAAACATTCCGTCCTAAAATCTGCGAGCGATGAATTTTTCGATTCCGGAAAATATCTAATCGTCGGCTCGCTCCTAGCGGCGGCGATGCAGACCTACTTGCCAACGAGAATTATCGAGCATTTCAACACTAACCTGCCTTTAAGTATCGCCGTGATGATGCTACTTGCCTTCACGCTTTCGCTCTGCTCGGAGGCCGACGCCTTTATCGGATCGTCGCTGTTGAGCCTGTTCAACCCAGCTGCCGTCGTGGCTTTCCTCGTGATTGGTCCGATGGTCGACATCAAAAATCTCCTGATGATGCGCGCCAGTTTCCGCTCGAAATTCATCCTAAAACTCGTGACGTTGATCATTTTCCTCGCATTCATTTATAGCATGATTGTAGGTGTCCTATGACTAGATTCCTGATTTTCGCGGGCTACTTCGTCCTGATGCTCTACCTTGTCGCGACGCACACGCTCGACCAATACATCAACCTCAACTACAGTTATTTGTCGTACATCTCGATGGCGATTTCCTTCGTTTTGGCAATTTACGAGCTCTCTCGTTGGATTCGCCGCGAGTCTCGGCTCCCTAAAATCTCGGCAATTGTGCTCCTTATCATCCCGATTTTTGTCGGTTTTTTCTTCCCACAAGTCAATCTCGACGCAACAATCGTGGCAAGTAAAGGGCTTCACTTGCCCGTTTCGCAGGACAACACGGGCGACGCGCAGATGAAGACGCAGTATCTCGCGCCGAACACTAGCATGTACTTCTCGAGCGACGAATACGCGCGGGAAATGCGAGCGAATATGAAGCCGTACAAGAGCTTGAAGTCAATCACTGTCGATGATGCGAACTTTTTGGTCGTGATGGAATTGATCTACGACTACCCCGAAGAATTCGCCGGCAAAACGTTGACCTATACCGGCTTCGTCTACCAAAACTTCGTGTTGCGCTTTGGCATCATCCACTGCGTCGCCGACTCCGGCGTGTTCGGATTGCAGATTTTGACCTCTGAGAAATTGGTCGAAAACGAGTGGTACACGGTAAGCGGCAAAATCGAAGTCGCCTACTCTAAGTCGCTGAAACGCAACGTTCCGAGCGTTGAAGGCGTTTCGGTTGTTCCAGCCGAAAAGCCTTCAAATCCTTACGTTTACCGCATATTTAAATAGAAAACCGGACTTTCAGTGGTGAAAGTCCGGTTTTTTGCTAAATTTAGCGAGATCTAAAATCGCTTACTGTTTTTTAACGCGTTTTTTAGGACTTTCAGCCTTCGAAATCACTAAAAATCGCCCTAAAAAACAGTAGGGCGATTTGGCAAAACAAAAAGTCGCCAAGAAGGCGACTTTTAAACGAATTATTTACGCAAGTAGCGCGTCATTGAAAGCATCGAGCCAAGCGAGCCGATGACGACACCGACAGCTAGCATAACGATGATGATTTCAGGTAGGAACACGTTCGGGTTGATCAGCGAGTAACCGCCGCCCGCAAAGGCTCCGTTGAATTTTGAGAAGATTAACCGATAAACGCCGGTAACGAGTGCGACTGGCACGATCGCGCCAAGCAAGCCAATCCAGCCACCTTCGAACAAGAATGGCCAACGGATGAAGCTGTTGCGCGCTCCAACGAGACGCATAATTTCGATTTCGCGTTGACGGCTCATAATCGTAATTCGAATCGTATTACTGATCAAGAACATCGCAACGAGTAATAATAGCACGGCGATAATTCCGCCGACTAGTTGAACTTTGTCGATAACTGCAAACAATTTATCACTGTCCGCTCCACCGTAATCGGCTTCGTAGACGGCATCGAGTTTCGAAACCTTAGCTGAAATTTCTTTCGTTTCAGCTGGGCTGTCCGCATATAAAGTGAACTTGTCGTGCAAAGGATTCGCATCCCCGTCGAACATACTCCAAGCTTCCGAGTCGAATTCTTTTTTCAAATCCGCCAACTCGTCATCTTTGCTCGAAAATTCGATTTTATCAACGTGTTTAATTTTTTTCAAGTTATCTTCAAGCTTTTTCAAATCTGCGCTGTCCGTTCCGACTTGCACGTAGACACCAATTGCCACGTTTTCTTCGATTTGTTTTGCGATGCTTGAGATGTTCATGATGACGCCAAGAAAGACGCCGACTAGGATTAGCGTGATCGATACTGCGCTGACGCTCGCGATTGACATCCAACCGTTGCGTTTGAGGCTTTTGATCGATTCGCCGATGTGTCTAATTAATGTACTAATCATCGTAACCGTAATCTCCTTCCTCTTCATCGCGCACAATGCGTCCATTTTCAATCGAAATAACGCGGTGCTTGTTCGTATCCACAATCTCACGGTTGTGCGTCGCCATAACAATCGTCGTGCCGCTCGCATTAATCCGCTCGATAAAGTCCATAATCACCCAACTGTTTTCCGGGTCCAAATTCCCTGTCGGTTCATCGGCAATTAAAACCTTCGGCGAGTTGACAATCGCCCGGGCAATTGAAATCCGCTGCTGCTCACCACCTGATAACTCGTTCGGGAAAGAACGCATTTTGTGTTTCAGGCCGACTAGGTCTAAAACTTCTAAAACGCGTTTTTTTATTTCGCGTTTTTTGCGCCCGATAACTTCCATCGCATAAGCGACATTTTCATACACTGTCTTGTTCGGTAGCAGTTTGTAATCCTGGAAAACCACCCCAACTTGACGACGCATATAAGGAACGTCTGCATTTTTAATCTTTAATAAATCGTATTTTCCGACTTTTAGAATTCCGCCTGTCGCGACTTCTTCGCGGTACATAAGCTTGATGAACGTTGACTTGCCGGCACCTGAAGGCCCCACCACGTAAACGAATTCGCCCTGGTCGATTTTGACCGAAATATTTCGAATGGCTGTCGTGCCGTTCGAGTATTTCTTGATGACGTTACGCATTTCTATCATAAAATTTGCTCCATATCTTTTTGACTTGCTAATATTATAGCACACGCGCACGCACGCTTTGCGATAATTAATGTTACATTTTTCTTACAATTTCAAGTCAGGCAAGTTTGGCGATTACCGCTTGGGTGAATTCGCTCGTCGATGCTGTTCCACCAAGGTCGCGCGTCTTGATTCCAGCGCCTAAAACAGCATCTGTCGCCGCTTCGATTTTTTGGGCAAGTTGCTCCTCGTCAAACGAGTCGCGCAACATCATTGTGACCGACAAAATCATCGACATCGGGTTGGCTACGTTTTGACCTTTGATGTCGGGGGCCGAGCCGTGGATTGGCTCGTAAAGCGCCACACCGGTTGAGCCGAAGCTGCTTGAAGGCATCATTCCAAGGCTTCCCGGAAGGACGCTCGCTTCGTCGCTCAAGACGTCGCCGAATAAGTTTTCGGTAACGATAACGTCAAACGAAGAAGGTTTAGTTATTAAGAGCATTGCACAGCTGTCGACAAGTTGATGTTCTAAGGTAACTTCTGGGTATTCAAGGGCGATTTCGCTTGCGATTTCACGCCAAAGTTTAGACGTCGCAAGGACGTTTTGTTTATCGACGCTCGTCACTTTTTTGCCGCGTTTAAGCGCCATTTCAAAGGCTACGCGCATGATTCTCACGATTTCTTCGCGCGTGTAGATGTTGGTATCAATAGCTTTTTCGGGCGTTAATTCGCGCGGTTCGCCGAAGTAGATTCCACCTGTTAATTCGCGAACCATAACGAAGTCAACGCCTTCGATATATTCAGGTTTTAGCGGGCTCATGTGAGCTATAACTTCAGGGATTTTGATCGGTCTGATGTTAGCGAATAGACCTAATTCTTTTCTGAGTGCTAAAAGGCCTTGTTCCGGACGGATACTGCTTTGGTCGAATTTCGGATCGCCAATAGCTGCAAGCAAGATTGCATCTGCCGATACACAGGAATCAAGCGTTTCTTTTGGTAAAGGCTCGCCAAAATTGTCGATAGCGATGCCGCCAAAATCTTTGTAGTCTAATTCATATTTGAAATCAGTTCCCTTTACTGCTACTTCTAGAACTTGAAGCGCTGCATCCATAATTTCCGGGCCGATTCCGTCCCCTTTTAGGACTGTAATTTTTTTAGTCATTAAATTTGTACCTCGTTATATTGAGCGCGATCGCCCCCGATTTTTTTTGGTCGTGATGCGCAAGCCGTGACGTGCGCGAAACCTAATGTGTTGTGTTTTGGACGGACAGGAACCGCCACGCGTTTGATGTGCATTCCGATAAAAGTGTCACCGATATCAACGCCACCGTTAGCGACAACTTCTTCGACAACGACTGGGTCATCGAACAATTTCATCGCGGCTACTTGCGCACTTCCGCCCGCATTTAAAGCCGGAATTAAATCGACGATTTCTAAGCCTTTAGCCTTAGCGACTGAGCGCTCAACGACTAAAGAACGGTTGACGTGTTCACATCCTTGAACAGCTAAATCGACGCCGACTTCTTTAAGTTTTTCCCAGAATGTGCCGACGATGATCGCGCCGATTTCCACGCTTGAGTTCGTGCCGATTTTGTCGCCTGCGACTTCTGAAGACGAGCAGCCCAAGACGAATACGTCGCCGGGCGCGAGTGCTACTTGCCCAAGAATGTCGTCTGATATTTCGTTCGCGGTAACTTTTATTTTGGTTAAGAATTCTAATTGTTTTTCAGTAAGCATCTTACATTCTCCACTTCATTGTATGCCTTATATTATAACATATAGCGCACCCCGTTTGGTAGTTGCGGGGCAAAAAAGCATCCCTAGTTGTACATTAAACCCGCCCTAAATGACAAGATTTTTCGTTTTTTGCCCTTATTTTGGCAGTTGGGGGCGGGTATAGATTTTATACCCGCCCCCAACTGCCAAAAATCGGTCTTTTTTCTAGAAAACTTGTCATCGGGGGCGGTTTTCAAAAATTAACGGCGCAAAACTGCTAAAAAAACACCCCTCGAATGTTCGAGGAGTGCCAAATTACCTGGGGAGAGGTTTATTTTGAGTAAGTCAGTGTTTGGTTGGCCTTGTCGTACGTTACCGTCGCGCCGCCTACCGTTTTGTACGAACCGCCGTTGATGTTGGTCGCTTCAGCTGCTGCACGGTCAACTGGTGTGAAATCGACATCGCCTTGTTCGATCTGAGAAGATGTCGCAGGCGCTTGCGCTGCGGCCGGCGCCGGTGTTGCTGGTGTCGAGTCATTTCCGGCTGCATGTGCTAGAAGTGGTCCAGCAAATGTCAGGGTAGTTGCGCCGGCAATTGCCAGGCTTGTGATTTTGGTTTTAATGTTCATGATTTTTTCCTCCTTGAGATATACTCATGTGATTTGTTAGCTAAGCCGTTTGCTTAACTTGATATAAGTATACCAAGTGAATTCGCAGATGGAGGTGGTGGTAAAGTTAAGTTTTTATTAATGAATGCAAAGAAAAAACGATGATTACTTGACGTTAATCATCGTTTTTTCTAGGACGTTATAGAGGATTGTGGCGATGACGATGCCGAGAATCACTTGCGGGATGTTGACTGCGAAGATGTCCGTGATCGCCATCGGTAGCGAATGAAACATCACCATGTCACAAGCGAAGTAGCCAGCGACGACGATTGGCATAGCGACGAGGCTCATTAGTGCTCTGGATGTCGACGTTCTCGCGTAACGGTAGACGATTAGGCCGACCGCTAAGCCTTCTAATCCGTGCACGCCTGCTGACCAAAGTGCTGTCGCAGCATAGCCGCTCAAGATGTCAAATAGCGCTCCTGTTAAGGCGCCGACTAAGAGGCCAGCTACCGGACCGTAGGCGAAGGCGGCTAATAAGATTCCGCAGTCGATGAGGGTCAGGACTTGCCCAGGGAATGGCATTGGGATTTTTAAAAGAATTGAAATCGCGACGGTTAGGGCGATTAGCATAGCGAGGATGACGATTCGTTTAGTTTTTATCATTTTTAGCTCCAAGTTTTTGAAAATGCACAACAATTTAATTATACACTTGTTGTTTGGAAAATGAAATGTTTTGCGAGTGAAAATTTGTGAAACTTTTGTGAAATAACTCGAAAAATTGCGATTTGATTGCGTGAAATCGCATCTATTTATGAATTAATTTTATTCTGGACCTTTCCAAGCAAGCAAAAAGCCCGGCCGGATGGCCGAGCTTTACCTATGAAAA
Organism: Lactobacillales bacterium; assembly: GCA_031261175.1. Taxonomy (GTDB): domain Bacteria; phylum Bacillota; class Bacilli; order Lactobacillales; family Streptococcaceae; genus JAISJW01. Next base: position 58,342 of record JAISJW010000021.1, read on the forward strand.
TGCTATTTTGATGAAGCTGGAACGATTTTAACCGAACCGCCCCATTTTTCGTTAACGTAGTCAACGATTGTTTTGTCGTGCAGCGCTTTAACCAACGCTTTGATCTTCGCATCGTCTTTATGAGACGTTTGAGTTGCGATAATGTTCACGTAAGGCGAATTATCTTTCTCAACTAGCAAAGCATCTTTTTGCGGATTCAATTTCGCACCGAAAGCAAAGTTGGCATTGATCGCCACAAGATCTGCTTCTTCGTTGTTATACGCTTGCGTCAACAACTCAGGATTGATATCGTGTTTGAACACTAGGTGCTTAGGATTTGTCGCGATATCTTCGAACGTCGCTTCCGTTTTCTTCACTCCGTCTTTCAATGTCACAAGACCCGCATCTTGGAAAATCGTAATGATGCGTCCCCAGTCACTTGGCGAGTTAGACGTAATCACCGTCGCGCCGTCTTTCAAATCTTTGATGTTTTTCACCGTCTTCGAGTACACGCCCATAACTTCTAGGTGGACCGCACCCGCGTTGACAATCTTGTAGCCTTTTTTCTTCACTTCAAGATCCAGATACGGAATGTGTTGGAAGTAATTAGCATCGAGGTCCCCTGCGTTCAAAGCCTTATTCGGCAGAACGTAGTCGTCGAAAACTTTGATTTCTAAGTCGTACCCTTCTTTTTTCAGAATCGGTTTAACCTTCTCTAAAATCTCCGCGTGAGGCGTTGGACTTGCCCCGATTACGATTTTATGCGAGTTGTCCGCCGAGCCGCAGCCGGCAAGTACTAGAAGCGCCGCGAGCGCCGTTACGATTCCTGCGATTAATTTTTTCATTTTGTTCCCCTATCTTTTGTCAATTTTTTTAACGATTTTGTCCCCCGTCAGCTGAACGATGAACACGACCACTAGAATCAGGACCGTCGCCGTCAAAGTCACCGCGTTGTTCCCGCGGGTAAACCCTTCTTGGTAGGCAAGTCCGCCCAGCCCGCCGCCGCCAATTGCCCCGGCCATCGCTGTGAAGCCGATCAGGGTGATCGTCGTAACAGTCAAGCCCGAAACGAGAGCTGGCAAGCTTTCTGGGATTAAGAATTTCGTGATTTTTTGCCACGAGTTGGCACCGAACGAGTCGGCTGTTTCGAGGATTCCGCTATCAACTTCGCGAAAGGCGATTTCTACCATGCGTGCGTAAAAAGGTGTCGCCGAGACTACAAGAGACGGAATTGCCGCGATCGAGCCAATCGTTGTTCCGACGAGTAGTTTTGTGAAGCCCATCAAAAGGATGACGAGGATGATGTAGGGAATCGAGCGGAAGATGTTGCTCGCCGCCGAAACGATTGAATAAATGATGCGTGCGCCGCGCGTTTTGCCGCGGCTGATGTAGAATAAAACGAGGCCGAGCAAGACTCCGAGAATCGTTATGAAAAACAACGAAACGAAAGTCATAAACAAAGTGTCTTTGAGTGCGTTCAGCAAGTTTGCGACGTTGACGTTTTGGAATTCGAAGTAAGATGCTAGTGAATTATTCATCGCTGCCACCTCCTAGGAAATGTTTGGTGATGTCGGCTTGCGGATTGTTGAAAACGTCCGCGACCGTACCAGTCTCGACGATTTCGCCCGCCTGCATCACCGCCACCTTGTCGCAAACTTCGCGCACCACGCTCATTTCGTGCGTGATGATAACGACGGTCACTTTCAGGCGATCGCGGATATCCTTGATCAGCGCTAAAATTTCACGGGTCGTTTTCGGATCAAGCGCGCTAGTCGCTTCATCGCTTAAGAGAATGCACGGATTGTTACTTAGTGCCCGGGCTACACCAACGCGCTGCTTTTCCCCGCCGCTCAAGGCATTCGGGTAGTTGTCCGCACGGTCTTTCAGACCAACGAGGTCAAGCAGTTCAATTGCCCGCGTTTCTCGCGTCGCTTTATCGCCCTTAACGAGTTCAAGCGGAAGTTCGATGTTCTCCTTTGCCGTTCTACTCCAAAGAAGATTGAACCCTTGGAAAATCATTCCGATTTTTTGGCGGAATTTTCTTAAAGGTGCGCCCCTGAGTTCACTCACGTTTTCGCCTTGAACGATTACCTCGCCGCTAGTTGGCTTTTCTAGACCATTGATCAAGCGGACCAAAGTTGATTTTCCCGCACCGGAATATCCGATGATGCCGAAGATTTCGCCCTCGCCGATTTGTAAGTTGATGTTTTTGAGCGCCTGGATTGTGCGCCCTTTAACTTTGAACGTCTTCTCGACGTTTTTGAGTTCAATAATAGTCGACATTTATCTCCCCTAAAGTTAATCTTGTTGTATTATATCAGATTATTTTCGTTTGTGGTAGCTTTTAAACATAGCGATTTTTATTGCGGTTGCATAGTTAGAAGCTATATCTAATATTCCTGCGCCTCAAGGTCCTCTACGACCTGCTGCGCCTCGCTGTCATCCGGGTTGATCGCCAGATACTGATCAAAGAGCGCTTTGGCAAGTGTGCGCTCTCCGATTTTAAGCGAGAAGTTGGCGAATTCTTTCAGGAATTCTTCCTCGTTTTGCAGTTGGTCGTAGGCACTCTTGAAATAGGTAAAGGCGCGTTTGTCCTCGTCGAGATGACGATAGATTGTGCCCTTCGCCCAAAAGACATTGGGAAGATTTTTGTCTTCGCCATCTAGGCAATCTAATGTCGCTAACGCGCCTTGGTAGTCGCGCTTGTTGATTAGAATCTCAGCTAAGGCTAACGCCGAGAAAATAGGATTCGGATTATTTTTTACCGATGCTTTTAAAGCGTCGATTGCTTCGTCATCGCGTTTAAGACTGATGAGCGCGCTCGCTAGGATTTCCTGCGCTTCGTAAGCATAAAGTTCGTGGGTTGCGTTGATCGACTTCTTAGCATATTTAACAGCAATCTCGAAGTCTTTTAGAATAACGCTAGCACGAGCGATGTTTTTATAAACTTCGCTTTCTTCGTACCCTTCAAAATCAGGCGATTTCTCAACGCGTTTAAATAGTTTCAGCGCTGAGTCAGCGTCGCCTTGATAAAGCGAAGCCTCACCCTTAATAAAGTCTGAAACTGCTGCTTCGGGATACAGCTCGTCAAGCGCTAATAACTCTTCAAATTGTTTCGAGATTTCGTAGATATTAACAAGTTCGTTAATTACATTAAAGAATAAGTCTCTATCGATCTGCGATCGTAATTTAATTAGATATTTCAAGGTCGCTTCAGCGTTTTCGATATCATTTGCATCGAAATAAAGCGTCGCTAAATCAAAGGTTAAATAAAAATCAGTCGGATTATTTCTGACGATTTTTTTGATTTTATCAAGCGCCACATCATATAATTTTTGGTCGCGATAAATCGCAACTTTTAAAATTTCAGCCGCATCGTCTTCGACTTTTTCTAAAATCGACAAAGCGAAATCATAATCGTCCTGACTAGCAGCGAAATCGTAAACCAAAGCTGCGACATTAATAACGAAATCATCATCGTTAAACTTAGCGCTAAAATATTTAGCGCAGGTAATTGCCTTTTTAGTTTCGTTCATCTCGAAGAGCTCGGCAATTAATTCGAGCGCGTCGTATTCACCGATACTTGCCAAGAAGGTTTGAAGCTTTTTAGCGATTTTGCCCTGTGGTGTATTTTTATATATTTTTAGTAATTCTTCAATCATGGGATCTCCTTAAAAAATAAAAGGGCAAGCGCCAATGCGCCGACCCTTTTACTAGCCAAATAATAAATTATTTGTTGACTGCGTCTTTAAGACCTTTACCAGCTTTGAAAGCAGGAGCTTTAGAAGCAGCGATTTGGATTTTAGCACCTGTAGCAGGGTTGTGACCTTCACGAGCCGCACGATCGCGAACTTCGAAAGTACCGAAACCTAATACTTGAACTTTTCCACCAGCTACTAAAGTTTCTTCAACTGTTGAGAAAACAGTGGCAACTGCAGTAGCAGCATCCTTTTTAGTGATTCCAGCAGCTTCAGCAACTGCAGCAACTAGATCAGCTTTAGATACAACTTTTGACATTAATTTGTCCTCCATAATTTTGTGTTAGGGTACCTTACAAAAACTGCTTTGGCCATAAAGTTTTCTATTTTTTATTTATCAAGGAAATCGCCGAGAGCCGTGTGGTGCACGGGACGAGAAGATTGACGATGAGAAATAAGGAATAGGAAATTTTAGGGTCAAACTGAGTTTTGGGAAGGTCCCGTTTATTTTGATTTCTCAAAACTTGAGTAAATAATAACTTAGAAACAAGCGAATGGCAAGTGTTTTTGTGAAAAAAGTTTAAAATTTTGTTAAAATCGCCTATTTCAGGGCTTTCAGGGCGTTTTCCAGGCAATTCTCGGGACATTTCAGGGCGTTTTTGCGCCCTATTTAGCGTGCGCGTTCGCACGGCCGATACTTTTTAAATGTAGCCCCAAAACGACAACTTTTTGAAATTCTGCCCTCTTTTTGTCACGAAAGGGCTAATATATATTTTATACTAGCCCTTTCGTGACAAAATATGGGTGTTTTTTGAAAATCGTGTCGTTTCGGGGCCACTTTTACTTTTTACGGGTAGTGAACCACCAGTAAATTGCGATGGCTGCGGCTGAAACGATGCTAATTATGCGCGTTGCAAGTTGCAGGGTTGTACCGACGTATTTGACGGTAACAGTTCCACTTCCAGCTTTGACGTTAAGCGAAGCGAACCCTAATTTCTTGAGATCAAGCTTAGGTTGTCCACCTTTTGCTCCATCTTTATAGAAGGCTTCATAGCCTTTATACCAGATGTAAGGCGTCACGATTTTCGAATCTTTTTTCGCTGTATAGTTGAAAGTGTAGTTGTTGTAAGTCACTTTTTGGCGGCTCAGTTTAGCGTCGCCACTTGCCACAGTGCCCTTCGCTCCGATTTCGAACTGCGGGTCGACCATGTAGGCGACGCGCGCCGTAACGCTGTCTTGGTATTTGTAGTCGTCGGTCACGGCGTTCAGGTATTCTTGGCCCCAACCGATCGAGCCGTTCGGGATTCCGCCCTGCCAAGGCAAGTCGTCGTCTTTTTCAAGTTGCACGATGTTGTCTATATAGTAGGCTTCGACATATTGATGGTTGCCGGCGCTCATTGTGACGAATAATTGGATCACTGCGCAGGCTGCGAAAACGACGATGAGAATCATGTTTTCGATGATTGAGAAACCGAGGAATAATAGGATCAGAATCGGCACCATTAGGACACGCGCCGGATATTGAATTGTGCCCAAAACTGTTTGTTCAACGAGTTTCCACGGGAATAAATTCGAGCCGAGAACGCAGAAGACTAGCACGATGACGATGTTTTGCCAGTTCGCTTTGATTTTTACGAAGTATTTTTCGTAAGGGTTCAGGATGTCATTTCGTTTTGCTAAATGGAAAATTGAGATGATCGCGAACGTTAGGAAAATCGCAAAGAACACAAGACCTGGCGCACCCCACGGACGCACGTCGCTACCGAAGCTAGAGCCAAGAAGCGAACCTTCACCAATCCAGCCGTTAGCGCGTTCGGCTACGCTGTTAAGTTCTTTCCAAGTGTCAACTTTGAGCGTTTGCGCGCCGTGTTGTTCGGCAAGCGGCACGATGAAACATAGGCTGACCGCTAACGTAAAGACAGTTGCTTTGACGAACGCTAGGATTTTCGCTACGTTTAATTTATTGATATTTAATAGAATTGCTAATGCGACATAAATTGCGCTGATAAACACGCTCAAAACGTGGGCGAACACTAGCGCGCTCATCCCTAGGAATAAAGGTTTCCAAGCGTTTTTCGTGTCTTCTGAGTTCAAGATTCTCTCAACTCCCAAGAAAACTAACGGGAAAAATAATCCCGCCAAATATTCACCGAGCGCGGCGCGTCCTAAGAAGTTCGTCAAGTGATTTCCGGCGACTAAGTAGCAGATTGCGAAGACTTGCCCGAAGTTCGAATCCGATAATTTTTTGAATACGTAATACGCGATATACAGCCCAAGCAAATTCGCCAACGTGTAGAAAATCGCCATCGATGCCGTGAACGGCAAACCGATTACGCACAGAATTGCCGGGATGTAGATGAAGAAGTTGCTGTAGAATAATGGCGCGGCGTAGGCGTGACCTTTCGCCATTAGGAAATTGAGCGCCGGGAAGAAGTCGAGGTGTTTGATTGAGTCGGCGAGGCCCAGGACGCGGAATTCGTGGAAGAAGAGGTCGTCCCCTTGCAGCATTCCGCCGCCGGCGAACGCTAACCACGTTACGAATAGGCTGATTGCGACGAAGACGCCGAATGTGATCCATTGTTGTTTGCTGATTTTTTTAAGCATTTTTCACTCCAATAATTGCTGTAATAGTTTTCTGCGGACTCATCAGGTGCGACGCGCTCAGGTGAATCCCGAACATTTTATCGACGTTCAGCGCGCGCACAAAATCGTCTTGAGTGGCAAGTGGCAAGTCGCCGTAGCCGATCGCAAAAGGAAATGTGTGGGCTGTGTATGAGGCCATTTTTTCTTTGATTTTTTGTTCGTGCAACTGCTGCACGTAGTCGCTTGCGGTTGCATCTAAGATAAGTGATGATGCCATATCGATTTTAGCGAGTTTTTTTATTTCTTGATCGACTTCAGCCCCAAGCGAGGTGCAAGTCAGGACGACTTTATCGTAATTTTCTAGGTGCTTTTTAATCGACTCGCCTGGAAGTTTTAGGTTTAATTCCGCGACTTCGTTGTTTTTGTATCCAGCCTCAACGGCTAAGAAATAATCCTTTGAGAGCTGCGCAATTTTTTTATGCGCTTGATTGATTTTTTCGATCATGGCTTCGTCGAGTTCGACTTGCCCCTTGTTTCCCCCGAGATAGCGGACGATGGACGCGATGCGCGGCTCCATTACTTGCCACCTTTGAAATGGCGGAAGACGGTGTTGGCGATGTCGGCGTGGTTCATCGCGTAGAGGTGGATGCCGTCGACGCCGTTTGCGACCAAGTCCTCCATCTGGTGGATGGCGTATTCAAGGCTCGCTTTACGAAGATCCACGAGGTCATTTTCGTATTTCGAAATGATTTTGATCAAGTCACTTGGAAGTGATGCGCCGCACATGAAGATCATGCGCTCGACCTGCGCCTTGCTCATCATCGGCATAATGCCCGCCGAAATCGGCACAGTGATGCGCTCTTTATGCGCCCGTTCAAGCATATCGTAGAAAAAGCGATTGTCGAAAAATAATTGTGAAATAAAATAATCCGCTCCGGCAATTTCTTTTTTGAGCATGTGCTCAATGTTTTCGTGCCCACCTGGCTGAGTCAAGTGCCCTTCGGGATAGCAGGCTGCGCCGATACTGAATTTATTTTTCGATTTAATTTCTTCGATTAAATCGCTCGCTAGATTATATTCGAGGATTTGACCGGGTTGCAAGTCGCCTCGAAGCGCAAGGATGTTTTCGATTCCGGCTGAGCCGATATCACTCAAAATCCCTTCGATTTCGTCACGTGTATTCGCCGCGCAAGTCAGATGATGTAAGACCGGAAGCGCGATTTCTTTTTTTATTTGGGTTGCGACGTCAAGCGTCTTGTTGCGCGAGCCACTTGCCCCCGCTCCGTAAGTCACGCTGATGAAGTCGGGTTTGTGCCCTTTCAGGCCCTTGACCATTTCGATCAGCGTTTCGTCGTCGCCGTCTTTTTTCGGCGGGAAGATTTCGAGGCTCATTACGTAGTCGCGCTCGGCGCGTTTTTGTTTGTATAATTCGTCAATTCTCATTCTTTAACCAACTTTGTATTTTTTCTTCGATTTCTGTCGTTTGTTGCGGTTCGAACCACGCGACATCCATTCGGTTGCGAAACCACGTGAGTTGTCGTTTGGCGTAGCGGCGTGAGTTTTGCTTTAAGAGATCAGTCACGTCTTCAAGGGTTGCATCACCTTCGATGTGCGGAAATAACTCCTTAAATCCGATGGCTTTTCCCGCGAGCGTGTTTTTATGACCGGTCATAAATTTAGCTTCGTCAAGCAGTCCTGTTTTGAGCATTAGGTCGACGCGCGCGTTAATCCGTTCGTAGATTTTTTCGCGGTCATCGGCTAGGCCGATGATTAAATAGTCATAATTTTCTTTGATGTTCTGCCCTTGTTCGAAGTCGTATTCTTCAAGGAGCGACTGGATATAAAGCCCTGTTCCGCCTGAAATTATCGGCAGTTTACCATCTGGAATATCCGAGATTATTTTTTGCGCTCGCTCTTTAAATTCAGCCGCGCTATAATCTTCCTCGACCGATTTTATGTCGATTAAATGATGGCGTGCCTGCGCCTGTTCTTCTTCGGTCGGCTTAGCCGTGCCAATGCTGATTTCTTTATAAATCTGCATTGAATCTGCGTTGATTATTTCGCCATTGTAGCCGTTTGCGATTTTAATTGCCAAGGCGGTTTTTCCGCTCGCGGTCGGCCCCACGATTACTAAAACTTTTTTTCTCATAATTGGTAATATTATACCAAAAAAAGCCCCTCATTATAAGGCTTTTCAAAAAAATATGAGCAAACAGGCCCCAAATGACACGTTTTTTAGAATTTTGCCCTTATTTTGGCACAAAAGGGCCTGTTTACTTTTTAACTAGGCCCTTTTGTGCCAAAAATCGCCCATTTTTCGAAAAATCATGTCATTTGGGCCTAAATTTTAAGCGAATAATAATCAGGTTTATCTTTCAAATAGACTTCGCGCACAATCTTGTATTCGGGACGTTGCTCAGGAAATAATTCGGCATTAAACGAGTAGCAATGACTCTCGTTCAGCTCCCAAAACAGGATCGTGCCACAATTCGAACAGAAGCCGCGAGTCGCTTTCTCGCTACTCTTAAATCGGCTGATGAATTCTTCTCCCTCGAAAGTGAAGGTTTCTTCGCCACCCGAATGAACGATGAAGAACGGGCTGCTCGTCTGTTTGCGACATTGATTGCAATGACACGCCCAAACGTTAGTGTGTTTCTCATTCATTTTGACCGTAACTTTTCCGCATAGACAACTGCCATTCACACTCATTTTTGCTGCTCCATTTCTTTTCTAAATTTTTTATTAATTAAAATCTCAGATTTCCATTCGCTTTTTTCGCCGAATCATTCGCTATACTCCCATTTATCAGGTTCGACCGGAGTGACATACGAATTTTCTTGACCTGTATAGATAACGTAACCCGGTTTTGAACCGTTAGGTTTTTTGATGTTTTTAACTTGAACGTAGTCGACGGGTACGTTCGCGCTGGTGCGGAACTTCGAATAATACGCCGCCGCATTCAGGGCAAATCCGCGCGTTTCCTCGCTCGGATTTTCGTCCTCGATGATGACGTGACTGCCCGGAATATCTTTGGCGTGGTACCACCACCAATTTTTCTTAGCTTTTTTCATCGTCAACTCATCGTTTTGCAAATTATTTTTACCAACCACAACTCGCGTTCCGTCCGGCGCGCTCAATACGCGCGGTTTAGATTTCAAAGAATTTTTGCGGTTATGAGATTTGCGTGCCTTAACGTAGCCTGTCGCAACTAATTCTTCGCGGATGTCTTCAACTTCGTCAACGCCCGCGATTTCAAGTTCGCTCAACACGCTATATAAATAGGCGTTTTCGCTGCGTGTTTCAGCCAGTTGCTCCTGAACAATCTTCACGCCATTTTTTAATTTCTGATATTTTTTGAAATATTTTTGAGCGTTTTGATTTGCGTTCAAAGCGATATCAAGCTCGACCTTAAGCATCCGATTTTCATCGTAATAATTTTCCAACATCACGACGTCAATCCCGCGCTCAACCGTGTGCGCATACGTTGTCAAAAGTTCGCCTTTAACGCGTAAAATCTCGGCTTCATCAGCCTGCTTTAAAGTATCTTCAAGCTTACCGATTTTCTTATCGTTTTTCTTCAGCTCGTTTTGAATCTTCTGAATTAAATCGCCCGCAATCTGTTTCAGACGATCCCCACTCGATTTCTCTTTATAAAAAGCATCGAGCAGCTCACTAAAAGTCGCAAATGTCTTCTCGACCTCATACCCTACAAACGGAAGTGGCGTCAATCGACCGTTATACAACGCCAAAACAGCATAATCGTGCGTATCGATATCCTTAAAGAACGACAAAAACGTAGCAACTTTATTCTTCAAATCGGCATCAATTCGTCTGAACAATTCTTCACGCGTATCGCGCCCTAAACCTTCAAATTCACTAGCCGAATTCAAGGCTTTCATTGCCCCAAGCTCATCTAACGAAAAAGGATTCAACGCGCCTTCGCGCCGTGGCGCCTCGATATAAGTGCTCCCCGGCAGCAAAGTCCGATACGAATTCTGTGAAAATCCGACGTGCTTAATCACCTCGAGAATTTTCGAATCTTCCTCGCGCACTAAAATAATATTCGAGTGCCGACCCATCATCTCAATCACGAGTTTTACCGGGTTCAAATCGCCCAACTCATTACGTTTCGAAAAAGTGATTTCGACGATTCGGTCGTTGCCGACTTGCCTAAAGCCCTGGATAATTGCGCCGTCGAGGTGTTTTCGCAGCGTCATTAAAAAGACGCTCGGCTCCGCGACCGGAAAAGCGTCTTGCGTGATATTGAAGCGAGCGAACAGCGGGTGCGCGCTCAGCAGGAGTTTGTGGTTGACGCGGTTGTTGCGCACTTGCAACACGACCTCTTCGGAGTACGGATGGTGGATTTTCGAGACTTTCCCCCCGACCAAAAAGCCCGCCATTTCCTGCGTCAATTTGTGGATAAAAACGCCGTCGATACTCATTATTTGATTACTTTATGCGAATCTTTGTGCTCGAATTTCGGTAGAAGCGTCTCAACGTCTTCCTTGTCCTCCGTGATTTCCAAAACCACTTCGTCTACCTCGATTTCCTTCGCATCCGGATCGAACGCAAAACTCTCGAACAACTTGTCCAAATCGTCACTTTGCTGCCATTTCATTCCCATTTTCTCTATCCTCCATAAGGTTCCACGTGGACGTCCACGTCAAAAATATTTTTATCAACCGCCGCCAGGCGATTTTCAATCACTTCCGTAATATCGTGCCCCTCTTTGACCGTCAGATCCGGATCGACCAGAATCTTAATATCCAGAGCGATATTCGCGCCGTAACTCCGGCCGCGAATTTGGGCAATTGCCCGCACGCCCTCGACCTCGCTGACAAGCTGCTCGTATCGCTCGACATCTTCCATCTCGAAGCCGTCGCTCAGGTTGAACGCCGCTTCACGGAAAATGTCGTAGGCTGTATAGATGATGAGCGCGCCGACCGCTAAGGCAGCGAGCGCATCGAGAATTGGCCAGCCTTTTGTCGCGAAGAAGATGGCGACGACGGCGCCGACCGAAACGAACACATCGCTTAGGTTATCTTTCGCAGCTGCCATCAAGGCTTGCGAGTTTGTTTCTTTTGCGAGGCGGTAATTGTAGATGTATACGCCGAGCATTACCGCAGCCGAAGCTAGCCCCGCTGCGATTGCTATCATGTCGGGTTGCTGGATTTCGTGGTTCATCATGCGTTTGATGACGTCGAATATTACCTGCAGGCCGACCATGAACATGATGAAGCTGGTCACCATCGAAGCGATTGTTTCCATTTTCCAATGACCGAACGCGTGGTTTTTGTCAGCAGGACGGGCTGCAAGCCAAAGGCCAACCAGGACTGCGATGCTGCCGAACACGTCGGTGACGTTATTGATACCATCGGCGAACAACGCTTCAGAATGCGCAAAATGTGCGACAACTACTTTGAGAGTCGACACCAAAATATAAGCGACAATACTAACAATAGCGCCACGTCTAGCTTTTTTTAGTGATTCTATTCTCTCGTCAGCCATATTTTTACGTTCCTTACTTTTTTGATTTTATAATTATATCACACACCGACTCCAAATGACCACAAATTTCCGTTTTTAGCCCTGATTTGGACGGTTAGAGTACATGTAAAATCTATATGTACTCAAACTGTCCAAATAAGGGTCGTTTTTAGAAAAAAATGGTCATTCCGAGTCTATTATCGCCATGCGGTCATTACCGTTAATGTCTTTTAATATCTCGACTGAGCGTGGCGCAAATATTTTACGGATTGCATCAGCTTGTGCGAAACCGAATTCTAAGAATATGGTTTCACTCGAAGTTTGTTTAGCTATTTTTTTGTATATAGCCAATCCTTCATCATCAGCGAACAAAGCATTCTGTGGTTCGAACTTAGTATTAGCACTCATCAAGTCCGCTTCGCTTTCGGCGATATATGGCGGATTACTAACGATAATATCAAATGAACCCTCGACAGAATCCATCACATCTGATTTAACAAACTTGATTTTTGCATCTAATTCTTCCGCGTTGCTCCTAGCGACACGCAAAGCAGCTTCACTAATGTCGCTAGCGACAACGTCCCATTCCGGACGAGCCAACTTTAAAGATATCGCAATCGCGCCGCTTCCTGTTCCGATATCGAGAACGCGCAAAGTAGACCCGGAGTCAAAGCGATTCAAAACAACTTCGACCAACTCCTCGGTTTCCGGACGCGGAATCAAAACGCTAGCATCGACAAAGAAATCCCGTCCGTAAAACTCGACCACACCTGTTATATACTGCACTGGGTAATCTTTTTCTAAAAAGGCCGACCAGACGCCAACTAACGTATCCGAAATTTCATCATCTAAATGGTTTAAAAAATCAAGCGTGGTCCAGTCGAACTCACGCATGATTAATTCTTTATAGTCGGCATCGCTTGCAAATTCGCGAACCTTAGGCATTTTTCAATTCCTCTAATTTTTGTGTTTGATCGTACATGATCAAAGCATCGACGATTTCGTCCAATTTTCCAGCTAAAATCTGGTCGAGTTTTTGAATCGTCAAGCCGATACGGTGGTCGGTCACACGGTTTTGCGGGAAGTTATACGTGCGGATTCGCTCTGAGCGATCGCCCGTACCCACCTTCGATTTACGGTGTTCGTCATACTCGCTTTGCGCCGCGTTGGCGTAGTGATCGTAGACGCGCGAGCGCAAAATCTTCATCGCTTTTTCGCGGTTCTTGATCTGCGATCGTTCGTCCTGCATCGCAACCGCGATACCAGTTGGCAAGTGAGTCAACCGCACGGCTGACGCCGTTTTGTTGACGTGCTGACCGCCGGCCCCACTAGCGTGATAGATATCAACTCGCAAGTCGTTATCAGCGATTTCCACTTCGACGTCTTCGGCCTCGGGCAGCACAACAACCGTTGCGGTCGACGTATGAACGCGCCCCTGCGTTTCAGTCGTCGGAACGCGCTGCACTCGGTGCGCCCCGCTTTCATATTTCAATTTCGAATAAACGCTATCGCCGGTAATCATTGCGATAACTTCTTTGTAACCGCCGATTCCCGTAATATTCGCGTCCATTATTTCAAGTTTCCAACCCTGCGAGTCGGCATATTTTTGATACATTCCGAACAGATCACCTGCGAACAATGCCGCTTCGTCTCCGCCGGCTGCCCCGCGAATTTCGATGATAATATTCTTATCATCATTCGGGTCACGCGGCAATAACAGAATCTTGATCTTTTCTTCAAGCTCTTCTTTTTCATTCTTGAGGTCTTTTAATTCCTCTTTGAACATATCCGCCTCGTCCGCATCAAGTCCTGACTCGCCCAGCATCTCCTCGGCATCCGCAATCCCTGAAACAACATCCTTGTAACGACGGTAAGTCGAAACGGTTTCGCGGATACTTGCCTCCTCCCGGCTGAGTTTCATGAAACGGCCCGAATCGCTGACGACTTCGGGGTCGCTCAGCAGCTCAGATAGTTCTTCGTAGCGGTCCTCGACCGACTGTAATTGGTTATACATTAACGCACCACTTCCACGCGATACCCATCCGGGTCGCTAATAAAATAATAATTCGGCTGACTTCCGGGCAGACCTTTCAGCTCGCCGGGTTCAAGACCTTGGGCAAGTTGCTCGGCGTGTAACGCCTCGAGATCATCGGCTTTGAGCGCTATATGCGAGTAACCGTTCCCGATTTCGTACGGGTCAGATCCGTAGTTGTAAGTCAACTCGATTTCAAACGCATCGCCCGGTAGAGCAAGATATGCTAGTGCAAATTTATGCTCCGGGAAATCGTTATATTTTTTGACTTCAAAGCCAAAGGCTTTTTTGTAAAATTCGATTGATTTTTCGATGTCGAAAACTCTGATACACGAATGAACTAATTTCATAGTTTTTTAAGCTCCTCGATCCGTTGCTTCACGGTCTCTTGTTTAGCGAGATAATCAGCCTCTTTGGCTTTAACTTCAGCGACGACTTTTTCAGGCGCGCTGTTTACGAACTTCTCGTTTCCAAGTTTCTTCTGAGCCATTACGACTTCTTTCGTCCACTTGTCTAGTTCTTTCTCAAGACGAGCGATTTCTTCTTCGACGTTGATTAGGCCTGCTAATGGCATAAACAGTTCAGCCCCCGTGATAACGGCCGACATAGCCGGTTCAGGCGCATTGACCTCTTCAGCTATAACAAGTTCTGCCGGATTAGCAAAACGGTTGATATAGTTGGCGTTAGCTTTTAAAGTTGTTAACGCATCGCCACTGGCTTTGATATATAAATCAACTTCCTTAGACGGAGCGGCATTTGCCTCAACGCGAATGTTGCGAACGCTTTGGATGATTCCTTTAAGCAGTTCGAATTGCCCGATCGATTCTGGGTATTTAGTCCCTGCAATTGGGTATTGGGCGATACTTACCGATGTTTTGCTTGTCGGCAATTTTTCGTAAATCGCGTCAGATACGAACGGCATAATCGGTTGAAGCAGTCGCACGATGTTGTCTAGGACGTGTAGCAGAACTGATTTCGTAACGTTTTTCGCCGCTTCATCTTCGCCGTAAAGAACTTCTTTGGACATTTCTAAATACCAGTTACAGAAATCTTCCCAGATGAAATTGTATAGTTCGTGACCGGCAATTCCGAACTCGAAGCGTTCGAAGTTAGCAGTCGCCGTCTCGATTGTTTCGCTCAAACGAGTTAGAATCCATTTATCGGTAACGTTTAAATCAGCAGATGTGATATCAACGATTTGGGCAGCTTCAAGGTTCATAAGAACATAGCGCGATGCGTTCCAGATCTTGTTGATGAAGTTCCAAGCGGCATCCATTTTCTCGTAAGAGAAGCGAGTGTCTTGACCTGGAGTTGAGCCGTTAGCAAGGAACCAACGCAGTGCGTCACAGCCGTATTTGTCGATGACGTCCATCGGATCAATTCCGTTTCCAAGCGACTTAGACATCTTGCGACCGTCTTCGGCTCTTATCAGACCGTGGATCAAGGCATTGTCGAACGGACGACGACCGGTGAATTCTAGCGATTGGAAAATCATGCGACTTACCCAGAAAGGCATAATGTCGTAGCCAGTAACTAGCGTGCTAGTTGGGAAATAGCGTTCGTAGTCGGGTGCCGACTCGTCTGGCCAACCCATAGTTGAGAACGGCCATAATGCCGAGCTGAACCAAGTGTCTAATACGTCGGGATCTTGTTCCCAATTTTCGCTATCTTTCGGCGCATTTTCTGACACGATCATTTCGCCGGTTTCTTTGTTGTAGTAAGCCGGAATTTGGTGGCCCCACCAAAGTTGGCGCGAGATAACCCAGTCATGGACGTTTTCCATCCAAGTTAAAAACGCATCGTTGAAGCGTGGCGGATAAAATTCAACTTTATCATCTGTCGCCTGGTTAGCGATTGCTTTTTCCGCTAACGATTCCATCTTAACGAACCACTGAGTAGATAGGCGCGGTTCAACAACTACACCGGTTCTTTCAGAGTGCCCGACTTGATGGGTGATTTCTTCGATTTTTACAAGGGCGCCGAGTTCTTTTAATTCGGCGACGATTTGTTTACGGGCTTCGAAACGGTCTAAGCCCGCATACTTGCCTCCGTTTTCGTTGATCGAGCCGTCGTTGTTCATGACGTCGATGCTTTCAAGGTTCAGGCGCTGGCCGACCTCGAAGTCGTTCGGGTCGTGGGCAGGCGTGATTTTCACGACCCCAGTTCCCGTTTCCATGTCAGCGTGCTCGTCGGTCAAGACCGGAATCACGCGCCCGATAATCGGTAACACAACATTTTTACCGACGATATTTTTATAACGTTCATCGTTCGGATTGACGATAACTGCTGTGTCCCCAAGGAACGTTTCCGGACGAGTTGTTGCAATTTCGACCACGCCCGAGCCGTCTTCTAATTCATAATTGATGTGATAAAACGCACCGTTGATGTCCTCGTGAATAACCTCGATGTTAGACAAAGCCGTTTGCGCTTTCGGATCCCAGTTAATGATTTTCTTACCGCGGTAGATGATGCCTTTGTTGTAAAGGTCGACGAAAACTTTTTTGACCGCGTTCGAAAGCCCTTCGTCAAGCGTAAAGCGCTCGCGCGAGTAGTCAAGGGAAAGACCCAACTTGCCCCACTGCTGTTTGATGCTCCCAGCGTACTCATCCTTCCAAGCCCAGACTTCGTCGAGGAATTTCTCGCGACCAAGGTCGTAACGACTGATGCCATCCTCGGCAAGTTTCGCCTCAACCTTCGCCTGTGTCGCAATCCCTGCGTGGTCCATCCCCGGAAGGTAAAGCGTGTCAAAGCCCTGCATCCGTTTGAAGCGGATGATGATGTCTTGCAGCGTCGTATCCCACGCGTGGCCGATGTGAAGTTTTCCGGTCACGTTCGGTGGTGGAATTACGATCGAGTAAGGAGCCGCATTTTTGTCGCCGCTCGGCTTGAATAAATCCTGTTCTAACCAGTTATCATAACGCCCCGCCTCAACCGCTTGGGGGTCGAATTTCGGTGCTAAATTATTGTCTGTCATTTCTCGTTTCCCTTCGAAAATTAATTGTTCTAATTATACCAAAAAATAAGCCGTCCTTTCAAGGCTCGGCTTAACGCAAAAATCGGGATTTTGGCAAATTTTTTAATTTTTTAGCTTAAAAATTAAAAAAAATGTCAAAATCCCCCTTTTTCATTTTTACTATAAGTTTTCACGCACTTCGCGGCGTAATTGTTCAAGCGAAACAATACCTAATTCGTCCATTCTCGCTTCAAGTCCATCGATCAATTTCGGACAGATATACGGGTCCGTGAAATTAGCTGTCCCGACGCCGACCGCAGACGCTCCAGCCATAAACATTTCTAAGACGTCATCAACCGTTGAAACGCCACCCATCCCAATGATTGGGAGTTCGCTAATTTTAGCGACTTGGTTAATCAGGCGAATTGCGACCGGTTTAATCGCCGGTCCGCTCAACCCACCTGTTCCGTTGGCTAAAATCGGTTTGCGCGTTTTCAAATCGATACGCATTCCTAAAAGCGTGTTGATCATACTAAATCCGTCCGCCCCACCCGCTTCAATCGCTTGGGCAATTGGCACGATATCCGTTACGTTCGGTGACAGTTTAACATAAACCGGAACGTCGCTGACTGCTTTAACAGCTTTAGTTAATTGGAATGCTACATCAGGGTCCGTCCCGAACGCAATCCCACCGTGTTTAACGTTAGGACAAGAGATGTTTAATTCAATCGCTGTGACAGGTTTTACTTTCGAAATCTTAGCGCAAGCCTCAATATAATCAGCTTCACAAGCTCCCGCAACGTTTGCGATGATTGGAATATTATACTTTTCAAGTGCTGGCAATTTATCAGCAATTACCGCGTCCACTCCTGGATTTTGCAAACCGATAGCGTTAAGCATTCCGCTTGGTGTTTCCGCAACTCGTGGCGTTTCATTCCCGAAACGAATCTTCGGCGTTGTCGCTTTAATCATAATCGAACCTAATTTCGATAGGTCGTAGTATTTCGCATATTCTGCCCCGAAACCAAAGCATCCACTTGCCGGGATGATTGGGTTTTGCAGGTCCAAGCCGGGCAATTTTACCGCTAGTCTGTTCATTAGAAAATTACCTCCCCGGTTTTGAAGACTGGACCTTCGTCGCAGACTTTTTTGCTGAGTTCGTTGGTTTCGTCGCCTTGGACGTGGCAGACGCAGGCGTAGCAAGCGCCCATTCCGCAAGCCATCCGGGCTTCCAAAGAAACATAGGCCGCTTTGTGGTCTTTAAAAATCGTGTCGACTGCGCGCAACATTCCGGGAGCGCCGCAAGAATAAACAGCATCCGGTTCAACTTCGACGCGAATCGTATTCATCAAATCAATCGAGTTCCCTTTGAAACCGTAAGTTCCATCGTCCGTCGAAATCAAAAGTTCCGCATACTGCTTGAACTCGTCTTCTAAAATTATCGCATCTTCAGTCGCAAAACCTAGAAAAGCGTAGACTTTAACACCTTTAGCGTGAAGCTGGCGAGCTACTTCATATAAAGGTGGAACGCCAATTCCTCCGCCGATCAAGAACGCAGTTTCGCCCTCTTCAACGACCGACATATCAAAGCCAGTTCCAAGCGGGCCCATAACGTCGACCTCTGAACCTACTGGCAGCTCCGCTAAAACGCGAGTTCCGTCCCCTTCGACGCGGTAGATAATCACACACTCGTTCGTTTCTGGCGAAATCGAGCTGATACTAATCGGGCGGCGCAACCCAAGGTCAGCGCGCGGCACCTTGATGTGGATGAATTGCCCAGGTTCTTTCATTTCTTTCACAAGTTCGCCTCGTAAGGTCATCGCGTAAATTTTGTGGGCGATGAGTTCGTGGCGGGTAATCGTCATCAATTCGAGTTTCATAGCTCGCTCCTCTATATTTATTACCTTTTATTATACAAAAAATTGCGGTTTTTCTCAAACATCTCGTTAAGTTATGATACAATATAACTAATTCAAATTTGAGGAGGAATTTATGGCAACGCAAACAAGAGCAGATATCCCGGAAAACCAAAAATGGGATTTGAGCAAATTATTCAACAATTCGGAAGAATACAAGGCGGCGGTCGCCGAGTTCGAAGGGCTTCTTGGGCAAGTCGCGGACTACAAAGGCACGCTTGCAGGCGGAGCTGCCGCGGTTAAAGCAGCAATCGACTTCCAAGAAACCTTGGAACGCAAATTGATGCGTGTGTATATTTATTCGCATTTATTTAGCGATTTGGATACGAGCGATAACTTCGGAATCGAGCAACACGCGATTGCAACTTCGTTATATGTTAAATTTACCGAGGCCTATTCTTGGTTTGAGCCTGAATTATTGAGCTTGGATTCGATTCCAGAAGTTCCTGAATATCAAAGGATGCTCGATCGAATTGCCGCTAGCAAAGAGCACACTTTAGATGCTGCTGGCGAAGAGATTTTATCGACATTAGGTGAAGTTTTCGAAACGGCTTCAAACGCCTTCAGCACCCTAACTAACTCGGATTTCGAGTTCGGAACGTTGACAACCGAAGACGGTGAAGAAGTTGAAATCACGCACGGAAATTACGGTAAATATTTAGAATCTAATAATCGTGACGTTCGTAAATCTATCTTTGAAAAATATTTTAAAACATATACGCACTTTGGGAATACACTTGCCAGCACTTTCGATTCGATGGTTAAAGCGAGCAATGCCCGCGCGAAAATCCGCGGCTACAAGACTTCGCGCGAAATGTATTTGAGCGGAAACGAAGTGCCGGAGAGCGTTTACGATACGCTCGTCGAAGCGGTTAACAAGAACTTGCCGCTACTTCACCGCTATGTCGCTTTGCGCAAACGCCTGTTGGGTCTAGAAGAATTGCACACGTACGATATGTATGTCGCGCCGGTCGAAGAGTTGGAGTTGACGTTCACTTACGACGAAGCTTGCGAAATTATGTATAAAGCGCTAGCACCGCTCGGCGAAGATTACATCGCGGTCGTTAAGGAAGCGGTAAATAGCCGCTGGATCGACGTGCATCCGACGAAAGGAAAACGCAGTGGTGCCTACTCGTCTGGCAGCTATGATTCTGCGCCTTACATTCTACTAAACTGGCAAGACAACTTGGATAACTTGTACACGTTGGTTCACGAGGTCGGTCACTCGCTTCACTCTTACTTGACAGCTAAGAACCAACCTTACACAACCGGTTCTTATCCAATTTTCCTTGCTGAAATTGCATCAACTACCAATGAAAACCTGTTGACTGAGTACTTGCTGAAAACTTTGACTTCGCCTAAAGAGCGCATTTTCATTTTGAGCCAATACTTGGACGGCTTCAAAGGCACTGTCTTCCGTCAAACACAGTTCGCCGAGTTCGAACACTACGTTCGCATCGCGGCGCAAGAAGGTCAACCGTTGACTAACGAATACGTGAGCGAATATTACGCCGACTTGAACGCCCGCTACTACGGCGAAGCGTTAGAACGCGACGAGCAAATCGCGAGCGAATGGAGTCGCATCCCGCACTTCTACTCGCCTTACTACGTCTTCCAGTATTCGACCGGCTTCGCTGCAGCGAACGCACTTGCCGCTCGTATGCTTGACTTAGGTCAGCCAGCCGTCGACGACTATCTTGGCTTCCTGAAATCGGGCAATTCGAAGAAACCCGTTGATACGATGAAAGCAGCCGGCGTTGATATGACAACTGTCGACTACATCGACAATGCCTTCAAAGTCTTCGAAGAACGTTTAGTTGAATTAGAAAAATTAGTCTAAAATAAAAATACCATCCGGGTTTCGGATGGTACTTTTTTGCTAGTCGCATCCAAGCCGATTTTTAACTAATTCAGGCCTTGAATTAGTTAAAAATCGGCTTGGATGCGACTATAGATTTTTGATAACTCGAAATTTGAATAATAGAAGGTTTATTAGGACGATTACGCTAGTCAAGATGAAAACTTGCGGATAATCGAACTGGGCCGCGATGATTGCACCCAAAAGCGAACCGCCAATCTGCCCCAAGGCCTGAAACGTAATATTATAATTGAAAATACGGCTCGTGATATCGCGTGGCGTATTTTTACTTATCAGCGCGTTAATCGCCGGCAACATTGTCGCATCCCCAATCCCAATCATAAATCGCGTCGCAATCAACTGCCAGTTACTCGTTACAAAAGCCGACGGAATTAACGATAACATAATGATAATAAAGCCCGCAACAATCATGCGATGCGTTCCGAACTTATCGCCGAGCCGACCTAAAATCGTTGCAAACATTATCGTGGCAATTCCCGGTGCCGCCGCGACGATACCTGCCGTCAACGCTAGATGATCAGTATTTCCACGCGCTAATTCTTTAACATACAAACTCACTATCGGATTAATCGACATATTAGCAAGATTTACAATCAACGTCGTAAAGAACAAGCCGATAATCAAAGACTTCGCCTGCGTTCGCGCCAAGACTTGCCCGAATTTTTCGCTCGTCGTTTTGACCTTAGCGATAATTTTCGACTTGTCTTCGTAGATGAACCACCACGTCAAAAGAAAGACAAAAAACATCGTGCAAGACGTTAAAAAGAAAATCGTGCGATATCCGAAAACTTGGTTTAAAGCCCCGCCAATCAGCGGCCCGATCAACATTCCAGCTGTGCTCCCGGTAACAAGAACCCCCATCGCCTTCCCGGCTTTTTCGCGCGGCACTTCGCTTGCGACCATCGCATTTGCATTTCCGACGTAGCCTGCGAACACGCCTTGCAGCGCGCGGCCTAAAATCAAAACCCAGACATTCGGTGCGAGTCCCATCAAAATAAAGGTCATCCCTGACCCCAAAGAGCTGCGGATCAACATCACTTTGCGTCCGCGGTTGTCCGCCATTTTGCCCCAGATAGGTGCGGTAATTGCCATCGTTACAAAGAGCGCGGCGAAAACGACGCCGCTCAAAATGTTGACTTGCGCGTTTGAGAAATCGCCCAGCGTTTCGATGTAGAAGCTCATGAACGGCGTGACTAGGCCGAAACTGATCGCGATCCAGAACGAGCAAAATGTCAGGACGTAGAGGTTGCGCTGCCATTTAGGCATTTTCTTGAACATATAAAATCCTCTTCGGCCGCATCAGCCCTTCGTGTTTCGGATCCTTCACATAAATCCCAATCGCCCGCCCGTCGTGCTTCGCGAGATAATCCGCGTCTTGCATATCGGGGATTTGCTCGAACTTCGAACCGTTCAAAGCCCGGGCAAGTTCCTCGTCGTTAAACTCAAAACTAGGCATAAAATCAAGCGCCTCTTCAAGCGAAATCAGCGGCGTATCAATCGTAATCTCCGCCAATTTCAGCGTTTTATCGAGCGTAATCCCAGCACTTTTCGTGCGAATTAAAAAACTCATGTGCGCTGGAACGCCTAAGCTAGCGCCTAAATCGACCGACAAAGTCCGAACATAAGTCCCCTTTGAACACTCAACCTCGAAAGCAAACTCCGCCGTCGACCCGACGCGCGCAACATCAGAAGTGCGTTTAAACGAATAAATATTAACCTCACGACTTGGTCGCTCAACGATTTCACCGCGCCGTGCGTATTCATACAAGCGACGGCCGTTGACCTTGACAGCTGAATACATCGGCGGCGTCTGAGTCACAATACCAACAAACTCCGCAATTGCCGCATCAATCCGCGCGTCCGTAATCGCACTCGCATCAGCCGACTCGACAACCTCGCCATCGGCATCTTCAGTCGTCGTCGACACCCCCAAAACAATCCGTCCCTCGTAGGTCTTCGGAGCCTCGTGCAGGTACTCGACGACCTTCGTCGCCCGATTCACGCACACCGGCAAAACACCCTCAACCGACGGGTCAAGGGTTCCTGCGTGTCCTAATTTGCGCGTCTTCAAAATCCCGCGAAGCTTGGCGACGACGTCAAAACTCGTCCACCCCGCCTCCTTGTAAACCGCGATAATCCCGTCCATCAGTCCTTCTTCTCCTTCGAAAACTGCAGGTTCCCCTTCACGTAATTGATAAACAGACTCATCAGCGAGCTGCAAACCGTCACGATGGCAAGTGAAACCAACCCGTTAATCGCGAACAATTTCGGGTCGATAACAACCTGCGTCAAGTAGATCAAAAAGCCATTCAGGGCAAGTGTCATCAAAAGTCCGACGACGAAATTACGCGCCGCTAAAGCGAGCGTTAATTGAAGTGGAAGAGCTAGACGCTTGAACATACTGAGGATGATTGCTGCCATAAGGGCGACGCTGATATTTTGGAACGAGATTGATTGCGGTAAGACGTACCACAAAATTAAAAGGACGACGAAATTCAGCCAGATGCCTTCAGCGACTTCGCGAAACGAATTTAATATTTTTTTAGTATCCATTTTGATCCTGTCCATAATCGCTCGGGATTAATAAGTAGCACACCAGATATAGCAACGCCGCTGTTCCGCATGAAATCAGGAAGAAAATAACCCAGGCAATTCTAACCCACGTTGGGTCGATTCCGAAATATTGCCCCAGTCCGCCAGCAACTCCTGTAAATACTGAATCTGTGCTTGAACGATATAATTTTTTACTCATTTTATATTACCCCTCTTTAACCACAATTTTTAGTTCTTCAACTATTTCATTTATTTCTTCTAAATCTTTCGCATTTGCTCCGCTAGCGAATGGATGTCCACCGCCGCTGTGTCGCATCGCAACTTGATTGATGGCAATTCGCTTCGAGCGAATGCGCGCTCGGAAACCGCCACCTTGTTTTTCAGATTTTTCGATGAAAACAGCCCAGGTTTTGATCTGTTTAATCGTCCCAAAAATTCCCATAATGGCATTCGTTTCTTCGTAAGAAATCCCGAACTGCGCCATCGCTTCTTGGGTCACAACGACGTGGCTTACACCGGTTTCGTCGATGTCTAAATTGTCATAAATATAGCCATAAAATTTAGCGATTTTAATATCGATTTCACTAATTCTTTGATTGATTTCAAAGGTTTCAACGCCATATGATTTAAGGCGCGC
Source organism: Lactobacillales bacterium (assembly GCA_031261175.1). Lineage (GTDB taxonomy): Bacteria > Bacillota > Bacilli > Lactobacillales > Streptococcaceae > JAISJW01. The sequence goes on from JAISJW010000021.1 coordinate 82,059, forward strand.
TGCGATTTCAAACGTATGCTCGGTAACCGAGTTGAACAAGAAGCGTCCCGTGTCGCCTACGATTCCTGCATATAAAGACGACGCCGAGCTCGCATCCATTTCTAAATAATCGAAAATAAATTGCGCGATAATTTCACTCACGCTCGACGCGTTCGTGTCGACATAACTCAAGTCGCCAAATGGCTCGTTGTCTGGATGGTGATCGATTTTTGCGAGCAATTTTCGATTACGCGTCGTCTCTTCCTTATAAAGACTCAAACGGTCTAAGTTAGCCGTATCAAGCGCGACAATTAAAGCGTCGTCAAAAGTCGTATCATCGATTTCATCAAGCTCGCCAAGCCAGCTCAACCCTTCGCTTTTTTCGCCGACAGCCAAAACTGTCTTCTCAGGAAATTTTACTTCGATAGCACGTTTTAAGCCAAATTGCGAACCCAACGCATCTAAATCAGGCGAGACGTGGCGCATTATGACGATTTTATCGCTCTCCTCAATTGCCTTAAAAATTTTATTCAACAATTTCGATAGTCTCCCCGTATTTATTGCTTATCGCAAGCTTCAACAACTCCGCCGCGAACTTCGCGTTACGAGCCAAAATCGGCCCGTGGAAGTATGACCCGAACGTGTTCTTGTAGTGAACACCCTCGCCGCCGTCCTCGCCGTTATTCCCTTTACCCATCGTCAAAGTGCCCAAAGGACAAACGCCCTCACCTAAAAACGTGCGCCCATTATGGTTTTCGAAGCCGAACATTTCGCCCCCGAACTCGCTCGTCATTTTCGTGTCGCCGATGAAACGGTTGTTCACCTGGCTTTCGGTGTGGAAGTCAATTGCCGAAATGCCCTTGATCTTTTCGCCTTGAGCGCCCTCGTAGTGGTGCCCGAGGAACTGGTATCCGCCGCAGATGGCGAGCATGACGCCGCCGGTTTCGATGTACTGCGTGATGCCACTTGCCTTCGTTGGCAAGTCTTCGGCCACCACGGTTTGCTCGAAGTCCTGGCCGCCGCCGAAGAAGACGAGGTCGTACTTGCCGGGCTCAAACGGTTCGTGGATTGAGATGATTTCGACGTTTAGGTCGATGCCGTTTTTCTTTGCGATGTGTTTCAGAACGAGTACGTTTCCCTGGTCGCCGTAGGTGTTCAGCAGGTTGCCGTAGAGGTGGCACAGGTTCAATTCGTATTTACTCATTAATCATGCCCCCTTTGATGAATTTATGCTCGGCGAGATAGTCGCGTAGGCCTAGCATCGCCGTATAAGTGGCAAGTATGTAGACCTCGTCGGTCGGAGCCGAAGTGATTTCCTTGACTAGTCCATCGAAGTTTTCGACCTCGACAAGTTTTTCGGGTGCGATTCCTGCGACTTCTAGTCTGAGTGCCATATCGCGATGACGATCGCCCGCCGCGATGGCTTTTGAAATATTCATGTTCGCAAATTTCTCGTGATGGCTATCCCAAATCCAGCTGACGTCGATGCCGTCGGCGTAGTTGGCGTTTAGGATTGAAGCTAGCGTGAACTCGTAAGGCGCAAGTTCAATCATGTCGATTACTTGGTTTAAGCCGACCGGGTTTTTTACAAGCACAAGCGTGCAGGTTTTGCCGTTGATTTCGAATGTTTCTTGGCGACCGAAAATGCGTTCGTCGTATTCGAGCGCTTTTGCTATTTTGGCAGGTTCGATGTCGTAATACTTGCCGACCGCAACCGCCGCTAAGGCGTTGTAGATGTTGTACATTCCGCCGACGCCCATTTTTACGTGGACACCAGCCGCCGTGAATTCGCTCGCGTTATTGTCTTGGAACTGAATTTCCGTAAGTTTATAGTCGAGTTCAGGACGGTGGAAATCGCAGTGTTCGCAGAAATATTCGCCGAGATTGGCGTAGACTAATTGTTTGTATTTCAAGACGTGATGACACTTCGGACACAAGACGCCGTCAGTGTTCGGCTCGGCGCTTTGGATGTGTTCTGGATCCTTATCGAAACCGTAATAAATGCGTTTATTGACCGTTTCAAGTGAGTTGAAAATCGGCGAGTCACCATTAGCTAAAATCGTCGCTTGCGGACTTTTCGCCGCCCCTTCAACGATCATGCGATACGTTGTATAAATTTCCCCGTAACGATCCATCTGATCGCGGAAAATATTGGTAAAAACAAACAGGCTCGGCTTGATAAATTCAGTCACCTTCGGAAGCGAAGCTTCGTCTATTTCTAAGACTGCGAATTTACGCTCGCCTTTTTTGACTTTCGGCGCACTCAAAAACGTTCCGACAATTCCTTGCTGCATATTTGAGCCGGTCGGGTTGGTCACGACTTGCCCGAATTCGCTTTCGATGACCTTCGTCACAAGCGCCGTCGTCAGGGTCTTCCCGTTGGTGCCAGTCACGACGATAATCTCGTAGCCACCCGCTAGTGAATCGAGAATTTTCGGGTCGATTTTTAACGCAATTTTGCCCGGCAACGCGCTTCCGCGATTAAAGAAATTTTTCAGAATTATTTGAGCGGATTTACCCGCAATTTTGGCGATATTACTTCTTATACTCATGTTCAATATTATACCAAAAATCGCACGCAATTTCTATAAAGCCGTTTAGCATGCGGACTTTTTGCGTTTTGTGGTCATTTTTCTCTAAAAATAACCACAAAACGCAAAAAGTCCGCAGTTTGGCAAAAAAAACGAGCCTTAAGGCCCGTTAGAATTAATCTTTAGTTTGTAATTCGTACATCTCTTTGTAGGTGCCACCGGCGGCGATTAACTCGTCGTGGGTGCCCATTTCGATGATGTTGCCGTGGTCGAGGACGATGATTTTGTTGGCGTCCTTGATCGTTGACAGGCGGTGAGCGATGGCGATAACGCTGCGGTTGTTACGCATCCGGCGTAAAGATTCCTGGATGACGTTTTCCGTTTCGGTATCGATGTTCGCTGTAGCTTCGTCTAAGATTAAAATCTTAGGATCCGTTACAATCGTGCGGGCAAAACTCAAGAGTTGGCGTTCGCCACTCGAAAGCGAAGTTCCGCCTTCGATCACCTTCGCATCATAGCCGCCATCAAGGCGTTCAATGTAGCGATCGGCGTTGACGAACTCAGCTGCGGCGACGATTTGCTCGTCGGTAATCGACTCGTCAAACAAGCGAATATTGGATTTGATATCGCCGTAAAACATAACTGAATCTTGCAAGACCAAACCGACCTTCGAGCGTAGTTCACTATATTTATAATCTTTCAAATCGACGCCGTCAATCGAAATTGAACCCTCGTCGTATTCGTAAAAGCGCATAAACGCATTGATAATTGAAGATTTCCCGCTTCCGGTATGCCCAACCAAAGCAACTGTTTCACCCGGTTCAACAACAAAGCTGATGTTGTTCAAGACTTTATTTTCGCCATCATAAGAGAATGAGAAATCCTTGAATTCAATCCGGCCGTCGCCAATCGTAGCGTCAGTATCGCGCTGCGTTGGGAAATGGTCATCGCTCTCTAAAATCGAAAGCATCCTCTTGCCTGCGACCACCCCGTCAGAATAACCAGACATAAAGCCGGTGACTTGCCCGATGTTTTGCATCAGAATCTGCACGTAGTTGACGAAGGCGTACATCATCCCACCGCCGACAAGCATCGCAGCCGAGGCGTCGCGGGCAAATAAAATCTCGATCAAAGCGATCAACAACAAAGTCAACATCGAGTACAAAGGATCCAGAAGAATCCCGTCGATTTTGATGTTTTTCATCCGCCATTTCGCGTAATCTTCGGTCGTCGTTTCAAAGCGCTCGAAGAAATAATCTTCCTTTTTGAACTGCTGAATAATGCGAATTCCGTTGATATTTTCGTTCATCTGCGTGTTCAGCTCGCTACGTTTTTCGCTCTGCAAACGGTATGGCTCGTCACTCACCTTTTGATAAATAACCAAGCTCGCCACGATCACAGGCAGAATCATCAGCGCCCATAACGCAATTTTAACGTTGATCAACAGCATCCCGACAAAACAGCTCACGATCGCCGAACCCGATAATAATAGGAACAAAATAATCAGGAAAAATGGCGAAATTTTATCTGTGTCATTCGCAATTCGCGTGAAAATCGACCCGACCGGAGTTTGGTCGAAATAACGTTGGCTAAATTTGTTAACTTTGTTAAAAATCGCCGTCCGAGCGTTGTGACTTGCCATGTTGACCGCATGTTGATACAGCGGATAGTGAGCGAAGTTGACCGCCACGTGGACGACCGAAAACGCCAGATAAATCGCCGCAAAATAAATGATAATCATATTAAAATGCGTCAATTTTGATAGATACGTATCGAGGTAAATCTGGATCAGCTTCGGCATAATTGCCCCCGCGATTCCGACGAAAACGACGATGACGCAGGCCAGCCAGAACAGCCATTTGCGAGTTCCGAGGAATCCGTAGAATAATTTGATGATTTTCGCTTGCTCTTTGAGCGTCACGTGTTCTTTTTCTTTTTTCTCAGCCATTATCCCACCTCCTTAAAATTCACTTTCGATCTTCTGATTGCGCCACATCTCTTCGTACCAGCCCCTGTTGGCAAGTAACTCCGCGTGGGTGCCACGCTCCGTGATTCGACCGTGATCGAGCACGATGATTTCGTCAGCATGCATCACGCTCGACAAGCGGTGCGCAATAATTACGGTAATATCTTCTGCGAAATCTTCTTTAATATTTCCTAAAATTGAGTTTTCCGTCTTGGCATCAACGGCGCTCAAGGCATCATCGAAAATCAACATTCTTGGTTCGATGGCAAGTGCGCGCGCGATTGAAACGCGTTGTTTTTGACCGCCGGAAAGACTGACTCCGCGCTCGCCGACGACCGTTTCATAGCCTTCTGGGAAGTTTTTGATATCATCGTGAACGTTCGCAATTTTAGCGTAATGTTCGATTTGTTCTTGCGTCATTTCGGGTAAACCAAAAGCGATATTTTCGCGGATTGGCACCGAAAACAAGAAGTGATCCTGCGGCACGTAGCCGATTGAACCTTGCAGCGCGCCGAGCGCGATATCGCGGTAATCGTTAGCGCCGAATTTGAGCGTTCCTTCATAGGTATCGAATTCGCGCATTAACAAACGAGCAACCGTCGATTTCCCACTTCCGGTTCTGCCGACAATTCCAAGCGTTCCGCCTGGTTTAATCGTGAAGTTGATATCGTCAACCCCGTGATCTTCGTCATCTAAATAACGGAATTTTTTAACGTCAACCGTTAATTCCCCTCCAATTGTTTGAATCGCGTCCGGTGCGTCGTCTTCAATCTCGCTGATTTCATCAAACAGCGTTCTTAAGCGAGCGTAACTTACGCGACCTTGTGATGTAACGTTGAAGATTTGCCCCAACGCGAACATCGGCCATAACATCAAGACGATGTAGTTCATAAAGGTTACAACACCACCGATTGTCAGAGTGTGACGAGTTACTAAAATCCCGCCGACGATAATAACCATCACGTAGCACAAGTTTTTAACGCTCGTAAACATAAGATCGTAGCAACCTTCGAAAATGGCTACTTTGTCGAACTTGCGTTTTGCGTTCCAACTGATTTTTTCAAAGCTCTCAGCATCCTCTTTTTCTTGCCCAAACGTTCTAATAACCTTAACGCTCGACACGGATTCCTGAGCTTTTTCACCGATTTCCGACAACGATTTTTGGTAACCTTTATAGGCTTTTTGCATTTTCTTCCCTAAGAAGAAGGCTCCTCCGACTAAAATCGGGAACGGCAATAACGCAAAGAAGCATAGCTTAGGATTTACGACCAAGCACATCGAAATCAGGACGACTCCCCCTTGGAGAATCGAGTCGGCAAGCATCAGAACGCCCCGACTTGCCCCGTTTCCGACCGCCCCGATATCGGTGATGACGTGGGTCATCAAGTCGCCGGTGCGGTATTTTTGGTAGAAGTTGCTGTCCATTTTTAATAGATGCTTGAACAGGTCAAGGCGCAGCATTTTTTCGAGTTTGTTGGCGTTGCCCCACAGGAGCACGCGCCAGATGTAGCGCATCGCGTAAGTCAGGACGGCTACCACAGCCACTCCGATGCCGAATTTGTAGACCAAGCTCATATCGAAGTGCTTTTTCGCGAACATGTCGACCAGCGCACCTAAGATGCGCGGCGGAACCATCGACGCGATGTCAATTGCCAAAAGTGAGACAATTGCGATTAAATAGGTTCTTTTATTGAGTTTGAAGAACCACCAGAGATCTTTAAATAAAGACATTTTTCCCCCTATACATAGAAAAATCCCGATGCAAGTTTAAGATGTTGAGATCTCGTCAGTCGCATCAGGATTGTGTAATTATTTCATTTGCTTTTTAAGCGCGTTCATCATCTGGCGGAATTTCGCCTCAGTGACTTTTTGTCCAGTGCCTTTCAGCACCTCGCGCATAACATTTTCATAAATGGCAGGCATTTGTTTTTTGATCCCTTGGCGCGAGATAAACACGCCCAACGCAGTACCGCCAGCTAAAGCAACAACAATTAATACAATCGCTAATATAATATTCATTTTTCCATAACCTCCTTCTCGTAGTTTTCAACTTGCCTATTTTACCACATTTCGGCAAGTGGGTGCAATAAAATTCTTAAACTTGCCCGAAATGTTTTTAAAATGTGCTATTATAAGAGCGGAGGTAATTTATGAAAACGTTTTATAAAATTCCGTTGTATCTCGATATGGATGGCACGATCGTTGATACAGCGTCACAAATGGACTATATTTTTAACAATTATTTCGTCGACGAGAACCACTGGCGTGTGCCGATGACCGATGGTCGGTATGATAAGTCGTCTTCAGATTTTGTCGAGTTGGAATGCAAGTTGGATCAAATCCCCGGATTGTTTAGCTATCATATCGTTGAGCCGATGGTTGGTGCTCTGAGCGTGATTGAGAAGCTCGTGGCGACCGGGGCTTATGATTTGCATATTATTACGACTGCACCTTGGTATAACCAGAGCGCGTGGACGGATAAGATTGAATGGGTGCAACATTATTTCGGGCGAGATCCCGAGTCACCTTTCTATAAAAAGGTGCATTTAACCCACAACAAACATCAAGTTATCCAAAACGAAGGAATCTTGATCGATGACCGTTCAGCCCATGGTGCGGGGTTGTGGGATAATCCTTTGATTGGTAGTGTCTGGATTCAATACGACTACAACAATTTGGTTTGGGATGGAAAGCTTGAAACGATTTTGCTTGCTTTGGCTGAGCGCTTCAACGCCTACGACGGTGTCGGACAACCGCCAACACGCGATCTTTTCCACCAAGTTTTAAAGAACGACATCCACGAAAAGCACCACGACGAGGACGATTTCACCGGCATCACCAACGATTTCCCTGAAAATGTCTCGAAACAACCTTGGGAAATGCTCTACACTTAAAAACCGCCCCCGATGACATAAATTTCAAGAAAAAGGCCATATTTTGGCAGTTAAGGGCGGGGATAGATTTTATACCCGCCCTTAACTGCCAAAATATGGCCAAAATTCTAAAAAACTTGTCATCCGGGGCGGTTTTTGCTAAATAGTATTTTTAAACTCATCAAGCTCAATCAGCGCTGCGTTGGCCAAAGCCTCGTAACGCTCTTTTTTATCGCGAATCCGCGGTCCCTCGACGGGTTCCATAATCCCAAAATTAATATTCATCGGCTGAAAATGCTTGCTAATCTGGTGCGTAATGTAGTATCCGAGGCTCCCAATCGCAGTCTTGCGCGGGAATTCTAGAACCTTCAACCCTTGGGCAAGTCGCGCTGCATTAACTCCGGCAACCAAGCCACTCGCAGCACTTTCGACATATCCTTCGACGCCGGTAATTTGGCCAGCGAAAAATAAATTTTCATTTTTCACGGTCTGGAAAGTTTGGCGCATCAAGTTAGGTGAATCGATAAAGGTGTTGCGGTGCATCACGCCGTAGCGGACAAACTCAGCATTTTCCAAACCTGGAATCAGACTGAACACGCGCTTTTGCTCGCCCCATTTAAGGTGTGTTTGAAACCCGACCAAATTAAACAAAGTCTTCGCTGCATTATCCTGTCTAAGCTGAACCACCGCATAAGGACGAGTTCCGTCTGGGCGTTCTAAACCAACCGGTTTCAGCGGGCCAAACAACATCGTCTTAATCCCGCGGCGCGCCATAACCTCAATCGGCATACAACCTTCAAAGAATTTTTCCTTCTCCTCGGGATTGTGAATCGGCGCATCTTCCGCCGCCACCAAAGCCTCGTAAAAACGCTCGAACTCTTCTTTATCCATCGCGCAGTTGTAATAAGCCGCCTCGCCCTTATCGTAGCGCGATTTGTAGTAAACCTTATCAAGATCGACCGTCGAAATATCGACAATCGGTGCCGCCGCGTCATAAAAGTAAAAGCCGTTTCCGCCATTCAATTCTTGAATACTTTGGGCAAGTGCCCCGTCCGTTAACGGCCCACTCGCAACGATCACAATTCCGTCTTCAGGGATCGAATCGATTTCTTCGTTGATAACCGTAATGTTGGGATGCCCACTCACAAGCTCAGTCACGCGTTTTGCGAAACCTTCACGGTCAACCGCAAGCGCCCCGCCTGCCGGAACTTGCGTTTCATCAGCCGCTTTAATAATGACTGAATCCAAACGGCGCATTTCTTCCTTCAACAAACCGACCGCGTTAGTCAAACTAGCTCCTCTGAGCGAATTCGAACAAACGAGTTCCGCAAAATCATCCGTCTTGTGCGCCCCACTTCGCTTACCCGGACGCATCTCATATAATTCGACTTCGATGCCGCGCTGGGCGATTTGCCAAGCTGCTTCCGAGCCCGCTAGGCCGGCCCCGATAACTTTAATTTTCATTATGATTTTTTCCATCTCACACCGTCTGGCGTGTCTTCCAGTATAATCCCGCGCGCGCTCAAATCGTCGCGAATTTCGTCGCTTCGGGCGAAATCCTTGTTCTTGCGGGCAAGTTGGCGCTCCTCAATCAAAGCTTCGATCTCAGCTGCTAAATCGTCACTTTCTTCCTCGAACGAAATACCAAAGACTTCGGTTAAGCTCAAGAATAACGCGCGTGCTTTTTCGAACACTTCGCGCGAAGCGTCAAGCGTGTTGATGAATTTCGTCAATTCATAGATAACACTAATTCCGTTCGCCGCATTGATGTCATCATCCATCGCTGTCACGAATTCGTTTTCGATTTCGCTCAAAACTTGCAGGTGACGATTATCAGTCGCATCAACCAAATCTGTCGTCAATTTAAAATCTAAGTTAGCGAGAGCGTTTTTTAATTTTTCATAATTGGCAGTCGCCTCTTGAATCGTTGCATCACTAAAGCGAATCGGACGACGATAGTGAGCTGATGCCATCATCAGACGCAAAACCTTAGGGTCAATTATCTCAATCATTTCGTGAACCGTTTTGAAATTCCCCAAAGATTTCGACATTTTTTCATCGTTGTCGCCAACAGTTACAAAGCCGTTGTGCATCCAGTAATTAGCGAACTTAACGCCCGTTTTTGCTTCCGACTGTGCGATTTCATTTTCATGGTGCGGAAACTCTAAGTCCTGACCGCCACCGTGAATATCGATTGTGTCCGCCAAATGTTTAGTCGCCATCACCGAACACTCGATGTGCCACCCCGGACGACCCGCACCCCACGGCGAATCCCACGAAACCTCATCAACCTTAGCCGATTTCCACAACGCAAAATCTAAAGGATCTTCTTTCAAATCAGCCGCGTCAACGCGACCGCTCGCCCCACTTTCAAGCTCTTCAATCGTCTTGTTCGCAAGATGACCATAGTCCGCAAATTTCGTCGTGCGATAATAAACGTCGCCCGCCGACTCATACGCGTAACCTTTCGAAATCAAAACTTCGATAAAAGAAATAATGTCGTCGATATGGTCAACGACTCGCGGATTGCAGCACGCTTTTTTCACGTTCAACGCGCCAGTATCTTCGAAATACGCCTTAATATAAGTTTCCGCGACATTACTTGCCGTCGTTCCAAGCTCCTTGGCGCGGTTAATGATTTTGTCATCGACGTCCGTGAAGTTCGAGACGAAATTGACCTTGTAGCCGCGGTATTCGAGGTAGCGACGCACGACATCAAACGCGATAGCGCTGCGGGCGTTACCGATGTGGATATAATTGTAGACGGTCGGGCCGCAGACGTACATCATGACCTCACCTTCGTTGATCGGCTTGAACGCCTCAAGCTCGCGCGTAAAAGTATTATAAATTTTCAGCATCCTAACGCTCCTAAAAGTTTTATTAATTATACCACATTTGGGCAAGTAACCGCCCTTTTTATTTCATCTTGAATTCCAAGAATAAATCGTTGTAAAGTTCGAGATATTTCTGTCCTAAGTCGGCAAATGTCTCAAGTTGTTTCACCTGCTCGTTATTCGGATACATCGTCGCATTCTCGCGCACATCCTTGTCGAGCAATTTCAGCGCTTCGGCATTCGGGGTCGAATATCCGACGTAGTCCGAATTGCGGGCGGCGTTTTCCGGGCGCAGCATAAAGTTGATAAAAGCGTAGGCACCCTCGGGGTTCTTCGCCGTTTTCGGAATCACGATATTATCAAACCAAATGTTCCCGATCCCTTCCGGAATTATATAGTGCAAGTGTTCGTTGTCTTCCATCGCAGCCTCGGCCTCTCCCGAGAACGTCACGCCAATCGGCGCTTCCTCTTGAACGAGATACATCTTCATCTCGTCGGCGACAAAAGCCTTAACGTTCGGCGTCAGCTTCTTCTTCAGCGTATAAAGCGCCAAATCAAGCTCATCTCGACTCTTCGTATTACTAGACAGCCCGTTCGACCAAAGTCCTAGCCCCATCGTTTCGCGCGCCCCGTCAAAGAGCATCACCTGATTTTTATATTCCGGCTTGAACAGGTCCTTCCACGTTCTGATATCGCCGTCCTTAACGAATTTATCGTTGTAGACAATCCCCAGCGTCCCCCAGAAATACGGTACCGAATACTCATTCTTCGAATCGAATGGCAAGTCCAAAAACCGCTCGTCGATATTTTCCAACCCGACAAGTTTCGAGTGGTCAATCTTTTCCAAAAGACCCGCCTTCTTCATCCGCGCAATCATATAATCACTCGGAAACGCGAGATCGTAGCCCGTCCCGCCCTGTTCAATCTTCGTCACCATCACTTCGTTGGCGTCAAAAGTTTCGTAATCGACCTTGTAGCCCGTCTCTTTTTCAAAATCCGTCAGCAGCGTCGGATCGATGTAATCACCCCAATTATAAAGCGTCACGACCTTTTTCGCATCGTTGTTTTCCTGCTTTTCAAGGGCGAAAACCCCGGCAATTAAAACCACCACGATGGCTGCGATTCCGATAAATAATAAATTTAATTTTTTCATTTATCTCGCCTCCTTCGCTGATTTCTCGCGCGTAATCAGATAATAACCGACGACGAGAATACAAGCAAATAAGAACACAAGAGCACTCAAGGCATTGATTTCAAGACTCACTCCGCGGCGAGCGCGCGAATAAATTTCGACCGATAAAGTCGTAAAGCCATTTCCGGTCGTAAAGAAAGTTACCGCGAAATCATCAAGCGAATATGTGAACGCCATAAAGTAACCGGCAATAATTCCTGGCGTCAAAAACGGCAAGATAACCTGAGTCATCGTCTGAAAACTATTTGCACCGAGGTCGCGCGCCGCATCGATTTGCGACTTGCTCAATTCGTGGATTTTAGGCAGAACCATCAAAACAACGATTGGAATACTAAACGCCACGTGGCTTAAAAACACGCTCAATACGCCGAGTTGCAAGCCGATAAAAGTGAACAACAGGATAAAACTCGCACCGATTAAAACGTCTGGCGAAACGAGCAAAATATTGTTTAAACTCATAAACGCGGTGTTAGCTAAACGCGAGCGCAAATTCGTGATATATAAAGCCCCGAAAGTTCCAATCACAGTCGCAACCGCAGCTGAAGCAAAGGCTAAAATAAAGGTTTCAAGCAAAATCACAAGCATCCGCGTATCGGCAAATAATTCGCTAAAATGGGTCCACGAAAAACCTTCAAAAGAATTCATCGAATCCCCCGAATTAAACGCGTAAAATATCAAATAAAAAATCGGCGCATACATCACAAAAAAGATGAAAGCAAGATATAATTTTTTGATCATTTTTTCTTACCTCCCCTTGTCACAAACATCACGACAACCATTGCGGCAATTAAAACAATCCCAATCGTCGAGCCCATTCCCCAGTTCTGGGTCGATAAAAAGTGCTCTTCGATCGCCGTTCCCAAAGTGATAACTTTGTTTCCGCCTATTAAACGAGCTAGCATAAATAGCGACAATGCCGGAATAAAGATAGCCTGAATTCCGCTACGCACTCCCGGAAGAGATAAAGGATAGACAATTTTGCGGAATGTATCAAGACGCGACGCACCCAAGTCTTGGCTCGCCGTGATTAAATTATTAGGGATTTCTTCGATTGAATTAAAAATCGGTAAAATCATAAATGGAATTTCAACGTAGGCTGCAACCAATACAAATCCTAAATCAGTAAATAAAAACTGGAACGGCCCAACACCAAACATCGACAAGAAGTGATTGACACTACCGTCAACGCTAAAAATCCCGATGAAGGCGTAAGCTTTCAATAATAAATTGACCCAAGTTGGTAAAATTATGAGCAAAAGCCACAACTCTTTATGCTTTAATTTCGTCAAAATATAAGCGCAAGGATAGCTCAAAACAAGACAGATTAAAGTTACTAAAAACGCGAAAACAATTGACTCAAAAGTCATTTTTAAATAAATTGAACTGCGGAAATAAGTCGCATAATTCGCCAAGGTGAAATGGTGATTGACATCGAAAAATGACTGATACAACACCATAACTAAAGGCGTTACGACGAATAAAGCCAACCACAAAAAATAAGGAATCGTGAAAAATTTATTCTTCATTGGCATATTCCTCGATCCGCTTGTCAAACGCTTCTTCAGTTTCATTGAAGCGCATAATATGGATGTCTTCCGGCTCGAAATCAAGTCCGATAATCTCGTTTGACTCAACGTGTTTTGTCGAATGCACAAGCCACTCGTGCCCTAAATTATCATAACAACTCATCTCGTAATGCACGCCGCGGAACAAGACCATATCAACGCGAACGTCAACCTGCCCCGCACCTTCGGCCACGATATCGAGATCCTCAGGGCGAATCACAACTTCAACAGCCTCGTTCGCTCGCATCCCACCATCGAGACACTCGAACTCTTTGCCGTTAAATTCAACGAGGTAATCCTCTTTCATCACGCCGTCGACGATGTTACTTTCGCCGATAAAATCCGCGACAAAATGGTTGATCGGCTCGTCATAAATATCGACCGGCGTCCCACTTTGCACGACTTCACCTTCATTGATAACGTAAATCCAGTCGCTCATCGCAAGCGCCTCTTCTTGGTCGTGCGTCACGAAAATAAACGTAATCCCAAGCTCCTGTTGCAGCTCGCGCAGCTCGTACTGCATATCCGTGCGCAGCTTTAAATCAAGCGCGCTCAACGGCTCGTCTAAAAGCAAAATCTTCGGCTCGTTGATCAAAGCCCGGGCAATTGCAACCCGCTGTTTTTGGCCCCCACTCATCTCGTCGATGTGGCGACGTTCAAAACCTTCAAGGCGAACGAGTTTCAAAATTTTTGAAACTTTTTCGTCGATTATATTTTTAGCAACTTTTTTTAATTTCAAGCCAAAAGCAACGTTTTCGTAAACGTTCAAATGCGGGAACAGCGCGTAGTCTTGAAACACCGTGTTGACATTGCGCTTTTCGGCATTGATCTGCGTGATATCGGCTCCTTCAAAGACGATATCCCCACTCGTCAACTTTTCAAAACCCGCGATCAAACGTAAAATTGTCGTTTTCCCACACCCTGAAGGTCCTAGTAAAGTGTAGAATTTCCCCTGCTCGATTTCGATGTCGATATTTTTTAAAACTTCATTATCATCGTAAGATTTACTCACGTTTTTTAATTCTAATAACATATTTTTATCCCCTATAAACGCATTTTTTGCGAGCACCGCTAAGCGCTCGCAAAAAATTATAAACTATCTTTCCAGATGAAATCTTCTGGATGTTTTTTTGTAAAATGTCCCACAATTTTACGCTCAAAAATTCGGTTGATACGCGTAATTGCAAGATCGCTTGCAACAAGTTGGCGAACCAAAACGGTATCAACGCCAAGCAAGTTCGCTGACAAGATATCCGTCAACATTTGATCCCCGATCATAATGACTTCTTTCTTCGTCACGCCCTTAGCGCCCAAGCGTTTTAGCGCCTTATTAACTCCCCGCGGAAGTGGCTTCAAACTCCACGCAACGCCGTCGACGCCGAGTTGCTCGGACACTTTAGCGACGCGTTTTGTCGTATTATTAGACACCAGAATAATCTCGAGACCGCTCGCGTAGATGTCTCTGATCCACTCGAGAATTTCGGGCGATCCGTAAGGATCGTGCCAGGCGACGAGAGTGTTGTCGACGTCGGCGAGAATTGCCTTAATTCCCAGCTCTTTCAGGCGAGCCGGTTTGATGTCGGTTACTTTGTTTAGTAGGTAGGTTGGTTTAAATATTCTCAGCATAGGTTAATTATACTAAGAAAAGCGGGCAAGTGCAAGTGCCGCCGTAAAGAAAAACACCCCCACATGAGGAGGTGTCTAGGGTATTTAATTATTTAGATGCAGCGTTACGTTTAGCAGTCCATTCTTTTTGGGCTTTATCGTAGTCTTTACCTAAAACTGGAGTTTTTTGAAGTTTCATGTATTTGTAACGATCTCCAGAAGTTCCGCTTGACGCGTATGCTCCAGTAAATGGAACGCGGTAAGTAAGCGCTGGAACTGAACCGGCATTGTTAGTCGGGATGATGATACCGTCACCGATTAAGAATGCTTCAGCTTTAGCGTAAGCAGCGTAACGTTCGTTAGTTTTATCTGTAGCAGTGATAGCAGCTGCTGCATCTAGAAGGTCTTTGTAATCGTAAAGACCAGCAGCTTTTTTAGCTGCGTATTCTGGATCAGTAGCATCATCTTTACCAGGGTTTTTATCAAGACCAAAGTTTTTAAGGATATCACCATTTTCAGGATTAGCAATATTCAAGTAAGTTGATGGATCTTGGAAGTCAGCTCCCCAAGCTCCTGGGAATGATAAGTCGAAGTCAGAAGCAGCGCCGGTTTCAGCGAAGTAAGTTGCTCCCATTGCTTTGTCGTCATTAACGATGTTAATGTCGAAGACAACGTTGTCTTTGCCTAAAGCAGATTCAACTGATTGTTTGTAAGATTTGAATTTGTTGATTTGGTTTGCATATTTTTCAGAAACAGGAATGTCAATGTGGATTGGCCATTTAACGCTGTCGCCTAATGTTTCTTTAGCTTTTGCTAATTCAGATTTCGCTACATCAACATTGTAGAAGTCATCAACGCCATCAGCGAATTTAACGCCTGTCCAAGATTCGCCACCTTGTTCAACGATGTTCTTTTGAACTGCATCAGAGTAAGTTCCACCATCTACTGTTACGAAATCAGAAGGTGTAAGTTGGTTACGGATGCGGTCTCCACCGTATTCTTTACCGTAAGCTGATTGTAAGTACGCAGTACGGTTGATTGAACGAACGATTGCAAGACGGAAGTCTTTGTTGGCAATTGCCGCTTTTGTAGAAGCGTTGTCGTGTTTATCAGTTGTGATTTCGTATGCTTGACGGTTTAAGTTAAACGAACCGAACAAAGTGAATAAGTTTGGTTGTGAAACATAAATGTTATCGCCATTGTTTTTCTTAACATCTTTGAAGTAAGCTTCTTGAGGTTGTAGAGCAACTGAAGATACAGCACCTTTTTTGAAGGCTTCGTAGTCACCAGCAGGATTGCTTTCTTGAGAGAAAGTGAATTTAACGCCTGTAAGGTGAACGTTTTTAGTATCCCAATATTGATCATTTGCTTTCAACTCAATTGCTGATTTAGAAGTGTAGTTAGCAAGAACAAATGGTCCGCTGTAAAGGATATCTTCAGCTTTAGTTTTACCGAATTCTTTACCTTTTTCAGTTGCGAATTTTTCGTTGATTGGGTAGAAAGGTCCAGTAGTTAATAATGAAACGAAGTATGGTGTAGGTTTGATTAAAGTGAATACCAAAGTGTTGTCATCTTTAGCAACGACACCAACTTTAGAGAAATCAGTTTCTTTACCATCTAAGTAATCTTGGTAGCCAGCGATAACATCTGCTGGGAATGACGAGAATGGAACTTGGTTGTCAGCCGCACGTTTAAGAGCGTAAACGAAGTCTTGCGCTTTAACTTTAGCGTATTCTTCGCCTTCAGAAGTAACCCATTTAACGTCTTTTCTAAGATTGAAAGTCCAAGTTAAACCGTCTTCAGAAATTCCACCATTATCAAGTGTTGGGATTTCTTTAGCCACTGCGGGAACGAATTCGCCGTATTCATTAGTTTCAACTAATTGTTCGATGAAGTTAGCTCCTAATGCGAAGTCTTCTTCACCAGTCGCTTTACCGAAGTCAAACGTTGTTGGATCAGTTGTGTAAAACTCTTGTTGGACGCCAGTAGATTTAAGGCCTTGGCTTCCGCAACCTGTTAAAGTCGCACCTAGAATTAATGCAGTTCCTAGACCTGCAAATAATTTACTGTTTTTCATTTGTAATCTTCTCCTATTCATATTTGAATTTAAGATATTATATCACGCACACAAACGTTTGTGAAGACTTTAAACATATTTAGTATTACTACTTTTATATAGTTTTAAGCTATACGCAAATATCTTGTGATAATTATAGCACTTTGGGCAAGTCAAATCGGGAATTTTAAGGCGAAATGTATCAAATCCTAAGATTTTTCAACATTCTTGCATATATACCAAGAATGAAACCTTTTTCAATGTTTATTTCCCCCTTGCTTCTCGCTCTTTTTGAAACTTGACGAAATCGGCGTTTTTAATTGCCGCCTTCTGTAGTTCGATGAATTTATAACGTTCGCCGCTCGTTCCGCTGTGCGCAAGTGGTTGAGTTCCCGGTTTGATGTGACTCAACATTATCTCTGAACCCATATTTTGATACGGTAAGATCAGAGCGTTCCCAACCAAGTAAGCTTCCGCTTTCGCGTAAGCGTCGTCGCGCGCATTGAGGTCGTTGACGTCAGTAATTGCCCCCGCTTTTTCCAGTAAATCTGTGTATTCGTAAAGCCCCACCGTCTTTTTAACTTCGAATTGCGGGTCGGATTTCGGCTCGCCCGCGAAAGGATCAAGCCCCAGCCCGGCAAGTAAGCTTCCTGATTTCGCGTTGTAAATATTCAGATAGGCACTGGGGTCTTGGAAGCTTGAGCCCCAACCGTAAGAAAAGTCCATATCAAAGTCAGACTGTGCTCCGGTCGTGGCAGCGTATGTCGCCGTCCCGACTTGATCCTCATTCCCAAGGTTAATGTCGAGAACAACGTTATCTTTTCCGAGCGCTGCTTCGATACTTGCCTTAAATGATTTAACCCGGTTAATTCTGTTTTCGGCTTTCGAACCAACGGCTAAGTCGAGATGAATCGGCCATTTAACGCTGTCGCCTAGTTCGGCTTTGGCTTTCGCTAAATAAGCTTTAGCGATTTTTACGTCGTGAAAATCATCCACTCCATCTGCAAAGCTCACGCCTTTCCAACCGCTGTCGCCTTCTTCTGGTGCGTGGGCCGCGACAGCTTCAGCGTAAGTGCCGCCGTTTACGCTCACAAAATCGCTCGGTGTCATTTCGTTACGAATTGATGCATCTGCGTATTTTTTAGTGTTAATCATCGTAAGATATGCAGTTCGATCCCAACCGCGAAGGATAGCCAGCCTGAAATTTTTATTCAACAGCGCCGCTTTTGTCGATGCGTTGTCATGCTCAGCCGTTGAGAATTCGTAAGCCGCCCGGTTGAGATTGAACTTGCCGAAAGCAGTGAACGCCGATGGATTGGCGATGAAGATGTTATCTTTATACTCTTTTTCAACGTTCTTGAAATAGTTTTCCGCCGGTTTGAGCACCGCGCAAGTCAGGTTTCCATTTTTGAAGTTTTCGTAAGCTTGATCGCTTTCGACACTTTCGCTATAACTAAGTTTCACATGTTTAACGTGGACGTTTTTTAGGTCCCAATACTCGTCGTTCGCCTTGAGTTCGATGACCGATTTAGAAGAGAACGCGTCAAGGATATAAGGGCCGCTATATAGGATGTCGTCCGCTGCAATCTTCCCGTAATCAGCACCTTTCTCTGTCGCAAATTTTTCGTTAACCGGGAAATATGGTCCAGTCGTCAAAAGCGAAATGAAATAAGGAGTCGGCGTAGCAAGGGTGAATTGTAGCGTGTGATCATCTACCGCCTTAACTCCGACCGTCGAAAAGTCAGTTGTCGTGCCGTCTAAATAGTCCTTATAGCCTGCGATTACATCAGCCGAAAAGTGCGCGAATTCGGCTTTCACGTCCGCCGCATGTTTCAGCGCGAATACGTAATCGCCTGCTGTTTCCTCGCCATATACCTCGCCTTCTGAAGTCACCCATTTAACACCTTTGCGGATTTTGAATGTCCAAGTCAGTCCGTCCTCGGAAATTCCGCCGTTTTCGGTCGTCGGAATTTCGCTCGCAGCCGCCGGTAAGTAATCACCATATGCGTTTGTTTCAACTAGCGGTTCGATAAAGTTCGCACCTAATTTCAAATCTTCCTCAAAAGTTGCTTTACCGAAATCCAATGTATTCGGATCCAGATTGAAATAATCTTGGAACGTTTCGGTCGAATTCGCTCCTTTTTTCCCACATCCCGCAAGCGTTGCACAAATTAGTAACCCTATCGCAAAAATTTTACCAATTTTCATCATAGTTATTGCTCCTTATTTTTAATTTCACCAATTATACCATTAAATGATAGCGTTTTCTCAACTTTTAAGTTAATTGCCCACGGCATTTGTAAAGGTTAAAATCTCCTAATCGCTTTTATCGCGATTTCGGGACATTTCAGACCTCGAAATGCGCAAAAAACGGCTTAAATACGATTAGGAATTTTTACTTGCCAAAAAAGCCGACCCGGAGGCCGACTTTTCGTTAGTTATTTAAGCAATTGTATTCGCATAGGCGATGTTTGCTAGGATTGATGCGTTCAAGACGTGTTCTTTATCAAGAACAGTCGCAGCATCCATGTGGTTTTCAAGAGCGCGTTTAGCGTCGTAAGCCACACCCTCAACGAAGTCGTTAAGGTTTTCGCTTTTAAGAACCGCCTCTGCTTTAGCCAAAGAAACTTTGGCGTTTTCAGCAGTTACCGCAGCTGGGAAGTCTTGCGAGAAAGCAACGTCAGCTAGGACAACATCGGCGTAAACTTCTGAACCTTGCGGTGCAGTTGGAATCGCGATGAAGACTACTGCGCGTTCAGCGCCTTCTTTGTAAGCTTTCGCAGCGGCTTGGGCATCTTCGTCACCGATGGCGATAACCATATCGAAATACGATTTGATTTTACCAGCGTTAGCTTCGGTAGTTGTCACAGCTGTCACGTCGATGTTTTCGCCATCAACGCGGGCTGCGAAGCGACTTGCCACCGCAAGTTCTGCGCTTGTAAGAGTCAAATCGTCAGAGATGACTAAGACGTTGCGCGGGTTCTCGAACATTGTAAGGTACAATGACGAGTTTTTTTCAAAGAATAGTTTTGGGAATTTAAATACAGGAACTGTCATTTAATTGCCCTCCTATTTGGCAGTGTAAGAATCCAAGATGATTTGTTTCAACTCAGAGATCAATGGTTGTTTAGGGTTAGCAGTTGTACATTGATCTTCGTAAGCAAGTTCAGCCAAACGGTCAACAGTTGTGTCAAGGACTTCTTGAGTGATTCCTTGTTCAGAGATTGACATCTTGATTCCGCAAGTTGCGCCTAAATCGTAGATAGCAGTCGCTAGCGCTTCAACCAATTCTTCAGTTGTTTCACCAGCTAGGCCAACGTAACGAGCTACTTCAGCGTAATCTTCGTGAGCGCGGAAGAAGTCATATTTAGGGAACATAGCGTGTTTTTGAGGATCCTTAGCGTTGTAGCGAACTACTTGCGGTAATAGGATCGCATTGGCACGTCCGTGAGGAATGTTGTATTCTCCACCGATTTTGTGTGCGATTGAGTGAGTAACACCCAAGAACGCATTGGCGAACGCCATACCGGCAATTGCCGACGCATTGTGCATTTTTTCACGGTTGATCGGGTTAGGATTTTTAACTGAATCTTCAAGGTAATCGAAGACAAGTTTGATCGCTTGCAAGCTAAGACCACGAGTGTAGTCAGATGCCATTACAGACACATAAGCTTCAAGAGCGTGAGTTAATACGTCCATACCAGTATCAGCAGTAACCGAAGCTGGAACTGTAAGTACGAATTGAGGGTCGATGATTGCTACATCTGGAGTCAACGCGTAGTCAGCTAGTGGGTATTTAACGTGAGTTTCGCTGTCAGTGATAACGGCGAATGGAGTAACTTCCGAACCAGTACCTGAAGTAGTTGGGATACAAACTAATTTAGAGAACGCTGGGCGGTCAATTTTGTAAGTACGTTTTAGGATATCTAAGAATTTTTGTTTAGCGCCGAAGAAACGAGTTTCTGGACGTTCGTAGAATAACCACATACCTTTGGCAGCATCCATTGATGAACCACCACCTAAAGCGATGATTGTATCTGGTTTGAATTCTTTAGCCAACTCTGTACCAGCGTAAACTGTGTTAGTTGAAGGGTTAGGTTCAACGTCAGAGAAGATTTTGATTTCAACGTTGTTAGAACGTTTGCGCAATTCTTGCTCAACGATCTTAACGAAACCGAATTGAACCATTCCTGGGTCACAAACGATCATAGCGCGTTCAACGTTTTCCATCATTGTTAAGTATTGTAGAGAGTTTTTCTCGAAGAATACTTTCGGTGGCAATTGCATCCATTGCATGTTGTTACGACGTTTAGCGATTGTCTTAACGTTGATCAAGTTTACAGCAGATACGTTTTTCGATACAGAGTTACGTCCGTATGAACCACAACCTAGTGTAAGTGAAGGGATCATTTCGTTGTAGATGTTACCGATACCACCGACAGCTGTTGGTGAATTTACAAGCACGCGACAAGCTTTCATTTCGATACCGAATTGAACTTGCAAGTCTTCGTCTTCAGTGTGGATACAAGCCGTGTGTCCAGCTCCACCGATGTGTAGCATAGTCGCACAGTGCGCGAATCCGTCTTTTTCGTCTTCAGCTTTAACCATTGCTAGAACTGGAGAAAGTTTTTCGTATGAAAGTGGGTGATCAACACCAGTACCACCGATTGGGGCAAGTAGAATACGAGTTGTCGGAGCAACTTCGATTCCAGCACCAGCAGCGATTTCAGTAGCGTGTTTACCTACGATTGGCGCATTTACACCGTGACCGACAACGTTTCCGTCAGCGTCAAGGTTTTCGTGCATTGCGTATGCAGTTAATTTAGCGATTTCTTCTTCGTTACACACGTGAACTTGGTGAGCGTCGAATTCAGCTAAAACTTCATCGTAGATGTCTTTGTGAACGATAACTGCTTGTTCAGAGGCACAGATCATACCGTTATCGAATGATTTAGAAACGATAACGTCGTTAACTGCGCGTTTAACGTGAGCGTCGCTGTGGAAGTAAACTGGTACGTTACCAGGACCTACACCTAAGGCTGGTTTACCTTGAGAGTAAGCATTTTTAACCATCGCTGGGCCACCAGTTGCCAGGATTGTCATGACGATGTCATTTCCTAGTAAAAGGTTAGTCGCTTCGATTGATGGTTGTTCGATCCATTGGATACAGTTTTCAGGAGCACCGGCTGCAATTGCCGCGTCACGAACGATTTTAGCCGCCGCGATTGAACATTGCAAAGCTGATGGGTGGAAGCTGAAGATGATTGGGTTACGAGTTTTCAATGCGATCATCGATTTGAAGATTGCAGTTGAAGTCGGGTTAGTTGTCGGAACTAGACCGGCAATTGTCCCTACTGGTTCAGCAACCTCGATAAGACCAGTTTGTTTATCTTCGCTGATAACACCTACTGTTTTGTTGTCTTTGATTGAGTGCCAGATGTACTCAGATGCGTACATGTTTTTGATTGCTTTGTCTTCGTAAACTCCGCGACCAGTTTCATCTACTGCGTGTTTAGCCAACACCATGTGTTTGTCTAATGCAGCCATTGCCATATCGTGAACGATGTGGTCAACTTCCTCTTGCGTGAAGTTAGCCATAGCGTCTAGCGCTACTTTAGCATTGTCACACAATGTGTTAATAGTGATTTGAACATCAGTTAATTGTTCAGCCATTTTGGTTCTCCTTTTTATGAGTTGTTTTTGTTTACCAATTTAAAAAAGTTTGTTAAATAATTAACAAACTTATTATACCATTTATTTGGAGTTCTTGCAAAAAGTTTGTTACATTTTTAACAAACTTCTTAATAATTTATTTTTATTCCTTTTTTTGCGTATTTGGGACATTTCGACCTCTGAAATGTCCCAAATACGCAAAAAAAGGAATTATTTGTTTTTATACTTTAACAATCCAACCTTCCGGCGCTTCAATGTCGCCGAATTGGATGCCGACTAGCTCGTTATAGAGCTTAGTCGTAACCGGACCGACCTCTTCGGTCGAATAAAACTTGTGGAAGTTGTCGCCGATTTGAATTCCGCCGATTGGCGAAATAACTGCGGCCGTACCACACGCTCCAGCTTCGACGAACTTGTCTAAACCGTCAAGAGGCACGTCGCCTTCGATCGTTTCCATTCCGAAGCGCTCGCCCGCGATATGTAACAACGAATATTTAGTAATCGACGGCAGAATCGATGGTGACAAAGGCGTGATAAATTGGTTATCAGCTGTGATACCAAAGAAGTTAGCTCCACCGATTTCTTCTATTTTAGTGTGCGTCGCAGGATCTAGGTAAACGCAATCCGCAAACCCAGCATCGTGGGCAAGTTGCCCCGGCAAAATTGAAGCGGCGTAATTGCCCCCAACTTTGTTAGCTCCAGTTCCGTGTGGCGCAGCGCGGTCGAACTCAGCCGTGATGTAATTGTTCGGTTTCAGACCACCTTTATAGTAAGGACCAACCGGCATCGCGAAAATCGTGAAGATGTATTCCGGCGCCGGACGAACGCCGATCACCGAACCGACCCCAATCAACAATGGACGCAAATACAAAGTCGCGCCACTTCCATAAGGCGGTACCCAGTCGATATTCGCCGCCACAACTTGACGACAAGCTTCAACGAATTGTTCTGTTTCAACGTGTGGCATAATCAAACGATCCGCCGTTTTTTGCAGACGTTCAGCATTTTTATCAGGACGGAAAAGTTGCACGCTTCCGTCTTTTGTGCGATAAGCTTTCAGGCCTTCAAAGCCCTGCTGGCCGTAGTGCAGCGCCGCCGATGCCTCGCTGACGTGAAGAGTCGAATCCTCTGTCAGCGTGCCGGCGTCCCACTTGCCATCTTTCCATTTAGAAATGTAGCGAAACGGCAGGTCGCGGTATTCAAAGCCAAGATTGTTCCAGTCTAAGTCAGGTATAGTCATTTTTCACCTCGTATTTTAGTTCACAGGCGGACGCCCAGTTTTAATGAAATTTTCGTAATAAGCGTTCAGAATGTCGCGCACGATCTCCTGATTCGCGGTCATGTGCTTCGTCGTAATGTGCGGAAGCATCAGCGCCACCGCCACCTGCGGGTTCTCCGCCGGAGCATAGGCAATTAAGTTCGAGTTGGTCACCGGAACCGGCTCTT
Organism: Lactobacillales bacterium; assembly: GCA_031261175.1. Lineage (GTDB taxonomy): Bacteria > Bacillota > Bacilli > Lactobacillales > Streptococcaceae > JAISJW01. Next base: position 105,779 of record JAISJW010000021.1, read on the forward strand.
TCCCCGGAATCGGCTTCCCGTCTTCATCGGTGAAAATGTGGAACGTTTCGGCCGTCCCCGTCTTCGCCTCGACGTGCATCCCTTGGACGCCTTGCAGGATTTTCCCGGTCGTGTAAGGATCCGTACCGTAAACCACGTTGTACATCCCCTGCTTAATCAAGCCCATGTGGCCCGGCGTAATATCGACCTTATTCATAATCTTCGGATCGAACTTGCGAATCTGCTCGCCAAGCGTCGCGTTCTCGCCCGACGTGTAAATCCCCTCGACAAAGTGCGGGGCAATTCGCGTCCCGCCGTTGGCAAGTGTCGCGCAATATTGGGCAAGTTGGATCGGCGTGTAGTTGTCGAACTGACCGAACGAAAGATCGAGCAAGTTACCCATCGCGCCGTCGTAAGAGTAGTCGCCAGTGCGTTTGAACCCTTCGATTTCGTTTGGCATGTCGACGCCGGTTAGGACGCCAAGGCCGTATTCGCCGTAGTATTTGCGGAGTTTTTCGAAGAGGTCGCCACGAAGCGGAAGGCTCATGCCTTCTTTATATTCAACACCCATCATTTTGAAGACGAGCTTGATCATGTAGACATTGGAAGACCATTCTAGGGCTTTCAGCGCCGAAACTGGTAGCGGGTGAGCCCCCGCTCCCGAGTTGAAGATTGAGTATTTGGTCGGCGAACCTTGGATGATAATCGGCTCATCGATTTGTGTTTCGTTTCCGCTGATAACACCCATATCATAGGCTGCGGTTAGTGTCGCAGGTTTCACGACCGACCCCGGCTCGAAGTTTTTCGTAATGATGCCGAGCGCGTCACTTGAAACTTTACCGGTTTTTAGGTCGTGCGAGAATCCACTCGCCGCTAAGACTCCACCGGTGTTGACATCTAAGACCACAGCGTAAACGCCTTGGCTGTACATCATTTTTTTGTCGGCGTAAGAAAGCGAGTTGTCGGCTTGAAGCAAGCCGTTATAAGTGTTTTGCAGGATATCATCGACTTGTTTTTGGAAGTCGAGATTAATTGTTAAACGTAGGTTGTCACCCGGCGAGCCCGAATCGACGATCTTATCACTCTTAATAGCACCCTTGTCGTTAAGAGTTATTTCTTCTTTGCGTTTCGCACCTTTTAGGACGTCTTCGTATTCGTATTCAAGATAGCTCGTGCCCACGCGGTCGTTGAGCTCGTAGCCTTTGTCTTGATATTCTTTTAATTTATCCGCCGGAAGTCCGTTTTTCGAAACGGTTCCGATGAAGTCGCCGATAGTCAAGCTATCCGTCACTTCGCGGCGCCAGTCTTCGCCGACCCCGACCCCGTCAAGCTCAGTCGTGCGTTCGCCGACGATGGCGATTTCTTCTTGGGTTACGCCTTCGTTTTTGATGAAGACGGTCGACATACTGCTCGCCGAGTTCATCCGTTTGAAGATGGTCGCAACTTCAAGTTGTTCCGGTGTCAAGTTCATTTCTTCCGGTGTCACCGCTGCGACTTCGACGGCGTAAGCTGCCGCCGGTTCAAGCGGAGCACCACGTTTGTCGAGGAAGTCCTTGGCCGGGATTCGTTTATCGACCGCTTTCAAATGTTCCGGATCAGCTAAATACCAATCGGCTTTATCGCGATCTCTTAGGTTGGGATCAGCAGGCACATCGATGTATTGTGCTAATTTAGTCGCAATCGCTAAAATTTCTGGCGCGGTTACATCTTTCGCACGACTGTATTGAATCGCGAATTCCTTGCGGTTTCCGACGATTACTTTTCCGCTTTCGTCAAAAATTCCGCCCCGCGCAACGTTCGTTGTCACGACTCGTTCTTGACCAGCTTCTTTTTGAATTTCTTGTTTATATGTGTGCGAGTTGGTTACTTGGAGATAGCTAAGTCTTAAAATCAGCGCCAACATCAGCGTAAAGATGATGAAGAACAGCATGTGAAGACGTAAATTGAAGTTGATTTTTTTGTCTTCAACCTCGGTGGCAGCCGGGGACTTGCCCGCACTACGGGTTTCACGTTCTTCTTTTTCGTCCAGCTCGATGTCTTCGATCACTGTGATCTCGGACTTCTGCTCGCGCTTTTGCTGCATATATTTTTCTAAATCGAATTTTTCACTCAATATTTTTTGACCTCTATTTTTGGCATATTCCTTAATATTATACCATAAACGCAAAAAAAAACGCTGTGCTTCCTTATAGAAGTTACAGCGTTAGTGACTAAATTATTTAGCCAATTTTTTCGCAAGACGTGATTTATCGCGGCTAGCTTTGTTTTTGTGGATCAAACCTTTTGTTTCAGCTTGGTCGATCGCTTTAGTCGCAGCGGCGAACAATTCTTGAACGTTGTCAGCGTTAGCAGCAATAGCAGCATCAAATTTCTTGATAGTTGTGCGTAGAGACGCTTTCTTTTCAGAATTTTTTGTGTTAGCAATTTTGCTTGTGCGGTCACGTTTGATTTGTGATTGAATGTTAGGCATCAGATTTCTCCTTTCGTTGGAATGGCGCGCCCGAGGGACTTCGGGACAACTTTACCATTATACCAAAATTTGCCGAGCGTCGCAAGTTCTACGTTAGGCAAGTTAAAAACCTCGGCAATTTCGTAATTAGCAAGTCGTTTTGGCCCCTAAACGACATGTTTTTGAAATTTGTCCCTCTTTTTGTCACAAAGGGCTAATATAGATTCTATACTAGCCCTTTTGTGACAAAATATGGGTGTTTTTTGAAAATCGTGTCGTTCAGGGGCCGCTTGAACAAGTTTTAAAAATCATTAATCGTATTTAGGGCGATTTTGTTGCAGTTCAAGCGCTGAATTGCAACAAAATCGCGTTAAATACGATTAGCGTAATTTATCACGTTCTATTTCCCATTTTTTTACATTGATGTTATTTATAAAGGTTTGGTCGTGGCTAACAATTATGACTGCCCCTTCGTAGTTGTTTATAAAACCTTCCAAGGCGATAATTGCCTGAATATCTAAGAAGTTTGTCGGCTCATCGAGGATTAGGAAGTTGCTGTCGCTTAGGAGAACTTTCGCAAGGCTAGCTTTCACCAGTTCACCACCGCTCAATATTTCAACTTGCTTATCGATTGCATCACGCCTGAAACCCAAAGCTCCTAGAATGTTTCGAGCGGTTTGAATATCTTGTTTAGTGGTTAGCATTACGTTTTCAATTATCGATTTTTGTTCGTCAAGATTTTTAAGATTCTGCGCGAAATAAGACATACGAGCTCTCTCGGACGTTTCAATATCGCCGTTCATAATTTGTTTTAAGAACGTCGTTTTCCCTGATTTGTTTTCGCCAATCAATACTACCTTTTCACCAAATTGCAATTTCAAATTATCAATTTCAAATAAATCTTTGACCAGGTGATGCTCAATATTAAAAATAGTTCCTCGCGCGGCATTTGCGTCATCCGTCGAAATCAATTTAATCGGTTTCGCCTTTTTATATTGCTCAACTTTTTCCTGATTCTCAATCCGCGACTCAATTGCCTTAGCCTTGCTATTCATCCGCTTTTCTTGCCCGGCAATTCGCCCGCCGAACGCCCGTGCTTTCGCATCACTTGCGCCCGATTTGATATTCGTCGTATGCTGTAATTTCGCCGCTCGCTCCTTTCGTTTTTGAATTTCAGCTTTCAGCTTTTTCGTTTCCCTTTGTTGCGCGTTATATTGATTGTTTTGCGCTTCGACCTCTTGTTGTTTAACCGCCAAATAAGTTTCGTAATCATAATTATATTTTTTTATTTGCTGGTTATCAAATTCGATCACCGCGTCTACCGTTTGCTTCAAAAACTCACGATCATGCGAAACAATTATTGTTAAACCATCTTTGCGCTTCAATCGATTAATTAACCAATTAATATTTTTAGTGTCGAGATTGCTCGTCGGCTCATCTAAAATCAGCACCGACGGATCCAGAATTATCGCTTCATTAATCTCGCGTTTGGACTGTTCCCCTCCACTTTCTTGCGACGTTTCGTGAATCTGCTCAACATAAATCGTCCATTCGTTATTAATTATTTCGCCTTCATATTCATCGTCAAGCCCCGCCAACATCTTCATCAAAGTTGATTTTCCGCTACCGTTATTCCCAACAATTCCGATTTTCCCACTATCTGACAGCACTATATTTTCACACTTGAACAGCGAATTGCCGCCGATATTTTTTTCTACCTTTTTAAATTGAATCATTTAATTCCTCGCTATTTCTGACTTTGAACTTTACCAGAAATTTCAGTTACGATCATGGCGATCACCTCCTTCTTTTGAGTCTGAGCTAGTTCCTTTTCAACTCGATAACTTCTGCTCCTATATTTTCGATGAACGCGAGGTCGTGCTCGATGATTAGCATCGACGGCTCAAATTTATTAATTAATTCTTCAATTTGTTCGTGGTTGATTACGTCGAGATAATTCAGCGGCTCGTCCCAGATATAAAGCTCCGCCGGTTCGGCAAGTGACTTCGCAAGCTCGACCTTTTTTTGCTGACCCATCGACATCTGTTCGATTGGTGTATTGAATACCGCTCGTTCCATTCCGAGTTTTTTTAGATTGGATAAAAATTGTTCGTAGTCGAGTTTTTTGAGTTCGGCGAATTCGCGCAAAGTTCCGCGATTGTCTTCATATTCTTGGCGGACATAAGAGATTTTTATGCCTTTAGGAATAAATATTTCTCCTTTTGAATCGCCATCAAATTCATTAATTAAATATTTAATTAACGAAGATTTCCCAGTTCCGTTTGCGCCTTTGATTACAACGCGCTCGCCCTTATTTACTTTAAAAGTTAGCGGTTGAAATAACGGCGTACCATCATAGGAAAGCTCAACATTTTCACAATTTATTAAATTATGATGGTGCGAAGGCTGAAAATTAATTTTTAAAGGATCAACGAATTCTAAATCCTTGAGCAGCTTTTCCTTCTCTTCGATTTCATTGTTCATTCGCCGTTCTAAAACCTTGGATTTCTTCATCATCCGGGCAGCGCGGGCAGCTGTAAATCCATCGTGTCCGGTTCCGCCACTTCCTTTAATATTCGGATTTCCGTAGTTATCCCCCTCGCGCCCTAGCGACCAATCATGTTTGTCGCTAGCCGTTTTCTTCAGTCGCGATATCTCGCCGCGCAACTTAACGTCTTGTTCCAACTCGAAAGAATCCTGCAGTTTCTTCTGCTCGTCAAAAGTCGAAAAGTTCCCTTGATACAGCTGGATCTGTGCCTTATTAATCGACACCACGTGATCAACTACTTCATCAACAAAGTGCCGATCGTGACTAACCACGATAAATCCTTGTTTCTTACGACGCAGATATTCCGCTACCTGCTCCCGTCCTTTAACATCTAAATGGTTCGTCGGCTCATCAATCAACGGAAAATTATTTTCATCGACAAATAGTAAACTCAACAACACCTTTGTTTTTTCGCCGCCACTCAAGGTCGCAAACGGCCGCCACAAAACATCTAAATCAACCCCGAGCAAAGTCAGTTCACGCTCTAATTTCCACTCTTCATATTCTGCCAACTCCTGCAATGCATAACTCGTAAGCTGCTGCGGATCACGAACTGCTTGCGGAAAATAAACGAAATCTTGCGCACCGATTATCTCACCTGAAAACTCGACCTGCCCCTGCAAAATCCGCAAAAGCGTCGTCTTCCCGCGCCCGTTGCGCCCAATCAGGCCCAACTTCCAATCGCTATCAATAATCAAATTTGCGCGATCAAATATCGGCGCGACTTGCCCGTCGTAGGCGAACGTTAAATTTCTAAATTCTATCTTGGACATAAATACCTCCTTGTCCATACAAAAATGGACCAATCCTTTACAGAAATTGGCCCATCGATAGAATGCGGGTATCCGCCTACTAAACCGAACAAAAGCCAATCTCGAAATTCGCGCAATTCTCCCTACCCGTGGCAAGTGAAAAGCATTACGAATTTCCAACGATTAGACTTATTTGTTCATTTCGGCAGGTACCCCCTAGTGATTTGATAAATAAATTATAACACATCTGACTCAAAATAACCACTTTTCTTTAAAAATGCCCCTATTTTGGACAGTTTGAGTACATATAGATTTCACATGTACTCAAACTGTCCAAAACAGGGTCGAAATTCAAAGTTTTCGGTCATTTGGAGCTAGTTCTTAGCGAACACTCCGCGTTCGATGAATCCGTCCATCATAAAGTAGAACTTGTCAGCTACCATTTCGTGGTTGCCATCGAAGATGTCGACCGTTTTCAAGCCGTTAGGTGTTGTAACTTTCATTCTGAATCCGCTCAAGTCACCTTCAACCATAATTTCAAGTTTGAAGTCTTCTTTTGAAGTCGGTAACGGTTTGATTGCGCGAACTAATTTGAAGTTCCCCGCTTTCGTTTCTTCGAAGCCCACGTCTTTAAGCAGGAAGCGCTTAACGTCTGCTCCCAACGTGTACGTGAACTCACTGTTTTCTAATTTTACCTCTTTTGCAAAAGCCATTTTAATTCCCTCTCATTCGACTAATTATTTTTTTTAATTTCTTAACAAATTCCACAACTTCGGCATCCGTATTATATTTCGAAAAACTAATCCGAATACTCTCGCTCGCCGCAACGTCACTCAGCCCCATATTTTTCAGGACCCGACTGGCTTTAAGAGCTCCAGCACTACAGGCACTCCCAGCGCTAATATAAATCTCTTCGAGATCAAGATTGGCAAGTAAGCGGTCGTTTTTAACGCCCGCTAAGCGCAAATTCACCGTTTTCTCAACTGAATTTTCGCTCGAATTAAGTTCAAACTCGATTTCGTTTTTATTTAATTCTTCAATTAATTTTGCTTTTAATCCTAATTTCGGAAGTGATTCTAAAGCTAACGTACTAGCATAGATACCGACAACATCTTGCGTACCGCTGATTAAGCCAGATTCCTGACCGCCACCTGCGATCAACGTTTTCAAGTGATGACCTTTTTTGATGTATAGCGCTCCCACACCTTTTAGGCCATGAATTTTATGAAGCGATAAACTTAGAAAATCAACGTTTAATTTACGGACATCGATGTCGATAGCCCCTATCGCTTGAACAGCATCGATGTGAACTAGCACACCTTCAGGTCGCTCACTCAACAACTCCTCAACCGGTAAAATTTCGCCAGTTTCGTTGTTAACATACATCATACTTACAAGCTCCGTATCAGGCGTAATTGCACCCAACACTTCGCTCGGCCGAAATTTATTTTCGACGATTTCATCCACACTCGGGTGTTCAATATCGCTCGAAATAATATGCTCAAAACTTTTCAAAACTAAATTGTTCGCAGCCGATGCGCTCGGCGTAAAAACTATTTCACTCTCATCCGCCCCGATGAACGCTGCGACATTGCGTCGCGCTTCGTTTAATAAAAACTTAGCATCGCGTCCTAATTTATGTAAAGACGAAGAATTTCCGTAGACGTCCAAATGCGAAATCAAAGCATCTTTAACTCGTGGATCAAGTTCGGTTGTCGCTGCATTATCAAAGTAAATACTCATTAATATTCAGCCTCCGCATCATCAACTAGACTCAGCTGTTCGTTCTTTCCGACCAACACCTCGCGCGGTTTGTTTCCGATAGCTGGCGAGATAATCCCTGCTTCTTCAAGCTCGTCCACAATGCGCGCCGCTCGGTTATAGCCGACCCGGAACTTGCGTTGTAACAACGAAGTCGAAGCTTTTTGCTGCTCGATAAACAGCGCCTTAGCCTCTTCGAACAATTCGTCCTGCTCGTATTCGCCCGAAGAACCGTCGCTCGAATTGCCCGCAGTAGTCTCCGCCTCACTAACTTCCATGCTTTCCATATATTGAACCTCGTGCTGCGATTTAACAAAATCAACCACACGCCCAACTTCGTCATCGCCGATAAAGGCGCCCTGAATCCGAATCGGTTTATTTTCGCCAATCGGCATAAACAGCATATCGCCACGCCCGAGCAATTTCTCGGCACCATTCATATCAAGAATCGTGCGCGAATCCACCCCACTCGAAACCGCGAAGGCAATTCGACTCGGCACATTCGCCTTGATTAGCCCAGTGATAACATCAACTGATGGACGTTGCGTTGCAAGAATCATGTGAATCCCCGCCGCCCGCGCCTTCTGCGCTAAGCGAATAATCGCGTCTTCGACTTGGTTTCCGCTAGCCATCATCAAATCGGCTAACTCATCAACGATAACTACTATATAAGGAAGTGTTGCGTAATCTTCGCCGTTTTCCATGTTCCTTTTATTTATATAACTATTATAAGCTTCAATATTGCGCGTGCCAGTAGTCGCAAACAACTCGTAACGTTCTTCCATCTTCGCAACGACTTTTTGCAGCGCACCCGCAGCCTTCTTAGCGTTGGTTACAACTGGCGTCATCAAGTGCCCGATGTCGTTATACATCGAAAGCTCAACCATTTTCGGATCAATCATCAACATCTTGACTTCGTTCGGTTTAGCTTTCATCAGGATGCTCGTAATAATCGTGTTGATACAAACCGACTTCCCGCTACCCGTCGAACCTGCGACAAGCAAGTGAGGCATCTTAGTCAAATCCGCACAGCGAACTCGACCCGAAACGTCACGTCCAAGAGGAACTTCCAAAAGCCCGTGTGCGTTCTTAACCGCATCAGCTATCGTTTCAAAGTAAGTAACGCTCGCCGTTGTCGCATTCGGAACTTCAATTCCGACCAACGGTTTCCCAGGAATCGGCGCTTCGATGCGGACATCCTTCGCCGCCAAAGCCAATGAAATATCATCAGCCAAAGAAGTAATTCGGCTAACCTTAACCCCAACCGCTGGTTGAAGTTCATATTTTGTGACCGAAGGCCCCATCTTCATATCGACCACGCGCACTTCAACTCCGAAGCTGCGCAACGTATCTTCTAAAACTTTCGCTTTTGCGACCGCGTTCTGATGCTCGCTCGACATATCAATTTTCTCCGGTCGATCAAGCAAAGCCAGGCTCGGCAATTTATAATTAACCAACTTTTCAGGCTCGTCGTATTCTTTTAATTGAACATCCTCGACCGGCCCGTTATCAGGTTCAACTTCAGCCACCGGCGCAGCCGCCACTTGCCGAAGCTCTTCTGGCACTTCGAAGTCGTGCATCGTGTCTTCTAAAACGGAATGCGCTTCGACAATCTCAACGCCCCCCGCCAAATGCTGCGAGTTCAAAATCGAGTCCTCGTCGAAGAAATTCGTGTTGATCAACGTGTTGTATTCCGTGTCGTTGTTATAAAAACTCGGCACCATGTCGTCCGGCTTGTAGCTCGTCACGCCCGTCAGCGACGCATAAACGCCCATCTGCTCGGCACTATAAGCATCCCCGGCAAATCCGTCGCCCGAATAATCGCGGGCATCCCAAACGTCCCCGGCACGCATCGCCTTCTCGCGCGCTTCTTCTTCAAGTCGCGCCTGCTCTTTCTTGTGCGCCTCGTGCAATTCCTGCGCCTTTTCCTGCTCAACAAGCTCACGCAGCCGCGCCTCTTTTTGCTCCATCGCACTTTCGCGCGCCTGTTCCTTCTCGTCGATCACCGCGCCCAACTTGCCTTTAAGATCAAGCGCCTTAAACGGCAGAACGTTGTAAATGCCTGTGAAAAGCAAAATGATGGCAAGTCCAATTGTCCCTGGCAAAGCGAGCAAGACGTAGGTTATGTGGAACAGTCCCGCCCCAATCAGACCTCCGCCCGTGTGGTGAGCGCTACTGAAAGTTTTTAGGTTGTCAATCAAAAATTCAAGCGTCTTCGTCATCAAACTTGGCGCGTCGATATCGTGTTCGATAAACATGATGATTTCAAGCGCAAGCGTAATCCCAAGCGTTAAACAGATAATTCCGATAACCATGCTTAGTTTCGGTCTGAATTTTCCGATATTTATCACTTGAATGGCCCAACCGAAGATGATTGCGACTGCTGCAATGATATAGGTTTCGCCGAACGCAAAGCTCATCAGGTTCGCGACAGTTACGCCGAGCAAGCCTAGTTGGAAAATCCCAACTAGCATAATCAAAGTCGTAATAAAGGCTGCGATTAAAATTTTCTGCAGACGTTTTTTCTCCGCCCGCGCCTGAAGCTCGCCTTTAGACGGCCGCCCCGGCTTTTTAGCGGCCGGTTTCGCCTTAGGTGTTACTTTTTTATTTTTAGCCACGTAATAGGCTCCTTAATGTTTTTTGAGGTTTATACAATAACAGGCTAGAGTTTTCACCCTAGCCGGTTGCGGGCTTAATTGCCCAGATTTTTTGGATGGATCGTAGGGGGCTCGAACCCATGACCCGCTGATTAAGAGTCAGCTGCTCTACCAACTGAGCTAACGATCCAATACAAGAGATATTTTAACATGAGAGCTCTTACAATGCAAGGTTTTAAGGGAAAATTTACGATTTTTTTGAGTCGTGTTATAATAGGTAAGATAGATTTTGAAAGGTTAGGTTTTATGATTCCGTTTACTGAAGATTCGAAGGTCCAAAAGCGCCGGTGGATTATTTTGTCCATCGTTTGTATGTGCACATTTATGAGTTGTCTCGATGGCTCGATCGTTAATATCGCGATGCCCGACATCCAGCGCGAGCTCCACGTTGACACCAATCAGGTACAGTGGATCGTGTCGATTTACCTGATCGTCTGCTGCTCGACGCTAGTGCTTTTTGGCAAGTTGGGTGATAGCCTCGGAAAAATCAAAATTTTGAAGCTCGGGAATCTGTTATTTGTTGCTGGTTCGCTAATGTGCGCGTTATCTGGAAATTTGCTTTTTCTATTGATTGCCCGCGTTCTGCAAGGGATTGGCGCTTCGATGCCGATGGCGACTAACTCAGGGATTATTACCGAGATTTTCAAAAAAGAAGAACGAGGACGCGCTTTGAGTCTGATTGGCGTTTTCGTCTCTCTTGGGTTGATTGTCGGGCCGGGGATTGGCGGGATTCTGCTGAGCCTGTTCTCGTGGCAAGCTATCTTTATGATCAACGTGCCGATTGGGATTGTGTTGTTCTTGGTTGGTCAGTTCGTTCTGCCGGCTGACCGCTCGAAAACGCACGAGAAAATCGATTGGGCTTCGTTTGTCTTTTGGAGTTTGACGATTGTCTTCTTCTTTGGAACTCTGTTCACTTTGCAGGATTCTGGATGGCGCACGCCTTTACTCGTACCTTTAGTTGTCGCGTTCGTTGTCGGAATCGGCGGCTTCATCGCTTTAGAGTTAAAAGAGAAACAACAGCTTATTGATTTGTCGATGTTCAAAAATCGCAATTTCTCGCACGGTTTATTTGCCGGCGTGTTGTTGTTTACGGCACTCTTCTTCAATAATTTAATCTTCCCGTTTTATTTACAGGAAACCAACCATATCACTGAAATGCACGCTGGAATTTTGATGATGATTTTCCCGATGTCGATGGTCGTCTTCGCGCCAATTAGCGGGATGTTGACTGACAAGTTGAACCCGCGCGCTTTGACTCAATTCGGTCTAGCGCTAGTTATCGCTGGCTTCTCGATGTATTGCATCTTTGGTCTGAAAATTTCAATTCCGTTATTTGTTGTCGCGGCTTTGTTACAAGGTTGCGGAAATGCCTTCTTCTCAACGCCTAACAACACGATTGTTATGAGTTCAGTTGAACCTCAGGACTACGGAATCGCGTCGTCTTTACTAGCCCTATCGCGTAACCTAGGCTCAACTATCGGTTCAGTCGTTGCGACCTCTGCCCTATTCGGTGCAATGTCGTTATTCTTAGGCCATTCGACGAAAACCTACATCGAAGATCGTCCAGACGTCTTCGTAAACGGAATGCGCGTCGCCTTTATCATCGCGGCTGCGATTTCAATTGCCGCTCTGGTTCTTGTTTCGACGGTCAACGTTAAAGTTCGTAAAAAATAAAATTTGCAATATAATTTGCCACGCACCCCTTGTTCGTTCTATAATGGAAGAATAAGGGGGTGTTTTTATGAAAGAATCCTTGGAAATTTTCGACAGCGTTTTTCAGGTCATCAGCTTCGCGCTCTCGACCTTCTCGATTTTGATTTTAGTCAAAGGCGCGGTCGTGTCGCTTTGGCTATTCATCAAGAACTTCACCGGTTCGATCAAGTGCCAAGCACACTCTAACAACGAAATTAAAAACCTATTTGCGGGCTACGTGTTGTTGTCGCTCGAAATCCTAATTGGCGCCGATATCGTCGAATCGATCATCAAACCCGACTTCAACGATTTGATGGCTCTAGGCATAATCGTCGTCATCAGAACTGTTATCTCCTTCTTCCTGCAACGCGAAATCGCAATTGATGAAAAGAATAAAGCGGCCTAGGTCGCTTTTTTATTATGGTTTTCTTAAATAATTGCGATATTACAACGCTTACATATCTAAATATGATATAATTTCATAATATTTTATTTCTTTCTAAAAAAAGGAGTCATCGTGGGCAAATCAAAGTTACAAATGTATAAAGTCATCGCCGGTGAGTTTACCAGCACAATCGGGAGCGCTATGTTTATGTTCGGGCTCGGCATTTACATCCTAAATCAAACCGGTTCGACCATTCAGTTCGCTATCGCCGTGGCAATTCCATCGGTCGCGTCATGCGTCTTGTCTCCGATTGCCGGCGTCGTAACCGATCGGTTTGAACACAAAAAAATTGTGACCCATTGCCAAATGATTGCGATCGCTGCCCTTGTTCTCTTCGCCCTGACCCACAGCCTGTTCGGAAAGAATCTGATTATTCCGACCGTGCTCCTGCTTTGCATCACGAATACGGTTTCGATTTTTGTCGGCAACGCGCTCGATTCATCAATCGTGACGATTATTCACGAAGACCTGATTCCAAAATGTCGCGGTTACATCAACGTTGGTAATTCATCAAGTCGTATGATCGCCCCGCTCATTGGCGCTTCGGTAGTGGCTCTTGTACCTTTGTGGGGATTCGTCCTGATAATGGCTACGACCGAGTTGATTACCTTGGCAATTAATTTCAGCATCGATTTCCACGACAATTCAAGCGTTGAACACGCAGACCTTAAAGAGCACAACGAGTCGGTCGGACCGTTGCAGCTGTTCACCGAGGGACTTGCCTATGTTTGGCAATTAAAGCGACTGTTCGTTATTTGTATCACGCTTTTCCTCTTTAATTTTATGACGACGGCCAATATCGTCGGACGCCCTATTTTACTACTTCAAGGTTATCACGCGACGAATTTCCAATACGGCGTGGTGAACTCGCTAACCCTTGTCGGTTCAATCGTCGGTGGTTTAGTCTTCGGCCGCAAGCCTTTCAAAGGAAAACTCCTGTCAATCGCCTTCAAAATCGTAACTGCGGTAGCTACGCTCTTCCTTTTCCAAAGTTTGATTTTCTTCTTCGTTAAATCGAGTTGGCTAGCTGTCTGCTTCATCTGCCTGCACTCGCTCTTCACTGGCTCGCTTGTCGTCTGCGCTTCGATTTCGTATCGAACTTGGATGGCTGTCAACATCCCGGTCGAAAACCAGGGGCGTGCAAACAGCTTTTTATCAATTGCGGCAAGTCTCCCTAACGCTTTCGGGATTATTCTCTTCGGCTTCATCTTCGGCATTAAGGGCGTTTCGAAGCTGACAATTGGTGGCTTTTACTGGCTGATTGCTCCTGTTGTTATCGTTTCGCTAATGCTTCTCGCCTATAAATTATTATGGAATAAAGAAAAAAATCCGATCAATTAAGATCGGGTTTTTTATTAGTTATTTGTTGAGAATCTTTTCCAAATATTTTACTTGAATGTCGATACGAGAGAAGTTGAATTCTTCCATAATTTCGATAACGTGCTCGCAAGTAGCAGTTCCAAGTTCGCGATCACCGTAAGCAACTTCTAAAATACCTCGATAGAATTTAATTAGGACTTTTTCACGGACTGATCTATTTCCTAGTTCGCCAAACTCTTTATCCATTGTAATAAGGATTTTTTCAGCATTAAGCTTCTCGTTGTCCTCGATATATGATTCGAAGAAGTTGGCAAGTGCCGAGAAGATAAGATTGATATTATTTCGATCTAAGTGTTTGATTGAAATACTGCTGATAAATTTAGTGATTAGGTTATCTTTATGTTTAGGTTCGACAACGTCAAAGAGAATGGTGAACAACGATTTATCTAAGAACGTCCAAACGCTTAACTGTTGATAATAATTGCTCACAATTTTTTTCTCAGCCTTAGTGACTTCGCCTTCTTCTTCGATGGCAAAAATTAATTGTTTAATATAGATAGAAACAATCTGATATGTTTTTCTCGAAACAACGCTATATTCGTCATATAAACGTTTCAATTCCTTAACGTTTTGCGCAGCATGGGCCAAGCGAATTCCGCTTATGACAGACTCAGCTTGATAAGCCTCAAAATTATTTGCCATCAAAATAAACTCATCCCAAGTGATAAGCATTTTGTCTAACAACATAATTACTTCTTCGGTTTTTAGCAATAAATTTCCTGCTTCAAACTTGATTAATCTATCACGCGAAATCCCCGTTTCTGCGATTGTTTCTGCGATTGACATTTTTCGGTCATCGCGTAATTCCCTATATAATATCCCAAAACTTTTCATTTTTACTCCCCCTAAGGTAAAAAGACAAGACCAATTAAGCCTTGTCTTCTATGTGATTTTTAACTAGCTTTTTAGTTGTTGTAGTCGTGACCAGGACCATCACCACCATCGGTTTTACTGTTGTTATAATCACCACTACCTGCAAGAACTACTGATGTTTTACCGTTATTGTAATCTCCGCTTCCGCTAACTGTTACAACAACTCCTGATGCCAAGCTTACTAAAACTGCTACTACTGCTAATTTCTTTAACATAATATTGCTCCCCTTTGAGTAATTAATCTCTTTGTTTATGTTGTAATTATACCACTATAAAACTCAGAAATGAGCAGAATTTTTAAATTTTTAGTGAATTCTTAATATTTATAATTTACAACAAAAAGAACGAAGCAAGCATCCCGAAGGGCACTTGCCACGCTCTGTGTTTTTATTCTGTTTCAATCAGACCATATCGGCCGTCTTTACGGGCGTAGACGATATTTACGTTGTCGTCTTCGGCGTCTTTAAAGACGTAGAATGGGTGACCTAACAAGTTCATTTGAAGGACAGCTTCCTCAGCGCTCATCGGCTTAGGCTCAACTGTTTTGTTACGAATGATATCGAAGTCGTTCGCGTGGTCAGCGACTGGTGTTTCTTCAAACACTGGATGTTCCGCTACGAAACGTCCGCTGCGTGCACGACGATGAATTTTAGTTTTATACTTGTGAATTTGACGCTCCAGCTTTTCGACAACAAAATCGATCGCTTGGTAAAGATCCGGCTCAGTGTCCTCAGCGCGCAAAGTTAAACGCGGCATCGGAATTGTAACCTCAACCTTAGCGGTTTTTTCCTTGTAAGTGCGAATGTTTACGTGAACCGTCGCCTCAACGTCGTTGAAATATTTTTCAAGCTTTTCAACACGTTTCACAGCGTAGTCACGAATCGCTTCAGTAACCTCGATGTTTTCTCCATGTACATTGTATGTGAACATAATAAAAACTCCTTTCGACTGCCTACTCTCTCTCATTTATACTTTAATGAGAAATTTCCCGTCAGCCATAAATTTATTAGATTGGGCAATTGCACAACGCAACTACTAACCTTATATTCATTATACGCCTTGTTTGAAATTTTGTAAACTTTTTATAGAAAGTTTATTAAAAGCAAAACGCGGGCAAGTAAAACGACCTTCCGCCGGAAGGTCGTTTGGTAGTGATTAATTCATAGTTAAATTGAAATAACCTTTTTCGGTGCGAATTCTAACGGTCGTTTCACTATTAAAGATTACATTATAATAAAAAGGAAGCCCTCCATTCCCTTCATCTTGAACGGCGTACGGTGGTATTAATGTGATTTGATTTCCAGAAATCGTCGCTTCGGCTTCGGTATCTATACCCTCGTTGGCATTCACAATTTTTGCATAAAATATATCTTTTCCAATAGTTGCCATTTGTGCTGGGGATAGCCCGAGATAGTAATACCCTCCGTTATTCCCGAGGGCGGAGAATGTCATATACTGCTCTGAAATATTTGACGGAGTTGAAGATAACGTCCATACCAAATCAGCGTGATAGGTGACGCCAACTTTAGGTCTGTCGGCAGCCGGCACAATTAGTTGAACTCCATCCGATTTGCCCCGAGTGTTTGTTATGCTATCAATTTTCCCATCTACGCCGGTAATCGTACCATCAAAAGTTTCATCGTGATTTGTTGAAACCGGACCGAAGACATAACTCCATTTCGCTCCGTTCACCATGTTAGCTGATGTGGCAGCGTGCGAAAGAATAGTCTTCGCTTCCGCTCCGGGAACGAAATAATCAGTTCCGCCATTTGTATATGCGGTTCCATCCCAAGTAATCCCTGCGATGTCATTTAAGACGTTACCTGTAGTTATTTTCAGCTTTGTCGTTTCCAGCGTATCCGATCCGGTTGTAAACTTGTTAGCGAGTTGTAATTTCAAATCCCAATTGAACGTTCCATCCGTGTAGTCAACAACTTGCGCAAACGGGTTTAACCAGCCTGTTGTTTTATCATCGACTAGCGCTGGGACTTGCCGAACTGAATAAGCTGATTCTTCTTTATAATTCACTTTAACTGTTCCAAAATCGAAATTCGGCGCATAAAGCAATTTCACGAAGCCAGAGCTTGTATTTTCATTGACCTGACACCATCCGTAATCGCCTTCGCTCTCCAAAACTTCGCTATCTAAATTGGAATTCGTTCCAGGCTGAACAATTCTTAAATCACTCGTATCAAACTCAAATGCAACTTTACCATCTGTCGGGGTTGATTCTGCAAACGCCCCTGTTGGTGCGAGCATACTGAGTGTTACCACTGTAACCAGTGGTAATTTTAGGTTCCTAAAATCCATAATCTAAATCCCCTTTATTCAATAATTGTATAAGTCAGTTTGTGATATCCTGTCTCCGTGTGAAGCGTCACTTCGTGTGTGCCGAGAGTGATATCTGATGGAGTATATCCGTAAACCATTAATGTTGAGTAGTCTTGCGGTGCACCCGGAGCTCCTGCCATAGACGGCGTTCCGCGAAGATCCTTATTTTTTCCATCGATATATCCCTCAAGATAGGTAACTCCATTCGCCCCTATTTCTGTGATTACCTGGTCGGTGTACGGTAACGCTAGATATACACCATACCCTATAAGACCATATGGTTCTGTCTCGCTCCAATTATGTAACTGCGATTGACTAATGGTGGTTGTATAAGCGCTCGTTGTATAACCATCTTTAGGAGTTGAGCTTAGTGTCCATAACAAATCAGCCGTGTATAGACGTCCAACTTTCGGCTTAGCCGCCGCTGGCACTACTAATTGTACACCGGCAGTGCGGTCTCGTGATCCGGTAATAATTTTATCGACATAGGTATTAGCTGCAGCGCCATCGACTTTATCCACCAAATCTTGCGGCGCTGCAACTGAGCCGAAGACGTAACTCCATTTCGCTCCGTTAATCATCGTAGAATTAGTTGAACTATGATCTAAAATGTTAATGGTACCTAAGGCGTTCAGGGTATCGGTTGCTTGACCCCCCACTAATTTCGTATCCGTTCCTGGCCAAGACCACAAAGGAACATCATTCAGAACGTTACCAGCTCCAAATTTCAGATACGCACCCGTAAGGACATCGCTCGGGCTAGTCGCAAATTGAGACGCCAGAGTTAAATCCAACTTCCAATCCGTTTCGCCATTAGTAAAATCAGCTACTTGGGCAAATGGGTTGAGATAGCCGCCAGTTTCCCAATCGGCCGAGTCAACTTGCGCAGGTATTTTTAAAACATCATACGTTGCAGAGTCTTTATAGTTTGCTTTGACCGTTCCGAAATCGAAATCCGGAGCGAATAATAATTGCACAAACCCGGAATTGTCATAAGCGTACGCCCCACCGGCCGCCCCGTTATTCAAGATATTAAAGTTAGGATACGTGGTGTTGGTATCAACCAAATGCGCATTAGTACCTGGCTGCACGATTCGCAAATCGCTCGAATCCAGTTCAAACGTGACCTTGCCGTCGGTTTCGGTTGTCGCCGCAAACGCCCCCGTTGGCGCGAGCAGACTAAGAGTTACCACTGTAACCAGTGGTAATTTTAGGTTCCTAAAATCCATAATGTAAATCTCCTTTGTTTTGTAAATTCTACATAATATAAATTCTACTCCTCATTTTTATATTTCTCAAATATTTATGCAAAAAAATTCAACAAAAAAAGTCGGCCTAAAAGCCGGCTTTTTCATAGTTTACATCAACAATCCTCGGCAATAAGCCCGAACGTTGTTTTCGTCTTCAAAATTATACTCATAGCCAAATTCATCCGCGACCGCCTGGGCGACCTTGCTAAAAATATTACTCGCCGCAATCAGCGCTGCTAAAATCTCATCAGGCTCAGCGCTCGAATAGGTCTTCAGATATTCCGCATATTTCCAATCATCCAGATAATTGGCTAGATACTTGTTAAATTTCCCGAGATTCACATCAAACCCGTGCTCTATCGCAACGTACCAGTCGATCATCTTCTCAAGCTCGAGGCGCGTCACCGTGTTGAGCATCTCGAACGCGTACGGATACTGCCCGCGCGCCGCACCTTTCGCAACGTTCTGCATCGTCCACCAAAACTCGTTGCAGCACCCCTTGTACAGCGCCTTCTCAATTTTCTTGATTGGGTGGCGGTTTGACTTGCCCAGGT
Organism: Lactobacillales bacterium; assembly: GCA_031261175.1. Classification (GTDB taxonomy): domain Bacteria; phylum Bacillota; class Bacilli; order Lactobacillales; family Streptococcaceae; genus JAISJW01. The sequence continues at coordinate 124,450 of JAISJW010000021.1, forward strand.
TTTCTGCTTTTAGAATCCCCTGCTCGTCGAAGAGCACCTGAATCGGCCGGTCCTTCTTCGCCTGGAAACTCGCACACTCGGCAGTCACCATCGTCAGGTCGATGCGCGTCCCGTCCTTGAAGAGCATCAACCACGCGTAGTCGTCGGGCACCTCGCCGCACTCCGCCCACCCGAAATACATGCTCGACGGCTCCTGCACAATCGCCGGCTCGCCGAACACCTTGAACCAATCGCGGTCCATCATATACTTGGCAAGTGTCGGCATCTCGTCGACCACGTAAACTACGTCGTAGTCGCTGAGGTTGTCGACCGTGTCAGCCGGGTTCGCGCGCGAACCGCAGAGGTAGGCCGCTAGGATTTTCTCGTTGGCTTTCGCGGTGTCGTTGATTAGTTTCATCATTTCATCATAATTTCTCATTCGTAAATTATAACACAAAAAGCCACGAAACACGCGGCTTTAAGGTCTATTATTTTTCAATTTCTTTGCGCCAGTTTCCATTTTCGTATTGTTCCCAAATAACGTTTGGGATCGCTTCGTCGTCTTCGGCGCATTTGTCGATCATGTGATACAAGACTTTGTTGACGTAATTTATATTTTCTGTCATCGATGCGATTGTCAGATCCAGCCAAAGCGAGCCGTCTGGTTCTAGTTGACCAAAGTCGTAATTAGCTATTTTGAACTCGACTTCCACTTCGCCGTCGCTATCGATTATCGCATAGCTCGCCTCGCCCGGTTTTAGAATATCTTTCCCGGTTGCGATTCCGCCCGCCGTTCCTGGCCTGACGTTTACCGTTCCGTTTTCGTCTTCGACTAAATTTCTATTGTGGGCGTGCCCATTTAGGACGTAATCAACGTCTGGATCAATATCAAATTTTAGGTCGCCATGCGTGACGAAAAATCTATTTCCATCTAGCTCGATATCCACTTTATCAGGAATTTCGGATATCCACTTCAAGTCTTCTTCGCTCAATCGTTCATAAGTTTTTAGGTTTGAACCGAATTGCTTATAATCGTTATAAAGCGTTCCGAGTTCACCTCGGTGCTGAGCCAGAATTTCACGCTCGCGATTGCCACTGACGATGATTGCGCCTTCGGCTTGAAGTTTTTTGATGCGTTCGATCATTTCCTGCGTGTATTGATAGAAATCCGTCAAGAAATCTCCGACGATAATTAGTTGGTCGCCTTTTGGGATGGAATCTAATGCAAAGATGTTCCCGTGTAAATCACCTATTACTACTATCTTCATAACGTTTCCTCCAAACTGACTCCAAATGACCGGAAACCTGTGAAAAGCCCCTGTTTTTTACCAGTTTGAGTACATGTAGATTTTATATGTACTCAAACTGTCCAAAAAGAGGTCTGAATTCAAAGTTTTCGGTCATTCGGAGTCAGTTCTCATAGTTACTTAATAAACATCGCATCGCCAAAACTGAAAAAGCGATATTTTTCATCAATTGCATGTTGATAGGCTACTAAAATCGTATCTCGGTCAGCAAATGCTGAGATCAACATCATCAAAGTCGACTTAGGTAAATGGAAATTGGTCGACAAAGCATCAACCACTTTGAATTCATACCCAGGCGTGATGAAAATATCAGTCCACCCACTATCTCCTCGCAACTTACCATCAAATTTAGACGCCACCGTCTCTAACACCCTCACACTCGTTGTGCCGACTGCGACGACACGTTCGGCCGCGTTGATAACCGAAGCAACCTCATCAGAGATTTCGTAATATTCCGAGTGCATTTTGTGGGCGTCGATGTCATCAACGCTGACCGGACGGAAAGTTCCAAGCCCAACGTGCAAAGTAACATAAGCCAGCTTCACACCCTTAGCTTCGATAGCCGCGAGCAATTCCGGTGTAAAGTGCAACCCAGCTGTCGGCGCTGCGGCCGCTCCATTATTCTTAGCATAAACTGTTTGATAGCGTTCTTGATCGTCCAACTTTTCGTGGATATACGGCGGCAAAGGCATTTCGCCTAACGACTCCAAAACCTCCAGAAAAATTCCGTCATACGAAAATTCGATTACTCGTCCACCGTCTTCTTTGATGTCGACAACAACTGCGTTCAGCGCGCCTTCGCCAAACGAAATCACCGTGCCCACCTTAGTTCGCTTAGCGGGTTTCATCAAACATTCCCACTTGTCACCTTCGGTATTCGTCAAAAGCAAAACTTCGATCGCGCCACCCGTTTCGGGCTTAACACCGTACAAGCGCGCTGGCAAAACACGCGTGTCGTTCATCACTAAAACGTCGCCCTCGCTAAGCTCGTCGATTATATTATAAAAGTGTTTGTCGTAGACTTCCCGCGTCGAACGGTCCAATACCAACAACCGCGAAGTTTCGCGGTCGCTTAAAGGCGTCTGCGCAATTTGCGCTTCGGGCAAGTCAAAATCAAAGTCGTCTGTCGTATATTTTCTCATAAAAATATTATAACAAAAACGCAGTGCATTTATCATACACTGCGCTAAATGTTATAAAACTTTTTCCATTTTTACGTGGGCAATTCCCGCCTCGTCGAACTCGTCACCAAACGCGACAAAACCTAACGATGTATAGAAAGGAACCGCACTCACTTGGGCGTTCATCACGGCTTTTTTATAGCCCGCGACGTGTTTCGCCCATTTCAAAGCTTGGGTCAGCAAAGTTTTACCAAATCCTAAGCGACGGAATTTTTTCAAGACCGCCATGCGTTCAACTTTAACTACACCTTCTTCATCAAGTCCGCGCAGACGCAAAACCGCTGCTGGCACGCTTGAAACGTAAAACGTAAAGTTTTCGCTAACCGATTCATACTCATCTAACTCGATGTTTTCTGGAACGTGTTCTTCCTCGACGAAAACCTCGTAGCGAATTTGCAAACCGTCAGCGTAAGCCAAAGTATCTGTTGAATTGGAATGTTTAATCATAAAACTGCGCTCCTTATTTCAACTCGTTGTTAGCCATTATTTCATCGATGAAGCCGTATTCTAAAGTTTCTTCGGCCGTCATCCAGTTATCGCGTTCAGCGTCACGGTTGATTTCTTCAAGCGATTTACCTGAATTGTCAGCCAAGATTTTTTCTAAACGTTCACGCGTTTTCAGCAAGTGTTCAGCCGCAATCGCCATGTCAGTTTGCTGCGTTCCGCCGCCTGTTCCGCCCATTGGTTGGTGAATCATATATTCAGCGTTTGGCAACATGAAGCGTTTGCCTTTTGTTCCGCTTGAGGCCAAAATCGTCCCCATCGAAGCCGCCATCCCCATAACGATTGTTTGGACGTCGCTCTTGATGAAATTCATCGTATCAACGATCGCAAGCCCAGCCGAAACACTACCGCCTGGCGTGTTAATATACAAATAAATATCCTTCGTGTTGTCCTGCGCGTCAAGGAAAAGCAGTTGCGCGATGATCGCGTTCGCCATCCCGTCTTCCACCGGACCCGTCAGCATAATGATTCTATCTTTTAGAAGTCGCGAGTAAATATCGTATGCGCGTTCGCCGCGACTCGACTGCTCGATGACTGTAGGTACTAAATAACTCATTCAAATTTCCTCCGTTTATTAAGAATAAAGATATTGTATCACAAAACCTCGGGCAATTCAAGTTCTTGGCACTTAACTTTAACGAGTGCTAAAAACTTTTTCTCGGCAAGTAAAAAGCAAGCCCCTCGCGTGAGCGAGGCGACTTGCCTAAAGTATTTTAGCGGAAGTGTTTACGCTTCCTTTGAAATTACTTCTTTACCGTCGTAGAATCCGCAAGCCGGACATACGTGGTGAGATTTTTTCAATTCGCCGCAGTTAGGACAAGCGTTAAGTCCTGGAATTTCTAATTTGTAGTGAGTACGACGTTTAGCTTTTTTAGCTTTTGAAGTTCTTCTAGCTGGAACTGCCATTGTTTGATCCTCCTATTAGAATGACGCAGAATCAACTTTGATTCCAGGTCCTTGAGTTGTAGTGATTGTTAAGCTAGTGATGTAAGTACCTTTAGCTCCCGATGGTTTAGATTTAGTGATAACTTCGTTAAGAGCTTTGAAGTTTTCTACCAATTTAGCATCGTCGAATGAAACTTTACCGATTGGAGCGTGGACGATACCAGCTTTGTCGACACGGTAAGTAACTTTACCAGCTTTTACATCGTTGATTGCTTTAGTTACGTCCATAGTAACTGTTCCTGTTTTAGGGTTAGGCATAAGACCTTTAGGTCCTAATACACGTCCTAGACGACCAACAACGGCCATCATGTCAGGAGTCGCAACAACTACATCAAAGTCAAACCAACCAGAAGTGATTTTTTGAACAAGTTCGTCATCACCAACGTAGTCTGCACCAGCAGCTTCTGCTTCTTTAGCTTTTTCGCCTTTAGCGAAAACTAAAACTTTTTGTGTTTTACCAGTACCGTTAGGTAATACTAACGCACCACGGATTTGTTGATCCGCTTTTTTCGGATCTAAGTTCAAGTTGTATGCAATTTCAACAGTTGCATCGTAACTTGCAACGCTTGTTTCTTTAGCTAGCGCAACGGCAGCTTCAACAGCGTATTTTGTGTTTTTATCAACTTTAGCAGTAGCTTCAGTTAATTTTTTGCTTAATTTAGCCATTTAATTAATTCCTCCTATTTAAATTTACTGATTATTCAGCAACTAAAACTCCCATAGAGCGAGCTGTTCCTTCGATCATACGCATTGCAGACTCGATGTTTGCAGCGTTTAAGTCTTCCATCTTAAGCTGAGCAATTTCTTGCACTTGAGCTTTAGTAAGAGTTCCGACTTTATCTTTGTTGGGAACGCTAGATCCTTTGTCTAATTTAAGAGCTTTCTTAATTAGAACTGGAGCTGGAGGTGTTTTTGTAATGAAAGTAAATGAACGGTCTTCATAAACTGAGATTACAACTGGGATGATTAAGCCAGCTTGATCAGCAGTACGAGCATTGAATTCTTTGGTGAATCCCATGATGTTAATACCTGCTTGTCCAAGTGCTGGACCTACTGGCGGAGCTGGTGTCGCTTTACCGGCAGGGATTTGCAATTTAACTAATTTTTCAACTTTTTTAGCCACTTTTGAATTCCTCCTTGAAAGGTGTAAGTGATGTGGTTTCAGTGGGCAATTGAGTTTTTCGCCCTCCCACGCTCTAGGTTTTTCGCCTAGGCACGTTTAGCTTTTCCAAGGCTATAAAAAACATGCCCTACAATAATACCATAAATGGCTCTGCGGGGCAAGTAATTGGTTAATTAGGTTAAGATTTGTAAGGTCAGGTTATTTTTTTGCGCTCCTTTATTCGCTATTGTTCATTTTAATGCGTATTTGGGACATTTCGCAGCCTGAAATGTCCCAAATAGGCATTAAAATGAACATTTATTATTTGTAGTCGAGCGAAATGTTGTTTTGGCCGATAACTTTTGTTGAAAGTTCGCCAACAAACAGGTCATCACGGTGTAAATCAATGCTGTAAACCGTACCACCACTGATAACTCCGTAGTAAGATTCGCCCGCAACTTCCTCTGCTGTTTTGTAAGGCGTCTCTGCGATATTGTAATCAACATCGCTCGCTTCTTCCGGAATCGTCTGCTCAACAACAACTGTATATTTGTGCCCCGCTTCGAGCGTGTAAGAAAACGGAATCTTCTTCGCATGGGCAAATTTCGCCGTCCCCGTAACCGTCTTCAAGCTGTTTTGAGCAAAATCCTCATAGGCAAGTCGGTGCTTAAGCGCATTCCCGCTTTCAAGATCATCCTCTCCGAGATTCAAATCACCTTCGATAAGCGACACTTTAAAACCAGTATTTTCAGCGACTAGAATCGCATTAACAGCTTCGATATTACGGTCATAATCGACTGCGTCGAATGTTTCAGCCGAGTAGAACTTGCCATCGTATTGCGAGAACGAATCCGGATTCAAATAGGCTTCGTCGGTCGTCAAAACGTTTTGTGCGACTTTGTGCTCGTCATGCGCGCCTAACTGGAACGCAAACTCATCGTTATCCGTAAAAATTTGCGACTCGTAACTAATCCAGCAATAGCCATCCTTAGCGTTCGCCGTTCCGAAACTATTTTTCACAAGGAACGCACCGTTTGAGCGCGGACGGAATTTTTCGTTGAAATTATTTTTCGAATAATTGTCATCATAGCCGACAATTGTCACCTCGTGGTCGGGATGAAGGAACGTAATTCCTCTCTTCGTACCGTTAGTCAAAGTAACCGTCGCCGTTTTTTGCAGACCAAACGGAATATTCAAAGCATAAGTTTCCTTGTTCAAAGGCCCGCCATTATCCGGAAAATTCTCGTTTAGTAGCCACACGTTCATCGCTAAATCACTCGCCCCATACTTCGCAATTAGCGTTTTCAGCTCTTGAGTGTGTTGCGCGACCGTTACGCTTGAAATGTTTTTGCGCACCGCTTTTACTTCTTGAACGTTTTGAATGTCATAACTCGAATCACCTGCATTCAGCAAGCTATCAAGCGCGCCTTGTCCTTCAAGCGGATTCCCCACGAAATCAGGCCCGCTCGCATCATCCTTCGTCCCAAGCGCACCGCCACTCGTCGCAAAATCAGCTTCCTTAACCGGCTTAATCCCGTGAACCTGGAAATCAGTAGCGGCAAGTCGCCCGTCACCGGGCCCGCCTAGCCAACGATAATCGCTCGGCGCAACCCAGTTAGCGTATGGGTTAACGCTATCACCAAGCGTTTCTCCGGCAGTTAGATAATTCAAGAAATTAGGCGAATACTGCATTTTATAGCCGGTTTGCACATATTGATCAATCCCGAGAATGTCACTCGTCGAATAAGCCCAGCAAAGTTGCGTCCCCCCTTGGTCGCGCACCGGCGTTTCGCGCTCTGAGCCGAGCGGATTGATACTGTCCGGCAAGTTATCAGCGATATTTCCTTGTTTAATAAGCTCATCCAAATCCAATTGAATCGTCGGGTCGATCGAAACCCCAGATGTTGCGGCAAGTGTCGATGTCGGTGTTGCAAAAATTGATGCTAAAACTATAGTGCCTAGAGTTAATACCGTACCCTTTTTCATAAATAACCTCTTTCGTTGTCTTTTTGCTATTTTTTATACATTATATCACGTTAAAGTTGAAAATAAAAGACTTTATCTATATCTTTTGACTAATCTTACGTATAGTTAGAGAATATATCAAAAAAGCACCCTTATAATAAGGATGCTTGGGAAAAATTATTTTTTAGTTGTTTTCTTAGCAGCAGGTTTCTTGGCAGTTGCTTTTTTGGCAACCGGTTTTGCGGCTTTTTCAGCAGCGCGTTTAGCTTTTTCTTCTTCCGTTAATTTTGGACGACCAGCTTTACCTTTTGGCTTAGCTGCTTTTTCAGCAGCACGTTTTGCTTTTTCTTCTTCAGAAAGTTTTGGACGACCACGACCGCGTTTAGGCGCATCCGGATCAACTACCTTAGGAGTCGCAACTTTTTTAGTTGCAGCTTTCTTAGCAGCCGGTTTAGCAGCCGGTTTTTCTTCGACTTTTTTAGTCGCAGCTTTTTTAGCCGGAGCTTTTTTCGCTGCAGGTTTTTTCGCAGCCGCTTTTTTCTTCGGTTTAAGCTCGCGAACGTCGCTATGCGGCTGCTCACTTGCCGGTGTTCCTGTTAAGACACTCTTGTAAAGGTCAAGGTAGGCGTCGGCGCTCTTGTTCCACGAGAAGTCGGCGGTCATGGCGTTGCCCATTAGGGTGTACCACGTGTCGCGTTCGTTGTAGTAGACGTTGATCGCGCGAAGGACCGATTCAGTCAGGCGGTAGCCGTTGAAGTCAACGAAGCCAAAGCCAGTGCCGGTTTTTTCGACGTCGTTGTAGATGTCGACCGTGTCTTTTAGGCCACCGATTTCGTGCACGATTGGAAGCGTTCCGTAGCGCATTGAAATCATCTGCGAAAGTCCGCACGGCTCGAAAGCAGACGGCATCAAGAACAGATCCGCACCCGCGTAGAACAATTGGGCAAGTTTCGGATCGAAGCTGATTGATGCTGAGAATTTTTCAGGGTAGCGTTTTGCGAAGTATTTGAAACCTTCTTCGAAGTGGTGATCGCCAGTTCCGATGAGAACGATTTGGATATCGAAGCTCATTAATTGCTCGAATTGTTCTAATAATAGGTGGAAACCTTTTTGGAAAGTCAGGCGGCTAACGCACGCGATAACGGGAACAAACGGATTAACCGGAAGACCCATACGCGCTTGAAGTTGAGCTTTCGCGTTTTCTTTGCCGCGCAGGTTGTCGATTGAATAGTGTTCGTAGTCGTTAAGAGCCGCGTCCGTTTCAGGGTTGAAGACGTCATAGTCGATCCCGTTGACGATGCCGCTCAATTTGTTGTTTTCCATGCGGAGAACTTGGTCTAAGCCCATACCGAATTGTCCAGTTTGGATTTCGCCAGCGTAGCTCGGAGAAACCGTGTTGACGCGGTCAGCATAAAGGATGCCGGTTTTCAGGACGTTGAAGTCGTTGCTCCAACGAACAGTTCCGTCGTAGTAACGTTCCATGCCAACGCCGTAAAGGTCGCTCAAAACGCCGCCATCATATTGACCTTGGAATTCGATGTTGTGAATTGTTAGGACAGTGCGGATGCCTTTGTATGCGTTGATCCAGTGATATTTTTCTTTCAATAGGAACGGAATCATCGCCGTGTGGTAATCGTTGGCGTGAAGCACGTCCGGGATGAAGTCGATGCGTTCCATCGCTTCGATCAAGGCAAGTTGGAAGAAAGCAAAGCGCTCAGCTTCGTCGAAGTAACCGTAAACGCCATCGCGCCCGAAATATTTTTCGTTGTCGATAAAGTAGAATTTAACGCCATCTAAAATAGTCGATTTAATTCCAACATATTCATCGCGCCATCCAACTTTTGTATAGAAAAATTGTAGGTCGATAATATTTTCTTTTAATTTATCAGATATTTTTTGTGAGTAGTAAGGCATTACAACTGCTACTTCTTCACCTTTTTTAACTAATTCTTTTGGTAGAGCTCCTGCAACGTCCCCTAGTCCGCCTGTCTTGACGAAAGGTGCTGCTTCGCTTGCGGCAAATAATATTTTCATTAATTTATTTCTCCATTTAATTATTTAATTAACTGATTTTATTTTAACATTTTTTTATTTGTTTTTTTAATTAATTAATTAAATTTAATAATTAATTTTATTAGATTTCTTCGCCGTTTGTTTCGATTACTTTTTTGTACCAATAATAAGAATCTTTCGGGATGCGTTTCTGCGAACCGTTTTGGTTTTCGTCTTGGTCGACGTAAACGAAGCCGTAGCGTTTTTGGTAGCCGTTAAGCCAGCTCAAGAGATCCGTGTAGCTCCACGTGCAGTAGCCGAGCACGGTTGCTCCGTCCGTAATCGCTTCTTGGATTGCTTTGACGTGACTCGCCAAATATTTGATGCGGTAATCGTCGTGAATTTGCCCGTCTTCGACTTTGTCGTATTCGCCCAGGCCGTTTTCCGTGATTAAAATCGGCGTGCGGTATCTTGACGTGATACGGCGGATGGCAATTCTTAGACCCTCTGGGTCGATTTCCCAATCCCAATTCGTGCGGTCAACGTACGGGTTTTGCACGCGTTTGTAAAGGCCTGGTGCACCCGATTCACCAGATGTTCCCTTTTTACCGGTCGTATTCATTTCCGCGAATCCGACCCCGTCAACCGGATTAAAGGCGTTAGTCGCTGATTGATAGTAGTTGATACCTAAGTGGTCAGGTTTAGCCGATTTCAAAAGTTCCGCGTCACCTTCTGCGAATTCAGGCGCCACCCCTTTTTCTTTCAGATAGTTGAGCGCTGCAATCGGATATTCGCCGTACATATACACGTCCATCCAGAAGTGCGAAAGCATCTCTTCAGCGTTTTCCGCCGCAAGTACGTTCTTTGGATCCGAGTCAATCGAATATTGTGGCGTGTAAGCGAAACTCGGTCCGATGCCGCCTTCAATTCCAAGCTCGTGGAATTTATTGATAACCGCCGCATTCGCTAAGTTCGCGTGGTGGTTCACTTGATAGAATAATTTTTCATCAATTTTCCCAGGTGGGTGAATGGCAAGTAACCAGCCGTGTGCCGTGAAGATGTTTTGCTCATTGAGCGAGACCCATCTTTTTACTTTGCCGTTAAATGCATTGAAAATAACTTCGGCGTAGTTTACGAAGTCGGCGATGACTTGCCTCGATTCCCAGCCACCGTATTCGTCTTGCAACGCTTGCGGGATGTCCCAGTGATACAGCGTCACAAGTGGTTCGATGCCAGCCGCTAAGAGTTCGTCGACGAGGTCGATGTAGAATTGCAGGCCTTTTTGATTGATTTCGCCGCGTCCGTTCGGGAAGATGCGAGTCCAAGCGATTGAGAAGCGGTAGGCTTTCAGGCCTTGTGCTTTCATCAACGCAACGTCTTCTTTGTAGCGGTGGTAGTGGTCGACCGCCACATTTCCGTCAGTCCCTTTGAATGTTTTTCCGGGAATTCGAACGTAGGTGTCCCAAACCGATACGCCTTTTCCATCTTCGTTCCATGCGCCTTCAACTTGATAAGCGGCAGAGGCCGATCCCCAAAGGAAATTTTCGGGGAATTTTGCTAGTTTTTTGTGTTCCATGATTTCTCCTTAAAATTGTGTATGTTAGGCAAATTTTAACATAAAATGGCCGAAAATCAACTTTTTTTGAAAAAAATTGAACTTTTTTGCCCAAAAATGTAACAAAACGCAAAAAAATACGTATATATATAGTATAGGGGTAAAAAAATCTCTATATCTGATTTAGCGAAATCTTGATGAAAGGAGGAAATCAAATGTCAGAAACTAAACAACTATTAGACCGCGATGGAAATGTCAAAGCGACTGTTGTAATCAAGGAGCGACTTGCCGTTCTTGGCGAAAGCTACGAAGGCTATACGAAAGAATTGAATCTTGTGCAATGGAACGAAGGCGCAGAGAAATACGATATTCGCGAATGGTCGCCAAACCACAACGTTGTGCATAAAGGCGTACTGTTGACTGCTGAAGAATTAGATGCACTGCGCAACTACTTCTTGAGCGAAGCGGGTATCACCGTTAAAAAAGCTTCGTAAAAAATTTTAGTTCCATAATTTTTTTCAAGATAAAAAAACCTACCTACCCAAAAAACAAAACTATTTAATCGCTAAATTAAAGCGCTAGGCTCTTGATAGAGTCTGGCGCTATTTGTTATAATCAATTTATGAAAAACTATTTAACGATTGCGCGCGATGGCGAGCACGAATTCGTCGAGAAAAAATCGCGTTTTATCTGTCATTTAAAACGAGTTAAAACCGAAGATGAAGCTCGCGAATTTATTTTGAGCGTGAAAAAATTACATTTCAAAGCGCGTCATAATTGTAGCGCCTTTGTCTTAGGCACGGATTCGGCTATCAAGCGTTCAAGCGATGATGGCGAACCGAGCGGCACAGCCGGCATCCCTATCTTAGAAGTTCTGCTCAAAAATGAGTTGACCGATGTTGTCGCAGTCGTTACCCGCTACTTCGGCGGCATCAAACTCGGTGCCGGCGGCTTGATCCGCGCTTACTCGACGAGCGTTAGCGAAGCAGTCGCCACCGTAGGCATCGCTGAGAACAAACTCGTCAGCGTTATTACATTTTCGGTCGAATATCCTCTATATTCGCCGCTCGAAAACTTTATCAGCAGTTCCTCTTACACTTTGAACGACTCTGCGTTCGATGAAAAGGTCACTTTGAGCGTTTTAGTCGATTCCGGCAGCGAAGAACAGTTCGAACACGAAATTCGCGACCTCACAAGTGGTAAATATACTATTATTTCAACCGAGTCAAAGTATATAGAAATCCCTACTGTGTTTTAAGCCCTTTTTTAGGCGTTTCGAGTCTCGAAAGCACTAAAAAACGCCCTAAAAAACAGTAGGGCGAATTATAGGGTATTTACTGAAGTTCTGTTCGTCCTTATTATCGGTCATCAGATTAAAAATCCGGTCCGCCTTGATCTCAAGTTCGAGCAGTTCCGCCTCGTTTCGGCGAACGTTGCTAATATATTCGACTTCGCGCATCACGGCCTTCCCAATCTCATTCATCCCGAGCAACCTCAGATAAGTGTGCTCCGGCATCTCCGAAATCCCAAGTAAAATATATTTCAGCGCTCTTCGAACCCGACTGGCACTATAGTTTCGCGACTTAGTCAGCTCGATCAATTCGTCGAGCGTTTTTGCGTTCTCCGCATTTTTCGTCAACCTCAGCAGCAAACCGTCATCGACCTGAAAAACATTCCGAACCCCGCGGGCAAGTAAAAACCGCACCGCTTCGAATTCGCCGACTACGCGATTAATATGAGCCCCCTCAATCGTTTCGGTTCCATCAAGCAACTTTTCGCGAATCGCTGACGCACTATGATATCCCTCGCCCACTCGTTTTATCGGCATTAATTCCAAATTGGTGAACTTCGCATAGCTCAAAGCTAAAACGTGATTAGGCGTATTATCTTCGAACTCGAATTCAGGATATAATTTTTCGTAGACCAATTTCATTTTTTCAGTGTAGCTTAAACGCGGATCTTCGATCAATTCAAACTCACGCAAAATCGATTCCGTATTAGAGCGATAAAACTCGCCAAATTTAGCGTAATCAAAGTCACTTTCCGTGCCAAAAGCTAAATGCGTACAACCTGCTTTTTCTAAAATTTCAACCGCTCCGCGCGCAAAATAATCGGCGGAATTTAGCGTAAATTGAACCGGCAATTCTAAAACGACATCGACTCCGCCCTCTAACGCCATCTGGGTTTTTGCCCATTTGTCGACGATCGAAAACTCGCCTCGCTGGGTATAATTGCCCCCGACGACGGCGATGACGGCGTCGGCTCCACTTGCCCGCACTTGCTCGATTAAGTATTTGTGCCCGGCGTGGAACGGGTTGAACTCGGCGACGATGCCGACGATTTTTCTAGCGCTGGCTGGCATAAATCCCCTCCCGGCCGCTCGCGACATAGGCGACCACCGCCGCAACGAGCAGATACAGTGCAATCTGGGCGCCGAAAAGCTCGACCCCCATAATAAAGCAGGCAATTGGCGCCTTAGTGGCGCCGCTGAAAACGCCGACGAAGCCGCACGCAGCGAAAACGGCGATGTTTAAGCCAAAAGCTACAGCAATCGAGTTTCCAAGTGTGGCACCGATGACAAATAACGGCGTAACCTCACCGCCCTGGAAACCCGCTCCAAGGGACAGGACGGTCATCGCAAGTTTCCCGAGAAAGTCGAGCGGATGAACAGGATTGGTGAACGAGTATTGTAAGAGGTCGAGACTCAGACCTTCGTATTTATGATTGGTTGCGACAGCGAAAATAATTACGATTATTGCGCCGGCAAGCATTATTAGATATGGATTTTTGATGAAGCGTGCGTAATTTAGGCGAAGCAGTTTTAGTGCTTTGACAAACACGAGTGCGACTACGCCGAAGACGATGCTCGCTAAGGCAATTTGGGCTAAGTTCCAAATTGTGAAGTCCATCGGAAGCGCTATTTGTGGGCATTCCATGTGGACCGCGCCAAAGAGTTTCCCGAATTGGTTTGCGAAAAACGCTGATAATAACGCTGGATAAATCGCGTCTTTTCGTAAATAACCAAAGGCTAGAATTTCGAGAGCGAAAATCGTGCCGGCAATTGGCGTGCCGAAAACGGCCGAAAATCCCGCAGCGATCCCTGAGATAATTACGATGTCGCGGTCGAGGAATTTTCCGCGAGTTAATTTTGCCAAGTTGTCAGCGAGTGCACCGCCCATTTGAAAAGCCGTGCCTTCGCGGCCGACACTTGCCCCGAAAAGGTGCGCCGTGATGGTGCCGAAAAGGGTTAGCGGGATTAGACGGAGCTGGATTTTTTCGCCGCCTCCGGCTGCGCTGTCGATGATGAGGTTGTTGCCTTTGTGCGAATTGCCCCCGAATTTTTTATAGAGGAAAACGAACAAAAGACCGCAGATCGGCAGGAAGTAGATCAGCCACTCGTGGTCGATGCGGGTTTGGGTCACCCAGGCGAGCGCGTTCAGGAAGAACGAGGCCAACGCACCGGTGCCGATGCCGAGAATTAGGGCGAAAATGAAATAAGTCACTATGTATTTAGCCGTTTTTATCATGATTTTTCCTTGTTTGACTTTTTTTAGTTTCTTGTTCATTATATAGGAGAAACGGCCGTTTTTCAAGAATATTTTAGGTTGTTTAGCTGTTCCTAAAACTTTACGACGAATTAGTTTTCAGTGGTTAGCGTGTGGTATAATGGTTTATATTTTGCAACTTACATATAGAAAGAGAAGTGAAAGTATTGTTAAAAATCAACATGCAATCTTCTGCACATAAAATCGCAGGTCAAGGTGTCGGTAGTGCCTATTTTGAATTAATCAAAATGTTGGGCGAAAAAAAATCTGATTCCTTAGATGTCACTATAAATAAGCGGACTAAGGCGGACATTACTCATTTTCATACGGTTGATTTCCAATTTTACGTTTCGACGTTATTTAAGGGAACAGTTGGTCGCACACTTGGCTACGTTCACTTTGTCCCAGACACTTTGGATGGAAGCTTGAAATTGCCAAAAATTGCTTCTGTTTTTTTCAATAAATATTTAGTTGCGTTTTACAAGCGAATGGACCACCTTATCGTGGTAAACCCGAGCTTCATCGACGAATTGGTGAAAATTGGAATCCCTCGCGAAAACGTGACCTACATTCCTAATTTCGTTTCGAAAGAAAAGTGGTACGACCTTTCTCCGGAGGCAAAATCAGATTTTCGTAAATCTAAAGGCTTCACGGACGAGCAAACGATTATTTTGGGAGCTGGGCAAATCCAAAAGCGCAAAGGGATCGATGATTTCTATGAACTTGCCGTCCAAAATCCCGATACGCAGTTTATCTGGGCTGGCGGTTTCTCGTTCGGCATGATTACTGACGGCTATGAAAAATATAAAAAAATGATGAAAAACCCGCCGGCGAACCTTACGTTTACTGGTATTATCGACCGTTCGGAAATGATGAATTACTATAACATCGCCGATACGTTCCTTTTGCCTTCGTACACCGAGTTGTTCCCGATGACAATTTTAGAGGCTGCGACTTGCGGCACTCCGATTATGTTGCGCGACCTGGAATTGTATCACTCAATTCTTGAAGGTCAGTACATGGCAGCTGCTGACTTTGCTGAGATGGACAAATTTGTCAAAGAAATCACCGCTGATCCGTCGATTCTTGATGCTTATAAAGAAAAAGCTAGAGAAGTAGCGAGCTACTATTCCGAAGAACATTTGGCAGAAATTTGGGAAGAGTTTTACTACTCGCAAGCAGGCCTTGAAACCTTAAACGAATCAATAGCCTAATCTAAAAAAGCGACCTTTCAAATGAGAGGTCGTTTTTATTGTTAGTAAATTTAATTTTGCGGACTTTTTGCGTTTTTTGCCTTTTTCAAGCTATAAAAAGGCAAAAAACGCGAAAAGTCCGCAAATTCATTTTATATCAACTTCCATTTTGTAAGAAGGGACGCTTTGTCCAGCTATCTTCATATCGGGAATAAATTCGATTTCTTCGAAGCCGTTTTTCTGCCAAAATCGCAAGCCGGGCAAGTTTTGTTCTGCGACGGTTAAGCGGATCTTTTCGCCACCATTTTCTTTGATAAATGCTACTAATTTTTGATAGGCGGTTTGCGACTTGCCCTGTCCGCGCGACTTCGGGACAAGGAAAAAGAGCCCGATGAACCATGTGCTTTCGGTCGGGAAGCCCTTTACAACATCGATAAAACCAACTGGCTCGTTTTTATCTAGTATCAAAAGTGAATATTTATCTTCGTTGGTTTTATCAGGTGGCAATAATTCGAACATACTTTTTACGCTATTTTTCGTTGGCTCACCGCCGCCCAGTTTTACAAAAAGCTCTCTTGATTGTTCAGCCAAATCGCGCACTGTCTCGCTTTGCTCAATCGTAATTCGTTTAAGTTTCATTGCTTATCTTCCCTTAACGTTTTCGCTAATTATAACGCGCAAACGCTATTTTTTCAATATTTGAAAAGTTTTTTGAATTATTTTGGTCAAAAATGTAACAAAACGGATTTTTTTACGTATATATATAGTATAGGGGTAAAAAAATTACTCGAAGAAAGGAAGTATTAAAATGAAAAAAATTGAAACTAACGAACGCGATTTTTTCGACAACGTCGCTAAATTAATCAACGATGCCCGCGGCCATCTTGTCAAAGCGGTTAACTCAACAATGGTCATCACCTATTATGAAATCGGCCGGCGAATTGTCGAGAAGGAACAAAACGGCGCTGAGCGAGCTGAGTATGGAACGCAGTTAATAAAGGGGCTATCAGCCTATTTAACCGAAAAATTGGGCAAAGGATTTTCGGTGCGTAACTTAACAAACATGCGTCAATTTTACCAAATATATTCTAAAAATCAAATTCGGCAATCGGCAATTGCCGAATTCAATCCCGCCATAAGTTGGACTCATTATCTTCAACTGCTGAGGATAACAGATTTGAATGAACGCCAATTCTATGAGCAAGAAATAGTAGCTAACGATTGGACTGTCAAGGAATTACAAAGGCAGTTCGATACTGCCTTGTACGAAAGATTAGTCCTATCGCGCAATAAGGAAAAAGTTCTCGACTTATCTAAAGAAGGCCAAATCATCGAAAGTCCGGCTGACATCATAAAAGATCCATACGTTTTGGAGTTTCTTGACTTGCCGGAATTTGCTAGCTACAGCGAAAGTGAGTTGGAGCAAGGCATCATCGACCACTTGCAGGAATTTATGCTCGAACTCGGCAAAGGATTTTCGTTCGTCGCGCGTCAAGAGCGCTTCACCTTCGCCGAGGACTCGTTCTACGTCGACCTAGTTTTCTACAACCGCTTGCTTCGCGGCTTCGTTTTAATCGACTTAAAAATCGGAAAAATCACACCTCAGGACGCCGGGCAAATGCAGCTGTATGTTAATTATTATGATCGCGAAATAAAGCTCGACGACGAGCATCCAACAATCGGAATCGTTCTCTGCAAAGAAAAGAACGACAGCGTTGTCAAGATGATGCTCCCCGAGGATAACGACCAAATTTTCGCCTCGAAATACGAAACATTGCTGCCGACCAAAGAACAACTTTTAAAATTGCTGGATGCCTAATTTTTTTTGGTCAGTTAAAAAGAAAAACCCGGGCAATTTTTCATAATTGCCAGGTTCTTGGGTTTACGTTGGTTCTAAGCTTTTGAGTTATGAACCGGAATTTATTCCTTTCCTCAAACACAATTATTTTCTCACACTGAAAATATAATGCGGCATATCCTCGCCTTTATAATGCTTCGTATAGCGTCCGCGAACGAGCATACCGTTTCGTATCGCCACATTCATTGACGCATAATTATTGTCACGAATAAGCGAGAATACTTCATCATATCCCAACACATCAAAAGTGTATCGTTTGCAAGCAATAGCGGCTTCGGCGGCATAACCGTTGTGCCAAAAAGCACGATTGAACAAGTAGCCGATTTCAAGCACACGGTCAGCATCGGTGTCCCACCACATCGGCCCGCACATTCCGATAACCCGCCCTGTTTCTTTTAGAACGACCGCCCAACGCCCAAATCCGTTCTCAAGATAACCGCAAATTTGCTTTTCCAATCCGTCAATGTTTTCTTGTTCGCTCCAAGCCCCATTCCACGCATACATAGTTTCATCGTCACCGACAATTTCCCACATTGCAGATAAATCGCCGATTGTCATTTCGCGGAGGATCAATCGTTCGGTTTCAAGAATTATTTTCAATTGCCGTTCCCCTTATCTATAAAGCTATCCGAACTTGCCCTGCCGTCGCCTTTAAAAAATCCCGGCAAGTTTTCCCTCGCTGTCGCTCGGTCTGCCTTTGTGCAGAAACTCAAACTTGCCCCGGCAACTAAATCCTTTTTTCACAGAAATCTTCTTTTCGTCAAGCAGTTTCTAAACTCTCGAGTTATAAACTTCCCGATTCAGCCGTATTCTTATCAACTAATGGCCAGCTACCGTATTTCCAAAATTATCAACTACATACCAATTTACCTTGATAGCTACTCCTTATTTTTCCTCAAGTATTATATCGAACAGTTTAGTTAATTTGGCAACGTCACCGAATACCGTGCCCTCCATGTACAGATTGTAAATTTCATCATCGGTAGCAATATCGACGTCAGCGTAGTAGCCTTTTTCAATTGCTAGCGAACGAATAACTTCGCGTTGTGTTCTGCCGTTGCCTTCGCGGAACGGGTGCATATAATTGAGGTTATCTAAAATCTCGGCTAATGATTTAGCGATTTCCGAGCGTGAGTTAGCTCGATTGTAGAAATCAACAATCAACGAATTTAGGTATTCGATGCCAGTATCAAATGATTGAAGCGGCATGAACGCATTGCCTTCTTTTGAGATATTTACTTTGCGCAGTTGACCTGCCCATGTGTACATATCACCAAAGATAGCTTCGTGAATTTTTAGAACTTCATTTATCGTTGTAACCTTAATCGGTTTAAATCCCAATTTAACAAGGTTACTAGATGCCAATTCATATTCTTTATTTCTCGAAGTTTCGTAATCTGTTATATTTAATTTATTAACTAAAACTGGTGAATCGCGATAGGTGTATAAATTGTCATGGTCTAGGTATTCATATTCTTCATATTCATTTCTAGCCATTCTCAGTTACCAAACGCATTTCGTTAGCTTGGCGTTGTAAATTTTTAACGTCTTCTTTGGTCGGATTCCAACCTTCAATCATATTAGAGCTGATGGCATACCAAACAACACGAAACTCCTGCTTGTTGGTAAAGCGAACACCCATTATGGTCATGTTTTGCTTATCTACGTCTAGTGTCATAGTGGTACCCTCCTTGTTATCTGTACCCCTATTATACCAAAAACAGCAGATTATTGAAACACGTTTCCCTATTCTTACCTATTTAGTTGATAAAGATATAATCATCAGATTCAGCTTTGCCGGTGTTCTTGCCGATAGAAGCAGAGGCAATTGTCGTTCTTACCCACGCCCAACCATCAGCAATTATCAACTTCTCAGTGGCAGGCAACGTCGGCAAAAAAAGAAGCTACTAACCGATAGGCTGGTAGCTTCTTTTTTATATCCATCCAAATTTGACAAGTTCAGTATATATAAAACAGTTACGTTAGTTATGAACCCCCGTTCGTGGATCAATACAATTGTTTTGAAGCGTGAAGAAGAGCTGATTGATATCGTTACAAGAAAATAAAAAAACATCAGCACTCGTCGCCCAACCTTAAAGGTCTTAGCGGGCAACGAGTTTGATGTTTTTGATAATTACATTATACAACACAGATGCTTTAAAAGCAACGATTTAATCAATAATTAAGCCGTCCGAAGGGGTGGGCTTTTGGTTACGCTGGTTCTAAACTCTTGAGTTGCGAACCCTTTAGCGCCGCAAAATATACATAATAATTCCCGAAGCGACGCCGACGTTTAGGGATTCGGCGTTTCCGGTCATCGGGATGTAGAGTTTGTCTTGGGCAAGTTCAAGCAGCTCAGGGCTCACTCCCTGCCCCTCGTTTCCGAGCACGACAATCGTATTTTCTTCGATTCGGAAGTTCTCAGGCCGGCGCGCTGTTTCGTCAAGCGCCGTCGCAATCACCCGGTGATTTTTAGCTAATTCTACCAAGTCGACGTCCGTAAAAATCGGCAAGTGAAAGTTGCTTCCCTGCATGCTGCGCATCACCTTCGGTGAATAAATATCGGCCGTTCCGGCGCCGATTAAAACGCCTCTAAAGCCAAACGCATCGGCATTCCTGACGATCGTTCCAACGTTTCCGGGGTCTTGAACGTTATCCAAAGCGATATAGCGACCGAAGTTGAAGTCCGGTTTCTCAGGCTTGCTTTTGCGCACAACCGCCACAACTTCTGGCGTCGAAGGCAGATCGCTCAGACTTACCAAAACTTCTTTTGTCACCAACGTCGTCGCACGCTCGGGATCCGTCGAAAGCACCTCGATTACGGCATCTCCCGCCTCTTCAAGCAAGTGCCAACCCTCAATCAAATACGTCCCCGTCTCGTCGCGATACTTCTTTTTCGCCAACTTCTTGAGCTCCTTGATGTGCTCGTTTTTCGCAGAATTTATCTCTCTCATAGCTCGTGCGCCTTCTTCACAATCTCGGCAATTTGCAGGTCGATAGACTTGCCACCTTTTTTCAGATACAATAAAAATTCGATATTTCCAGCCCCGCCGCGAATCGGCGAGTAGTCCAGACCAAGCGTTGCAAAGCCCAAACCACGGGCAAGTCCCGCAATCTGTTCGACGACATCTTCGTGAACTTTCGCATCGCGAACGATGCCTTTTTTACCTACAAGCTCCCGCCCCGCCTCAAACTGCGGTTTAATCAACGCCACAACTTCGCCGTCATCTTTTAAAATCTGGAATAAATTGGGCAGAATAATTCCAAGCGAAATAAAGCTAACGTCGATGCAGCTAAAATCAGGTCGCTCCGGGAAATCTTTGAGTTCGCTATAACGGAAATTCGTCTGCTCCATCACGACTACGCGCTCATCTTGGCGTAATTTCCACGCCAACTGATTCGTTCCGACATCAAGAGCGTAAACCATTTTAGCACCGCTTTGCAACGACACGTCCGTGAATCCGCCAGTTGATGAGCCGATATCTAAAACAGTTCGACCTTCTAAATCGATATCAAAAACTTGCAGCGCTTTTTCAAGTTTCAAACCACCGCGCGATACATATTTTAGAGTTTCGCCTTTGATACGAAGCTCGGTCGCATCATCAATTTTTTCACCGGGTTTATCATAGCGTTCGCCGTTTTTTTCGCTTACGACAATGCCTGCCATGACCCCGCGCTTAGCCTTTTCGCGTGTTTCGAACAACCCCTGATTAAACGCTAGTACGTCAACTCTCTCCTTAGGCATCGAAGTCACTCGCCTGGCCATCTGCTTCCACAAGTTTGGCGATGACTTCCTGCGCTTGCGTCAATTTTTCGTTGGCCTGTGCGGAAAGTTCCACACCAGCTTTGTATTTTTCGATTGCTTTTTCGAGCGGCAATTCGCTGTTGTTCAATTCTTTTGTGATTGCTTCAAGCTCGACAATCACTTCTTCAAAAGACTTACTCATTGATTTCCTCCACGACGGCAAGTAGCTCGCCATCCGCATAATTTACTTTTATTTTTTCGTTTATTTTTACGTCTTTAACGCTCTTAACGAGCTTGCCATCGGCATCCGTCGTATAGGCAAATCCGCGCCCCATAATTTTAAGTGGAGATGACAACTCCAAAGCATCACGCTTTAAAATAAATTGATTATTTTTATTATTAATTAAATTAATAATATTTTTATTTAATTCTCGCTTTAAATTATCGTATTTTTCGCGGTAATTTTCGACCCGATTTTTCGGCGAATTATTTTCTAGTCGCGCCACTATATTATTAAATTGCAGGATTTTATTTTCGTATATTTTATTCGGATTTTTTAATATCGGATTTTCGAGTAACAGATTTAATTTATTATTTTTATTTTCGATTAATTTATTCAAATAAACCATCATCGAATATTTTTGATTAGCGACATTTTGCAACTCTTCCTGCAAATTCGGCGTCGCAATTTCCGCCGCAGCAGTTGGCGTCGCCGCCCTTACATCTGCTACTAAGTCAGCAATCGTTGTATCCGTTTCGTGTCCGACACTAGAGATTACCGGTGTCTTAGCCGCAAAAATCGCCCGCGCCACAACTTCTTCGTTGAACGACCACAAATCTTCAAGCGAGCCGCCACCACGCCCGATAATCAAGGTGTCATATCCATCCGCATCAGCTCGCGCAATGTTCGCCGCGATGTCAGCCGCCGAACCTTCACCCTGAACTTGCGTCGGATATAAATAAACTTGTACAAGCGGATAACGACGTTTAACTGTCGTAATAATATCGTGAATTACCGCCCCGTCACGACTCGTCACAACCCCGATTTTTTCGGGATATTTTTTTATCGGTTTTTTGTATTCAGAATTAAACAAACCTTCGTCATATAAACGCGCCTTCATTTTTTCAAACTGCGCATAGAGAACCCCGACAGAGTCGACCTCCAAAGTGTCAATTATAAAACTATAACTTCCGCTCGGAATATAAACACTAAGCGTTCCTGTTACGAAAACCTTCAAACCATCCTCGATTTTTAGACTAGGATTTGCCCGGCGGAACGCCGCCCACTTGCCCTGAAAGAAGTTGGCATTGATACTCGATTCGCCGTCTTTCAGCGAGAAATATTGATGCCGCTCACGCTCGCGAAAGCCCGAAATCTCGCCCGTCAGAAAGACCTTCGCGTTCAGATTCGGATCCTGATCGAACTTATATTTCACGTATTTATTGAGCTGCGACACGCTCAGATATTTTTGCGCCATCTAATTCTCCTCAAAAATCTTGATCGTCAGATAATTGTCGTTCGAAACCGTTTGCGCCTTCGAACTCTTCGTCAGCTTGAAAATCTCCTGCCGGTTGAACAGGTGCTCCTTGGCAAGTGCATACGCCTCCGGCGTACTATAACGCACCTGCGTGAAGCCCTGCTTGAAATTATCCAGATTGTACTCCGTGAACATTATGTTGTTTTTGACGAAATAATCATCAGCGTTCGACTCCGCTACCGGATAATTGAGCAGCGTTTCGTCCGTCGTGTGCTCCTTGTTCAGCTGATCGCTCGTCATCGCAAAATACGAATAATCAATCCACGTATCCTGATCGCCCCAAGTCGGATCGATGTAGTAATACTCGCCGTCGAGCTTCGCTAAAACCCATTCGTGGCCCTCGCCTGACTTGCCCGTCCCGGTGACGCTCACAGCCTCGATGCCCAAACGGTGAGCGAGCAACTCGAACGCCTGCGCGTAGCCAGAACAGATGGCGGTGTGATTCAGGAAAACGCCTTCGATTGAAGTTGATGGATTATACGGCGCACTTTCAGTCGTATCCGCCTTCGATGCGTCAGCGAACGCCTCGTCATACGTCACGTTTTCAGCTAGGTAGTTGAAAATCGCGAGCGCCTTTTCGTAGTCGGTCGCGTAAGCATTTTTGCTCGCAAAGTCACTTGCTATCGAATCGATTTGGGCAAGGTTATTTTTTGTAGTATTTTTATCTAAATCATAAGTCAGGTCGAGCTCGTGGACGCCTTCGTCGTCATACTTAACGTTGCAGCCGCCCGTGAAGTAATAAATTTCAGGATGTTCAAGCATTATGTAATTAGCAACTTTGAAAGCCTCGTCGACCGAAACGCTTCCGTCAACGCTGGTGATTTTAGCCTGATAATTATTTATCGCATCAAGCATCCGCGCATACAAAACCTGCTCGCTAGAACTCAACTCCGAGTAAGCGTAATAGCTAATTGTCGTATCAATCGGAGCGTAAGTCGGCACCGGGTTTTTTATCGTTTTCGCCTGTTTTTGCGTCGTGCCACACCCTGTCAGCGCAAGGAGCAAAAAGCAAGCAACTAAAATTTTTTTCATGAGTAAATTATAACACATTTTTCATATTTAGGCCCCAAATGACGAGATTTTTCGAGTTTTGCCCTTATTTTGGCACAAAAGGGCCTGGTTAAAAAATAACCAGGCCCTTTTGTGCCAAAAATCGCATGTTTTTCGGAAAATCTCGTCATTTGGGGCCTAATTTAATTTTGTCATCAAATATTGCATTAGATCGACCCGACTAATCGTGCCAATCAAGCGTTTGCCTTCAACAACTGCCACCTTGTTCAGTTTATGCTGATTGAAAAACTTCGTAATCTGCGTTAAATTCATTTCGTGCGTAATCGTCAGCGGATTTTCGTTCGCTACTGCCATCACGTTCATCCCCATCAACGCACTCGCTTTCGTAGTGAAGCTCTCCGAATCAAGGATGTCGATTGACACCCCTTCGTCACTGAGCAGGTGGGCATCATTATTTTCAAGGAAGCGAATCACATCTCCATCCGAGATAAAGCCGACCATCTCGCGAGCTTTGTTGATTACCGGAATTCCGCTCGTTCTGTTCGCCGTAAAAATCTCGATCACTCGCGCAATCGTATCCGAATCGCTGACCGTATAAGGCTTCGCGTTCAGCGCAAAACTCATGTCGAATTCAGGAATCGTCTTCGGCTCAACGTCAACATTTTTAATCTTAACGAGCACCATTACTAGCGCAATCGCCGCAATCACCAAACTCAGATAGAAAGTCCAGTGCACCCCGTCGAGCTGCCCAGCAATTGGATCAGTCGTATTGCGCGAAGCAACCAGGTTCATCACCGAGACCATCAGGCCTACGCACATCGTCGATGAAACCTGACGCAGTGTACTTGTAACGGCATTCCCGTGGTTGAGTTTATCGTTCGGCAGATTCGCAACCGACCAAGAATTCAGCGGCGTATTCGCCATCATCAGCCCCATCGACCGCAGCGAATAAAACACAATCACCGTAATCACAAGCGTCGTCATGCTGTAACAAGCCATCCCAATCGACCCCAAGGCAATTAAAATCACCCCAGCAATTGAAAGCTTGCGCGCTCCGATTTTATCGAAAATTTTACCGGCAAATAACCCGCTAAACGCGCCAAGAATGGCGCCGGGCATCATCGCGATTCCAGAAACGGTCGCTGACATTCCGCGGACGTTTTGAAGATAGAGCGGAAGCATAATCGCTGCCGCTGCGAGCGACGCTTGAACGAGCATCAAAATGATAGCACCGGTCGCAAATTGTTTATCCGCTAAAACACGTAGCTGTAAGAATGGCGTTTCCATTTTAAGTTGGCGACGGGCGAAGAATGCTAAAATAATTGCGCCGACAACGATTAGCACGCCTGCTTCAATCAAGGTCCCTGTCGAACCGATTTTCGAGAATCCATATAAAAGGGCGAACAACCCAGCAGATGACATCGCGACAGAGGGTACGTCGAGCGTGACGTTTTTGGTTTCCCCGAAATTGTCGAGCTCAAAGAAAGCGAAGACGATTACGAAGAGACTTGCCACTGCCATTATAAGGAACATCGCGCGCCAGCCGATGCTGTCGGTCAGGATGCCGGAGATGCTCGGGCCGATGGCCGGGGCGAACATGATGACGAGGCTGTATAGGCCCATCGCCGTGCCGCGTTTTTCTTTCGGGAAGACGATCATGAGAACCGTCATCGCCATTGGGAGCATCAGGCCGGACGTGACTGCTTGGAGGAAACGGCCGACTAGTAACACAGGGAAGTTCGGACCCCAGCCGCCTAAAACCGAGCCGACAAAGAACAAGACGAAGCTTCCGATAAAGAGTTTGCGCGTCGAGAATTTGTCCATTAAGAAAGCCGATGTCGCGATGACGATGGCGTTGACGAGCGTGAAGCCAGATGACAGCCACTGCGCCGTTGGTGCGTCGATATGGAGGTCGTGCATCACGCGTGGAATCGCTGGATTCATCGTCGTTTGGTTGAGGACGGCGATAAACGCGCCCGCAATTAATATTACCACAATAATTTTGTTTTTCTTAGTCATTTTTCTCCTCGTTGTTTCTAGTCGAAATCTCAATATATTTTTGGAACAATTCGATGAATTTTTCGGCTTCATCCGCGCCCATTTCTTCGAACACATCTGCCGTTTTTTGATTAACCCGCTCATGACTCTCTATGGCGTGTTTTTCACCTTTTGGCGTGATCCGAACGATAACTTTCCGTTTGTCCGCTTCGTCCGCCGTGCGCGTTATCATCTCTTTTTCTTCGAGCGTTTTTAAGAGCATGGCAATTCGCGCCGTGCTACTTCCAAGTTCCTCTTTCAAATAACTCGGCGATGCACTTCCTTTGTTGCGCAACAATCTCGTCAGCACAAAAGTTTCCCCTTTTGAAAAGCGATACAATAGGTGCAGCATCGCGTCCTTACGGAACTCCGGTACCACAGTCACTAAAAATTTACTAGCCATTTCATTGTATTGATTCATAATTCACCTCGTATTTACCTAACACTGTTACCTATTATATCACAACTTGTTTTAAAACGCAAAAAAGGACGAAGCGAGTTCGTCCTTCTTAATTATTTAATCGTCTTTGCGCGTTCCAGCTAGGACCATGCTCAAGAATTCTTGGGCGCGTTCCGTTTGCGGGTTAGCAAAAAATTCGCTCGGTTTACCAACCTCAACGATTTCGCCCTCGGCCATAAAGACCACGCGGTCGCTGATATTTTCGGCGAATTCCATTTGGTGCGTTACGATAATCATCGTCATCCCACCTTCGGCAAGTTCGCGCATAACGCGCAACACTTCACCGACCATTTCAGGATCAAGCGCTGAAGTCGCTTCGTCAAACAGCATAACGTCAGGGTTCATCGCAAGCGCGCGGGCAATTGCCACACGTTGTTTTTGTCCGCCTGATAATGATGACGGCATTTCTTTGGCTTTTTCTTCCAAGCCAACGCGCGTCAATAAGTCCATAGCGAGTTTATTAGCTTCAGCTCTAGGCGTTTTCAAAACTTCGCGAACACCGAACGTTACGTTATCTAAAACGTTCATGTGCGGGAACAGGTTGAAGTGTTGGAACACCATCCCGATGTGGCGGCGAACCGCGTTGATGTCGGTATCGTTTTTCGCCACGTTCACACCGTTGATCACAACTTCGCCAGCCGTGATGTCTTCAAGGCGATTCAGACAGCGAAGGAAGGTTGACTTGCCCGAACCTGATGGCCCGATGACCGAGATAACCTCGCCCTCCTCGACCTCGAAATTCACGCCCGTCAGCACAGTTTTTTCACCGAATTTTTTGACTAGATCTTTTACAAAAATTTTACTCATCTTTTCACCCTCCTAATACTGCGTGCGCTTTTCAAGCGCCTTGGCAAGTTTCGTAAGCGCCAGAATAATGACAAGGTAAATCACCCCGATAATCAGGTAAACCTTGAAACTTTGGAGGTTACGCGCAACGATGATTTTCCCAGCTTGAAGCAACTCGATCAGACCGATAGCCGAAATAATCGTCGTATCTTTCAGCGTGATGACAAACTGATTCACAAGTGACGGAATCATAATCTTGAAAGCCTGCGGAAGCACGACTTTGCGCATCGTGATGCCGTAAGTTACACCGAGCGAGCGACTTGCCTCGATTTGGCCTTTGTCGATTGCGTTGATCCCGCCGCGGACGATTTCCGCGATGTAGGCCGAAGCGTTGAGGGCAAGTGCGATGACACCCGCGACGAAGTCGTTGAGTGGGTGTTGGATTAGTTGTGGTAGGCCGAAGAAGATGAAGAATACTAGCACCATCAACGGCAGACCACGGAATACGTCAACATAAGCGCTGGCTAGGAAGCTAGTGAATTTGTTTTCCGATACGCCGGCCAGGCCGATCAAAGTGCCGACAACTGTCGCGATGAAGAACGACACAAGAGTCAAGGCGATAGTGATGCCTAGACCTTTTAGAAGCGGTTTCCAGTTTTTCGCTAGAATTGCTGAAATAGTACCCTCATTTGAGGCTAAGTTCTTTTTGTTGTTACCATCTGCGATGTACTCGTTGATGATTTCGTCGTAACGACCACTTTTCTTAAGCTTAGCTAGACCGTCGTTGAACGCAGCTAGAAGCTCAGCGTTTTGACCTTTTGCAACCGGGAAACCGAAGCTGCCGGCTGGTTGTTTTTTACAAACTAGTGCAAAGTTACGTCCTTGAGCCGCAGCGTAAGCTAGAATCGGATAGTCGTCCATGATGCCGTCGACTTGCCCAGCTTCAAGAGCCGCCCACGAACCTTCGCCCGTGTCGAACAATTTAACCGTGTAGCCGTATTCAGCGGCGTGGTCGTTCAGCCATTCGGCGTTGGTCGAGCCAACTTTCCCAGCGAAAACCTTGCCCTTCATATCTTTGTAAGATTTATATTTGTCCTTGTCTTCCTTGCGCACGGCAAGTTGAAGCGACGTTTCGTAGTAAGGTTTACTGAAGTCGAATTTTTTCTCGCGTTCCGGCGTGATCGAGCAACCGCCCATCAAACCGTCGGCTTGGCCAGATTCAAGCGCTTGAACCGCAGCGTTGAAGCCGATGTTTTTGATTTCAACTTTGAAACCTTCGACTTTGGCGATTTCTTTCATCAGGCTCATGTCGATGCCGACCCACTTGCCATTTGCGTCCTGGAACTCGAACGGCGCGTACGTCGTGTCGCTCACGATCTTGTAAGTCTTCCCTTTAACGCTCGCAAAGGCGTCAACTGCACCAAAGATCGATGCGGCAAGTGTAGCGGTGATAAATGCTAATGATAGTAGTTTTTTGAACTTCTTCATAAATAACTTCCCCCTAATTTGGTTGTTTGTTAGGTTTTGTAACAAACGATAATGCTATTTTAGCACTTTTTTGCTTTTGATTTCTCGAATGTTAAAGTGAAAACGCAATCATTTAATTTTTGTGTTATATTTTGTAACATAAAAAGCCGAGTGATTACTCGACTTCTTCAAAACCGTTAGGATTTAGGCGCTGCCATTTCCAAGCATCAGCAGCCATTTCTTCTATATCATATTCAACTTCGAAGCCCAGGACTTCTTTAGCTTTAGTTGCATCAGCGAAGTATTCGTCGAGGTCACCTGCGCGGCGAGGACCGAATTCCCAGTTAACT
Organism: Lactobacillales bacterium; assembly: GCA_031261175.1. Taxonomy (GTDB): domain Bacteria; phylum Bacillota; class Bacilli; order Lactobacillales; family Streptococcaceae; genus JAISJW01. The sequence goes on from JAISJW010000021.1 coordinate 152,970, forward strand.
TTTGTTCCCGCTGCTTTTTCGAAAGCTTCGATAACTTCGAGGTTTGAGTAACCTTTTGCGCTTCCGATATTGATCGCGTCAAAGCCAATTTCGTTTTCTAATAGGTAATTAAGCGCGACAACGTGGGCACGCGCTAAATCTAGAACGTGGATGTAGTCACGAATGTTTGTGCCGTCTGGTGTGTTGTAGTCGTTTCCGAAAACGGTTAGTTTTTCGCGTTTCCCAACTAAGGTTTGCGTGATGAACGGCGCTAGATTATTAGGAATTCCCTGCGGATTTTCCCCGATTTTTCCACTCTTGTGCGAGCCAACCGGATTGAAATATCTCAGCGCAAGCGAGTTGAACCCATCCGCTTTCAAATTCATCAATGCGTATTCGATAACTTCTTTTGTTTTCCCGTAAACCGGAACCGCGCCCAAAGGCATCCCCTCTTTATATGGAAACGGATTGCGATCACCATAAACTGTCGCGCTCGACGAGAAGATGATATTTTTGACGTCAAAACGCTTCATAGCCGCAAAAAGTTTAATCGAGCCATCAACGTTGTTAACCCAATATTTCAAAGGTTCTCTTTCGCTTTCGCCGACCGCTTTTAATCCAGCAAAGTGGATAACTCCGCTAAATTCGAACGCATTAAACAACAGGTCCAAATCCTCATCGCGCGTGATGTCGCCTTTAATCACTTCGACTTCGACGCCCGTGATTTCTTCGACGCGTTTAATTGCCACCGCACTTGAATTTGAGAAGTTGTCGAAGACGATTGGCCGGTAGCCCTCTTCGATTAGTGCCACTAACGTGTGGCTGCCGATATAGCCGGCTCCGCCGGTCACTAGGATATTTTTCATAAGGTTAATTATATCAAAAAGCTAGTGTTTTTTCCAGACCAGCGTTAAAACCCGTTTTTCATTTTTGCGAGTATAAACTCGACGTTTTCAGCCCGAAATCTGCTCAAAATTCAAAGTTTATACTCGCAAAAAGCACCCAACCTTTTACAGTTGAGTGCTTGGGGGTTATTCAATTATTTTGGTTGTATACTTTCTAATGGGGTTTGTTCGAAAACTCAAAAGACATATTGATTCCAATTTCTGATAAAATGATTTTACACTACTAAAATCAACCACAAGAAAGAGGAGAATCAA